>DGKK01000066.1 GCA_002387725.1 Nitrospirae bacterium UBA4572
GCCAGAAGCTCGGTGAACTCCGTCAGCTGCCTAAGGCGCCTCTCGCCGGCTTGCCTGTCGGCAATGTCCCGGGATGAGAAAAAGCAAAATCGACGGTCTGCCAGAGGGAGGAGGGCGGCGTGGATCTCCACGGGAAAGGTCGATCCGTCCTTTTTGCGGTGGAGGGACTCGAAGACGAACTTGCCGTTCCGAGGAAGCGCCAGCGTTCGGGCGATGTTATCGGCAAGCTCCGAGGAGGTCAATCGGGCATCCCAGGCCGAGACGTGGCTTCCGAGGATCTCCTCCGGAGCATACCCCAGCATCTCGAAGAAGGCGCGGCTGGCGGAGACGAGGGTTCCCTGGGGGGTGAGAATGTGGATTCCGTCGGCTGCCGCCTCAAGCAGAGGGGCAAAGGAGTGAAAGAGAGAAGGGGGAGTAGGTTCGGAGGCGTCTTTTTTGGGAGGAGCCATGGGGCCTCCCTCCTGGGGATTTTCTTTCCCGGAGTCAGGTGCTTAATAACGCGTTCGGTGCCGGACCCAAGAAATCGCAAAGGAATTCACCCTTCCTGAGCCGTCACGAATGTCAAAATAATGATATCACAGATCAGGAGGCGAACAAGGAGAGGGATCGCAAGGAATCATCAATGAGGGGAAAATGGCCAAAAAACGAAAATGCGGGAAGACGGGCGGGAGGGGCATGCCGACCCCCCGAGGTGTCCGGGCAATGGGCTGTCAGAGGGAGACGACAAGAAGAATGGTGGCAGGGTCGGTGCCGGGATTTTTCCAGTTGTGGGGCTGGTGCGGGTCGAAGTAGACCGCATCGAGGGGGCCAAGATCGTAGACCTTGCCGGCCTGTTCGAAGAGGGTGGTTCCCGAGAGAACGACCGCGAACTCCTCTCCCTTGATTCCGGCATAGGGCTGTTCCCCGACCTCCCCTCCCGGATCGAGGGTAATGAGCAGGGGCTGCATCTTCTTGGCGGCAAATCCCCGGGCCAGGGGCTCGACGGTGGCATGGGAGGTGGTGCTGTAAACCCGCCGCCTGTTCCGGGCCGGCATCACAAGAGGGTCGGATTCGCCCGGGGTTTCGTCGAAGAGGGTGGTGATGGGAAGCTCCAGGGCGGCACAGACCTTTTCTAGTGTGGCGATGGAGGGGGAGACCTGCCCCGATTCGATCTGGGAGAGGGAGGAGGCCGAAATCCCCGCCTTTTTGGCGAGGGTCCGCAGGGAGAGGTTCTGATTTTTTCTGAGTTCGCGAAGTCGTTCGCTGACCTGTTTCATGCCCCAAGTTTAAAGAAGGGGGAATCCGGATTCAAGGTTCGGGGGGCTCTGCTGAAAAGAATCGGCGGAACCTCCGGCAGGCCATCCCCCCGAAAGGGATGGCCGCCAGCGAGTTCCCCAAGGTCGGAGCTGACGGAGTGATCCGATCAGTATCCGGAGGAGAATCCAAGAATTTCAATGGTCACATTCTCGCCTCCTAGCCGGGCCTGGCAGGCAAGTCGGGACTTGGATCCCACGCCGACAACGGCATCGAGCCGTTCGTTTTCGGGCCGTTCCGTTTTGGACAGGGTCTTTCGCCCCTCGTTGACAAAAATGTGGCATGTTCCGCAGGAGGCCTTTCCGCCGCATTTGTGGCCGATATTTTCTCCGGCCTCGACAAGGATGTCGAGAATTCTTGTTCCGCTTTCGGCTTCTTTTGTTTTGCCCGAGGGCATGATGGTGACGATCGGCATTTCCGGCTCCTTTTTTGAGTTTTCAGTGTTTGTCTGACCTTTTCCCGGAGGGATGAGGGAGGTGCCGCCATTGTCCTTCCTGATGAGCGCCAAGGGGGTGAGGACAAGGCGTAAGGGGAGGGAGGCGCCCAAGTGTGGTGATTGTCCCTTGTTCGTGACTGCATCGTCTTTTTTGTGTGGGGAAGATGCCCCGGATCCGGAAGATGGGGGAGAAATCCTTCCGGTAAGGCATATCGTGAATGCGGATCAGATGGCGGAGACTTCATCGTTCCGGCCTTGACCGTGGAGGAAGCGCCAGAAGGGAGAACCCTGACGAGAACGACCTCCCCTAAAAAAGATAGCGAACTTCCTTGTCCTTCGTCAATCTTTTGTTCGGGAAAGGACACGGGTTTCCTTGGGGAGATATTGCTGTTCACGATGATTTTCCCCAAAAAAGTTAAGGAGGGTTTCGAGATTGCCTTGCATCTCTTTCCATGGCGGTTGCCTTCCAGAATTGTTTGCTCTCACTGGGGAAGGGGGAGGGTTGGGGGGAATCGTTGCAAATCCTTATCACTGATCCCTGCATCCGGTTCCCTTGACAAAAAGTTTAAATTAAAACTAAAATCGGGAGTGTCAAGGGGGAGGATTCACCTTTAAGTCTCTTCCCAAAACAGCCATGGTCATCAAAGGAGGCTCCCGTGTCCGATGTGAATGTGAAATGCATGAAGAACGGTCCGCTCGAAGTTGTGGGTGAAATCACCATCACCGACGACAAGGGCCAGGTCATCAAGGATGGTCAGAAGACCCACCATCTCTGCCGTTGCGGCGCCTCCGCCAAGAAGCCCTTCTGCGACGGATCCCATAGCCGGATCCACTTTACCTCCTAGGCCTTTTTGCTGTCGGGACTTCGGCGTGCCCTCCCTTTGCGCCGGAGTCCCTTCCCGATTCCTGTCGCACCCTGTTCGAACCGTGACACGCCTCTCTCTTTTTTCTTGAGTCTTTTTCTCCTCTCGGCTAATATCAAGGCGACAGAGACGACTCACTCCCCATGCAAGGATCTCCCCGACCATGATGACATTCCAGGATATGGTGATGACCCTCAAGGGGTTCTGGGCCCGCGAGGGATGCCTTCTCCTTGAGCCCTACGATATGGAGATGGGCGCGGGGACCTTCCACCCGGCGACCTTTTTCGGCGCCCTGGGCCCCCAGGACACCCGCGTGGCCTACGTGCAGGGCTGCCGGCGGCCGACCGACGGCCGATTCGGAGAAAATCCGAACCGGCTCCAGCATTACTACCAGTTCCAGGTTCTCCTCAAGCCCTCCCCCGACCGATCCCAGGATCTCTATCTGGCGAGCCTCGCCGCCCTGGGCCTCCGGACCTCCGCTCACGACATTCGCTTTGTCCACGACGACTGGGAGTCTCCGACTCTCGGGGCCTGGGGCCTCGGCTGGGAGGTGTGGCTCGACGGGATGGAGGTGACCCAGTTCACCTACTTCCAGGAGGTGGCCGGAGTTCCGCTCTCCCCCGTGAGCGTGGAGATCACCTACGGGCTTGAGCGGCTGGCCATGTATCTTCAGGGGGTCTCGAATGTCTACGACCTTCGCTACAACGACCGGGTCACCTATGGGGACATCTTCCAGGAAAACGAGCGCCAGCAGTCGATCTCGAATTTTGAAAAGACCGATCGGGAATGGGTCCGGAGGGAGTTCGACCAGATGGAGTCTGAGTCCCGCGTCCTCCTCGAAGACGGCCTCTACCGTCCCGCCTATGAAAGGGTCCTGAGGATGTCTCACTGCTTCAATCTTCTCGATGCCCGGGGGGCCGTGGGAACCGAAGAGCGCCAACGGCTCATCGGCCGGGTCCGGGGGCTTGCCCGGAAGGTGGCGGCCCTCTATACCGGAAAGGAGGAGGAGCGATGAGCGTGCCAGATGTCGGGACCCCTCCCGATCTTCGCCAGAGTGCCCTTCTGGAGGTGGGGTGCGAGGAGCTTCCCGCCGGTTCCGTCTCCGATGTGCTCGACTCTCTGGCCCGCCTGGTCCGGGCCGGGCTTGAAGAAAAGGGGGCGTCATTTTCGGGCATTTTTTCGGGCGGGACTCCCTCCCGGCTCGTGGTGCGCATCGACGGTCTTCTTCCGGAGACGTCGGCCCGGGAGGAGCTCGTCACCGGGCCCCCGGTGTCGGCCGCCGGGGGATGGCCTTCCGACCCCTCTCCCGCCGTCCGTGGCTTTGCCCGGGCCCAGAATGCCACCCCGGAAGATCTGGAGGTCGTGGAAACCCCGCGGGGCCGCTATCTTTCCCTCCGGAAAAGGCTCCCGTCCCTTCCCGTCTTTGAGATCCTTCCTGGCATTTTCCAGGGGGCCCTGTCCTCCCTGACCTTCGCCAAAAGCATGCGGTGGGGACGGGGAAACGGCCCCTTCCTCCGGCCCCTTCTGTGGATCCTTGCCCTCTATCGGGACGAGGTCGTGGGCTTCGAGTTTGCCGGACAGGTCTCGGGCCGGTTGACCGCTCCTCCCCGCTACCGGGGGAGTTCCCCGGTCCTTGTCCGCAATGTGGTGCACTACGATTCCGAAGTCCGGGACTGGGGCGTCGAGCTCTCCCTTGCCCGGCGACGGGACCGCATTGAAAACGACCTGATCCTGGCCATGCGCATGGAGGAGAGCGCCGGCACCTGGCCCGACGACCTGACCCTGTCCCTGGATCCTCAGCTCCTCGATGAGGTGACCTGTCTGGTGGAGAACTACCGGGTGATTCCGGCCACCCTTCCCGAACGCTTCTCGGGGATTCCGGCCCCCGTCGTCCGCACCGTGCTCAAGGTCCATCAGAGATTTTTCGTCGCCGATTCAGGGGCCGGGCGCCCCGTGGCGCACTTTCTTGGGGTTTCGGGCAATCCCACGGCCGAGCTCTCGGTGGTGAGGGACGGGTATGTGCGCGTGGTGGCNNACTACTACATCAGCCGGGATGTGGCCGTGCCGCTGTCGGATCGGGTTCCGGGGCTCGACTCCGTTGTCTTTTTTCCCGGAGTGGGTTCGGTGGGAGACAAGGTCCGGGCGACCCGCCGCCTCCTTTTCGAGGTTCTGGCCCTTCTTCCCGACGGGCTCATCGCGCGCCATCACACCACCCGGGAGGATCTTGCCGCCATTTGCGAGCGGGCGGCCATTCTCTACAAGGCCGATCTTCTGACCGGCCTCGTCAAGGAGTTCCCGGAGCTCGAAGGGGAGGTGGGCCGCTACTATTTCCTTCGGGAAGTGGAAAAGGGCGGGGAGATCACCCCCCTTGACCGGGCGGTAGCCGAGGCGATTGCCTCCCACTACGCCCCCCGGACCTTCCGGGACCCGGTTCCCGAGGATCTTCCCTCCTTGCTCCTTTCCCTGTGCGACCGGGCAGTGGGCCAGGCCGGAGCCTTCCTGGGCGGGGCGAACCCCAGTGGTTCCCTCGACCCCTTTGCCCTTCGGCGAAGCGGACTGGGGCTCGTCAGAATTCTTGCCGAAGGGGCCCTCCCCCTGACCCTGTCGAAGCTTGCGGATCTGGCGCTCGAGGCCTGGGGGCTTTCCTCTCCTCCGAAGCCTCTGTCCGAGACCTCCCCGGCCCTGGTGGCGTTCTGGGAGGATCGAATGGAGAGTCTCTTTACAAGAGACGGGGCCTCCGCCNNTTTCCGCCTGGTACGGGGCGGCCCGACTCTCCGACGAGCCGCCCTTTCTTTCCTGGCGTCGTCTCGAGTTTCTCTCGGAATTCCTTTTGAGCGCGGACTTCGGGGCCTTCGAAACGGTCAAGACGCGTGTCGACAGGATTCTCTCGGGGGAGAACTCTTCCTTCGATCCGGCCCTGATCGCCGTCTCCGAGGAGCGGGCCCTGTGGGAGAGCCTCGCGGCGCTTGAAAAGACCCCCTTCCCGCACGACCCGACCCGGGAGGACTTCTTTACGGAGGTGCTGCGCCTCAAGCCCCTCCTGCCGGTGATCGAGGCCTTCTTTTCGGCCGTTCTCGTCAATGACCCCGATCCGGGGGTCAGGAGAAACCGTCAGGCGCTTCTGGCCATTCTTTCCGGCCGCCTCTCCGTCTTTGGCCACCTCGATCGCCTCGTCTCGCTTTCCCGGAAGGAGCGGGACAACGGGTGAGCCGACCCCCGGGTGAGCCGGCCGATCGCCGGTGGATGCAGCGGGCCCTCGTGCTCGCGGAGAAGGGGCGGGACACGGTGGCCCCCAATCCCATGGTGGGAGCGGTGGTGGTTCGCGACGGCAAGGTTGTCGGGGAGGGCTACCACCGGGAGGCCGGACAGGAACATGCCGAGGTTCTGGCCCTTCGGGCCGCGGGCGACCGGGCCCGGGGGGCGACTCTCTATGTCAACCTTGAGCCCTGTTGCCATGTGGAGAAGCGAACCCCTCCCTGTACCGAGGCGATCGTGCAGGCGGGAGTGGCNNCCGGGTGGTGGTCGCCATGCGGGATCCCAATCCCCGGGTCTTTGGCCGGGGGCTTGAACGTCTGGCCGGCCAACGGCTGGACGTGTCCGAAGGGCTGTTTGCCGCCCGGGCCTTCGAGCAAAATCGTGGATTTTCGTCCCTGATCCGTCAGGGGCGTCCCTATGTGACGCTCAAGGGGGCCATGAGCCTCGACGGGAAGATCGCCACCTCCACCGGTGACTCCCAGTGGATCTCGGGCTCACGCTCCCTGGCCTATGCCCATCGTCTTCGCCGCGACCATGATGCGATCCTGGTGGGCATCAGTACGGCCATGAAGGACGACCCCCGTCTGACGAATCGACTTCCGGGATCCCGCAGCCACCAGCCGGCAAGAGTGATCCTGGACTCTACCGGACGTCTTCCTCCCGATTCCCGCCTTTTTGGCGAGGAGGGAGGGGGGCCGGTCTTTCTTGTCGCCGGGCCCCGAGCCCCGGAGAGATCCCTGCGCCAACTGGAGAAGAGCGGAGCCCGAATCCTTGTCCTGCCGGAAGTGCGGACAGGCGAGATCGATCTTCGGGCCCTTCTCGCCGTGCTGGCGGAGGAAGGGCTCCTCACCGTTCTGGTGGAAGGGGGCTCCCGGGTGAACGCCTCCTTCCTTGCGGCGGGGCTGGTGGATCGGATCCGGGTCGTTCTGGCGCCCCTCCTGATCGGTGGGACCGATGCCATCGGCTGGCTGGGAGGAGCGTCTCCTCCGACCCTTGCCAGGGCCCGGCGACTTCCCGGCTTTTCGGTGATCAGACGGCTGGGGGACGACCTTCTTGTGGGAGCCGACTTCTGGGGGCCGAACTCCCTTCCGGGGCCGGAGCATCCCCGGGAAACGGCTCCGGACCAAATGCCCGGACGGTCGTGACGGGATCAATCGCAAACGAAAGGAACGGAACCGGGTGTTTTCGGGAATCATTGAGGCGACAGGGAGGGTTCTGGCTCCCATCGATCCGTCGGCGGGCGCCGGAGGGGGGCGGCTGGGAATCGGGAGTGTCCCCTTTGCCGGGGAGCTCATGGCCGGCGAGTCCGTCGCGATCGACGGGGCCTGCATGACGGTGGTGGAGAGCCGGGGAGACGCCTTCTTTGTCGATGTCTCCCGGGAGACCCTTCGGGTGACGCGCATGGGCGCGTTCAAGGCCGGCGACCGGGTGAACCTGGAGAGGGCCATGAAGCTCTCCGACCGCCTGGGAGGGCATCTTGTCCTGGGGCATGTGGACTGCCTGGGGCGGATCGACTCCCGGGAGATCTCGGGCAACACCGTCTTCTTCGGACTTTTTGTTCCGGCGCCCCACCACCGCTATCTGATTCCCAAGGGGTCGATCACCGTCGACGGGATCAGCCTGACGGTGAATCAGTTCCGGGATCTTCCCGATCAACAGGGAAGCCTTGTGACCCTGGCCATCATTCCCCATACCCTGGCCGTGACCTCCCTGGGGGATCGTCAGGTGGGAGATCGGGTCCACCTGGAGCTCGACATGGTGGGCAAGTATGTCGACCGCTTCCGGGACGTGGACGGGGAGGTTCCTTCCGGTGGATGAGCGTCGGTGTGCCATCTGCGGGGCTCCGCTTGAGAGCACTCTCCGGAGCGTTTTTTGCTCCGAGCGGTGCCGGACGATCGATCTCGCCCGCTGGCTCTCCGAGGAATACCGGATCCGGGGGGGGGAGGACGAGGAGGCCGGTGGCCTGGTCCACTCGACGGAGGGGGATCGGGATCCTTCGTCGTCCGAGGATCAGGAGGCGGGACGGTGAGCGGAGAATCCAGGGCGAAAGGTCTTTCGGGAACCCTTTACGGGATCGGTGTGGGGCCGGGGGATCCCGAGCTTCTGACGATGAAGGCCCACCGCATTCTGGGAGAGGTCCCCGTTCTGGCCGTTCCGACCTCCTATGCCGACGCCGGCTCGATGGCCCTGGAGGTCCTGCGCCCCCTTCTCGCCCAGCGGGAGAGGGCGGGACGCGCCCCCGACATCGTGAGCCTCCTCTTTCCCATGACCCGCGACCCGGACGTTCTGGCCGACGCCCGCAGGAAGAATGCCGAGGTTCTCCTGGGGGCACTTTCCCGGGGAGATGCCGCCTTCGTGGCCCTGGGAGACATCCTGTTCTACTCCACCTTCGGAAATCTCCTCTCGGGGCTCTTTCCGCTGGCTCCCGACCTTCGGGTGGAGGTCGTTCCGGGAATTACCGCCTATGCGGCCGGGGTGGCAAAGCTCGTGGAGCCGCTGACCCAAGGGTCGGAGCGCCTGGGGGTTCTTCCGGCGGTCTATGCGCCGGAGGAAATCGAAAAGGCCCTCGACCTTTTCGAGGTTGTGGTCTTCATGAAGATCAACAAGGTCTTTCCCGCGGTTCGTGAGATCCTCTCCCGCCGGGGACTTCTTGACCGGACCGCCTACATTTCCAGCGTGGGCATGGCCGGGGAACGGATCGAGCGTCGCCTCGACCGGGTGGCTCCCGATGAGGTCCCCTACATGTCGCTTCTTGTCGTGCGAAAAAACGGATGGATGCCCCGATGATCACCCCGCAAAACCGCGATCGAGAAGCGGCCCTCTCCTACATCGAGCGCTATTTCCTCCCCAGCTCGGCCCTTTTAGGCATGGTGGGGATGGGAGGGCTCTTTCTCCTGTCCACCTACCAGTGGCAGCGGCATACCCTCACCGTTCCGGCCTTTACCCGGGAGATGACGATCGGGCTGATGGCGGGCCTTCTTTCGCTTCTTCACGCCCGGTATCAGTATTTCATCCTGGAGAACTTTCCCCGTCACTATGCCGAGCTCTCTTCCCGCGCCGACCGCATGGTCCTCTCCCGACCTGCGGCGATTGTCCACCCTCGGCGCCGTCTGGTGGTGATGGGGTATGTCGCCGGGATCCTGCTCTTTCTGCTGGCGGTGGGCTTTCTCCACCGGGGGGTCTCCTGGATCGGCGTCGTCTCCTTTGCCATGGCGGGATTTTTCATCACCCGGGTGGCCTTCTGGAAGAAGGTCGTCGAGACGGCCCGGGCCAATGGCTCCGGAGGGGGCCAATGACGGGAGTTCCTGTGCGCGAGATTCGTCCTGGGGTCGTCTATTTTGTCGGGGCGGGGCCGGGGGCACCCGACCTTCTGACGGTTCGGGCCGCGCGCCTTCTTGAAGCCGCCCAGCTCGTCGTCTTTGCCGGAAGTCTCGTCCCCGAAGAGGCGATGCGGGGGCTCTCGCCCCGGGGCCATTGGGTCGATTCGGCGGGACTCACCCGGGAGGAGATCGTCGACACGCTGGCCCGATCGGCCGAGAAGGGTGAAATCGTCGTCCGCCTGGCCTCCGGAGACCCCTCCATTTTTGGCGCCATGGCCGAGATGACCACGGCGCTGGATTCCCGGGGGATCCCCTGGGAGGTCGTTCCGGGGGTGAGCTCCGTCTTTGCCGCGGCCGCGGCCCTCGGCATGGAGCTGACCCTTCCCGAAGTGAGCCAGACGGTCATCCTGACCCGCACCGCCGGCCGGACGCCCATGCCGGAGGGGGAGGATCTCGTCTCCCTGGCCGCCCACGGATCGACCCTCGTGGTCTTCCTCTCCATCGACCGTATCGGAGAGGNNCGGGCCAGCTGGGAGAACGAACGGATCTGCCGCGGGACCCTCGAGACCATCGAGTCCGAGGTGAAAAAGGCCCGGATCATGCGCCAGGCCCTTTTCGTGGTGGGCCGTGTCTTCGATCCCGAATTGAGAAAGGCGGCCCGGAGCCGTCTGTACGCCGCCGACTTCTCTCACGGATTCAGGGACGGCAACATCGCCTCCGCCGATCCCGGCCGACCCACGAAGTAGCCCTGCCCCAGGTTCACTCCACAGGCGGTCGCGACATCAAGCGCCGCCTGGTCCTCGATACCCTCTCCCACCGTCTGGATTCCCAGTGACCGGGCCAGACTCACGATGCTGTGAATGATCGCGAAGTCTACGGTGTTTCCCTTGCCGGCGCCCAGGATGAAGGGGCCGTCGATCTTCAGATAGTCCACCGGAAACTCCCGCAGGTAGTGGTGCGAGGAAAATCCCGCCCCGAAATCGTCGATCGAAAAGGCGTACCCCAGACTCTTGAGATCCCGGATGAGATTTTCCACCAGGCGCATGTTCTTGATGGCCTGCCGCTCGGTGATCTCGAAGGCGATGCGGTCGGGGGGAATCGGAAAGCGGGCCACGGTCTCCACGATCCGGTTGGCGAAATCGGGGGCGGCCATGGCAAACGGCGTCATGTTGAAGAAGAGCTTTCCGGCAAGACCCCGTTGGGTGGCCTGCTCAAGGGCCTTCTCGAGGATGGCGAAGTCCAGTGAGGCGGCGAGTCCCGCCCGCTCCACCAGCGTGATGAACTCTCCGGCGGGAACAATGCGGCCTTCGCTGTCCCGGAGGCGGGCCAGAACCTCGTATCCCGTCACCGTGCGCGTCGATAGGTCCAGAAAGGGCTGGAAGTAGGGGAAGGCCTGGCCGCTTCTGACCAGATCGAGGAGGTGGGACTCCCGCTGTCCGGCGGTGTGGAGGTGGGTCGCCTCGCCGGGCTCGGGAGCCCGGAAGGTGTTCTTTCCCGACTGCTTGGCCTTGTACATCATCCGGTCGGCCAGGGAAAAGAGATCCTGGGCGTTGGAGGCATGGTCCGGATAGAGGGCGATGCCGATGGAGACCGAGGCCTCGATGGGAGGGGATCCCGGAACGTCGGGGTCCATCCGGAACATCGCGATCTTCTCCCGGATGCGGTCGACAATGCTCGTGGCTCCGGCCAGATCGACCTCCGGAAGGACAAAGGCGAATTCGTCGCCCCCGTAGCGGGCCACGATGTCACCCTGGCGCGTCCCCGAGAGGAGGAGGGCCGCCATCTCCTTGAGGTAGCGGTCCCCGACCGTGTGGCCGAAGGTGTCGTTGACCCTCTTGAAGTCGTCGAGGTCGACGACGCAGACGGCGAAGGAGGTGTCGTGGCGCTTGGCACGGCCCACCTCATAATCCAGAAGCTCCCAGAAGACCCGTTGGTTGAAGAGACGGGTGAGGGGGTCCCTCACGGCAAAGTATTCGACCTCCTTGTTGTAGAGGGAGAGGGCCTTCACCGAGCCCAGCACGTTGAGGATCGAGACGAGAAAGCCGCGGACCACGAGCTTCTTGATGGCATCGGAGCGGGTTCCCGCAAGCCCTACGCCGACGATGCCCCCGATCTGGGGCCGCTCGAGGAGGAGGCTCTCCGTCTCGAGAACGATGGTTTCTTTGGACAGGGGGGAGGGCGAGTCGGTGCTTGCCACGACCTCGTGAAAGAAGGTGAGGTTTTTCCCTTCGGGGAGAAGGCCGGTGACCTCCCGGACCCGCTGGTCGATGGACGCTTCGAAGTGGCGCTGCTCTTCGGGGGAGGGGGCTCCGTTCCAGAAGACATGGAGCTCGACCACTTCCTCGGAGGTGACGAAGAGGGAGAAGAGAAATCGCACCGGAAAGGTGTGGTTGATCTGGAGAAGGAGGTTCTTGGTGAACTCCTTCCACTCCCGGATGACGTCGGAGGTGATCAGGAGTTTTTTCGTCAGGTCCACCTCGAACTCGAGGGTCTTGAGGAAGCCGATTGATCTCCGCTCGAGGAGCATGAAGGAGCCGAGGAGGGCCAGGAAAAGGAGAAACGAGCCATCGAGGACGAGGACGCGCCGGTGGTGGAGGAGAAGCTCCCGTTCCCGGAGGATTTTTTCGCGGGCTCCGACCTGCCGGTGAATGGAGAGGATCAGACCATGCATGCGGGAGGAGAGAGCCGGGGGGATGACGGGCGTTCCGGCAGGAGGGGTCTCCCGGAGGATCGCCTCGATATTCTGGATCGAGGCATAGACGAAGAGGGCGTTCAGTGCCCGGATATTCTTGGCCTCGTTGGCGAGAAGCAACCGGGTGGTCGTTTGCATGCTGGAGAGGGCGGCCACGGCCTGAACCTGGTATCCCCGAAAAAGGGATCGTTTTTCGGGGGAGAGGGGAGTGCGGGACTGGACCATCACAAAAAGGGCGGACGAGACCGACCGAAGGTCGTTTCTGACGGTGCGGTACCGGGCGATGGTGCGGGAGAGGTGGGCCAGGGCCGCGTTGGTCGAAAAATAAACGGCGACGTTGACCAAAACGAGAATCGCGGCCCCCACCGACAGGGCGATCGTCGTCCGATGGAGGGAGTGGGCGGCCTGGCCGGGACGGTCAGGATTTTCCTGGGCCCGGGAGAGATCTTTGGATTCCTGATTGGTAAAGACCATGAAGGGGTCTCCGGATGTTTGTCGGGAAGCTGGGGGGTGCCACGCAGTCGGAATCTCCGGATAACCCCCCGGTTGATTCCGGCCTCTGCCCAATATTCAGGCCGAGGGCCTCTCGTTCATCTCTGGTCCGGATCACCAAAAGGGTGTGTCAGGAAGAGGTTCGGGAACCTCCCAAAAGGAGCCGGATCTTCTTCAGAAGCCGGTCAAAGTCCACGGGCTTCGTTTCGTAGTCGTCGCATCCGGCGGCGAGGCATCGCTCCCGGTCTCCCTCGATGGCATTGGCCGTGAGGGCCATGACGGGGATCCTTTTGAGCTCGGGGTCGGCCTTGATCCTCCTCGTTGCCTCCCATCCGTCGATCATGGGCATGCTCATGTCCATCAGGACGAGGTCGGGAGAAATGTTCCGGATTTTCTCCAACGACTCCTTCCCTGTCTGGGCGGTCTCCACCCGATACCCCTCGCGTTCAAGGCGGCGCTGCATGATTTCCCTTGCCATATCGTGGTCTTCGACAAGAAGGATGAGGCTCATGGTTCCGGTTCCTTTCTCAAGAGGGTGACGGTTGTGTTTCCTGGGAGGGCATCTCCTTCGGAAGGCGGAGGGTGAAGCTGGACCCTTTCCCCGGATGGCTCTCTACGGTAATTGTTCCCCCCATGAGACGGGCGAGGGAGCGTGAAATGGCCAGCCCCAGCCCCGTGCCCCCATAGCGAAGGCGGGTGTTTTCGTCCGCCTGGGTAAAGGGCTCGAAGATTCGGGAGGTCTGGTCGGGCGTCATGCCGATGCCGGTGTCGGAGACAATCACCCGGAAGAAATGGGGGGCGTCCGGATCCGGCGACGACGAGAGGCGAATCTCTCCATGATCGGTAAATTCACTTAGGTAATCCCNNTTTCCTCGCATTTTCAAGGAGATTGATGAGTATCTGGCGTACCCGCCTCCGATCCGTCACCACAGGGCCCTCGAGGGGGACCCGGCGGACCACAAGTCGGTTGCCGGATCCTTCGATCGCCGGCCGCAGCATGTCGGCGGNNCCTCGGCTCGAGGAGGAGCTTCCGGTTGCCGATCTTGGCCATGTCGAAGAGGTCGTCGATCAGGGCTTCGAGATGGCGCGAGGCGATGAGGATCTTTTCGGCATCCTGGCCGGATTCCTTCTCCCTGTCCTCTCCCGAAAGGATCAGCTGGCTGTAGCCTGTGATGGCGTTGAGGGGGGTGCGGAGCTCGTGGCTCATCCGGGCAAAAAACTCCTGCCGGGCGCGTTCCCGGAGAAGCGCCATCTCATGGCGCCAAAGGGCCGCCGCAATCACAAATAGAAGAACGAGTCCAAAGCCGCTGGAGAGGGCGGCAATCGACTGCCGGTGGCGCATAAGGCTTTGGTGTGCCTGGAGCTGTTTCCCTTCGAGCCGAAAGGCTCTGCCCAAGGAGACGGCCAGTCCGATCATCCGGCTTTCGATGGCGGGAGGGACGATCTCCCGGGAGGGGGGAGGCGGAGATTGTCCCTGGGAATAGGAGGTGTAGCTGAAAAGGGCGAGAAGGAGGGAATATACGCGACGAACCTTGGGCGTCAAAATGGAGGGTCGCCGGCCGATGTCGGCCAAGGCCGAGATGGCCTGGATCCTGTAGGCCCGGAAGAGGGTGAGGTGTGCCGGCGTCAGAGGAGGGTGTCCATTTTCCCCCATCACGGCCAAGCTCGTCAGTACGGACTCCGAGTCCGACAGGGCTCGGGAGAGTTCCTGCTGGAGGTGCGAATCCCGCTCGGCCAGATGACCATAAGTGAGAAAGGCTCCGCTTCCCAGGGAGAGGACCAGAAAAAACAGGAGCAAAAGGATCATGACGGATCTCGAGCCTTCCCGCTGTTTTCCCAGGGCCAGGGAAAAAAAGGCCCGGGCGGGGGGAGGGGAGAATGTCGTCTCGGTCATCGGGCGAAGCTCTCTCCGGGAGTGGTGATGTTCGTCATCCGTCTTCTCGTGATCCGATCTTCCCGATGGCTTTTGTCGCTATTTTGAGGATTTTGTCGGGAATCTGCTTGTTATTAATTAGTTTATTATAATGCAAAAAACGGGCCAGATCCAGTCGAGGGGGCGAAGGTGAGCCATCTCTTATTTTGCTGTGGCTATAAATGACCGCGGATTCTTCCTTTTTTTTTGGGTTTATCGGGAAGGGGATGGAGGGTGGGGAGGGGGAGTGTTTCATCTTTTGTTTCAATAATGGTTCATTCATGAAACCCATGTTTCACTCGAGAAACATTTCTGGGGGGTGTTCCAAGGAGAAGACACCACGAAAACATCCTGTTCGCTCTTTCCTTTTCCGGCTCATCAAGCGATCTTATTTTTGGTTGGCATGGTTTATGCTTAATCTAATAGATTACTCTTCTCGGGCGAGCGTTGTGCAATCCCGAGGGAGGACTTCTCATCCTTTTTTTATTGTCTCCGATCGCCTGTCGGAAGAAGGGGATGAGGGTATCTTTTCGGCAAGGGGGTTCCCCCCTTGATCTGAAGTTCTTAAACGGGTTGCCAGATCCTAGCGAAGGAAAAACGTGCGTCTTCCCCTTTCTGTCTTGCGTCACCATGTGTCGACCTATAACGAGTTGGCGGATGATGCCAACTGGAATCGTTTCAAGTCCCTCCCCTGGAAGGACATAAATCCCGACCTTCTCACCGAGGGCCAAAAGCAGGCCGTCGTCTTTGTCACCCATGTGGAGGACTATACTCCCGGATATTGCGCCGAGTATCAGTCGATCTTCCCCGTCAACTCGCCCTCTCCCCAGGAGGCCATGCACAATCGGGAGCTCTTCCACTTCGTCTCCCGATGGGGGCTGGAGGAGGATCGGCATGCCCAGGCCCTGGCACTCTATCAGGTTCATTCCGGGATCGAAGCCGACTGGGACAGGCTTTCGGAGACGCTGATTCTGGAGAGCCAGAAGGAGTATCAGGTCGGCTACAAGAATCTCCTCCAGGTGACCACCTATGCCTTTCTCCAGGAGAAGGCCACCCAGCTCTATTACCAGAGCCTGGCAAGAAATGTCCAGGAGCCGGTTCTTGTGAGCCTCCTGCATCTTCTGACGAAGGACGAGTCCCGCCACTTTGTCTTCTTTTCCCGCATCGTCTCCTCCTACTTCGACGCCTTTGGTCTCGACTGTCTGCCGCTGGTCGAGGAGGTGGCCATGAACTACCGCATGCCCCTCCACAATACGATGAGTGATTACCGGCGACGGGCGATCCGCATGGCCCGGGAAGCACCCGGCTATGATCGGGCCCTCCCGATCCGCAATCTCTTTCATTTTCTCGAGGAGACCGGGGAGCGGCATCCCGAGTGGCGTCCCGAGATCCAGGCATCAATCGGCCGCATGAAGGACCATCTTCGCATGTAGATCTCGGGGACCCGTCGCCCGAGAGATCTCTTCGTGGCTCGAGTCTCGTCTTTTGTTGTCGCTCCTCTTCGGGTGCCAGAAACTTTCTGGTACCCCCCTCTCTCTCGTGTGGCTCTGCCTTGCTGATCCTTCCATGGCAAGGGCCTTCTCCGGTTTGCCTTCCTGGCCGGGCTCCCTAATCTGTTTCGCAGGCCAGCGTTGCGTCGCTTTCTCCTGGCGACTTGTCATGGCCGTTGTCTTCGAATATCATGGTTGAGTTTGTGTTTGGATACTGAGAGCTTCCCCAAGATTTAGGACCCGTCGCATGGAGGAATCATGACCGAGCTCCTGTACGAAAGCGGGGAACACCGGTATTTTCTCCTGGGATTCGGGGAATCGACCCGGGAGGAGGGGATACCGTCGAACCAGTATCTGGTGACCCGGGGGGGAGAGGCCGTGCTCTTCGACCCGGGAGGGGCGGGGCTCTTTCCGATCCTGTCGGCGCGCCTTTCCGAATGGGCGGATCTGGGGTCGATCCGGGCGATCTTTCTGTCGCACCAGGATCCGGACGTGAGCGCCGGGCTCGACATCTGGATGCAGATCACGGGGGCCCGGGTCTATCTCTCCCGTCTGTGGACGCGGTTCATGCCGCACATGGATCTTTCGCATCCGGACCGGCTGGTTCCTGTGGCGGACGAGGGAGGCCGGGTGGAGGTGGCGCCGGGCTTTGGCTTCGAGGTCCTGCCGGCGCACTTTCTGCACTCGCCGGGGCAGATCAACGTCTTCGATCCGGAGTCGAAGATCCTCTTCAGCGGGGACATCGGGGCGGCGGAGCGGTCCAACGGGACGATCTACGTGGACGACTTCGCGGAGCACCGGCCGCATATCGAGGGCTTCCATCGCCGCTACATGGCGTCGGGGAAGGCGCTCCGGAAATGGATCCGGGAGGTGGAGCGCCACGACGTGGAGATGATCGCGCCGCAGCACGGCCCCCTGTATCGGGGAGCCGCCCGGGAGGATCTCCTTCGGTGGCTCTACGACCTCCGGTGCGGGGTGGACCTCTATGAGTAGCGGGGGGGACGACTCCTTTCTGACCATGAGGCGGGAGATTGCCGCCCGGGTGGGAGGGGTTCTCGAGCAGTCGCTGCGGGAGTCCTCGATGATCGCGGGGGCGCGGCAGGTGCTGTCGGAGGCCTCGCTCCGGATGGAGGAGGCGAACGACCCCCGGGCGCTTCGCCACCTGTTCTCGGCGACGATCCGCTCCCTCGACGTTCTTCTGGCGCGGCAGGGAGAGGTGCGGAGCGAGCATTTTTCTCAGCTTTCGGACAGCCTCCGGGACTCGCTGCGGATGATCTCGGCGCTGGAGCGGACCACAACGGATGTCTCGGTGCTCTCCTTCGAGATCCGCCTTCNNCGAACGCTTCATCATCACCTCCGAGGTTGTCCACGACTGGAAGGAGCATGTGAAGAACATGCTCCACGACATCAATACCATCGTCGAGGTCTTTTTTCTCTTTTCCATCTTTCTCACCGGGGACGGGAACTACGAGATCGAGGTCTTCTGGAAAGGCGAGCCGCCCGAAGAGTCCAAGCTCCTTTTCGAGCGGCTCNNCTCGCCATCGAGCAGATGGGAACACTCGAGGGCTTTTCCCCGTCGGAGAACCTTTCCGTCAGCCATAATGTCACGGATCCTTCCCTCACGCTTTCCCCCCTCTCTGCCGAATCCCTGACGCTGTCGACCAAGAGCCTCTTTCTCGAATCCCCCAAGGTAGGGGGGATTGTGGGGGTGGGGCTCCATTACGCCACGGCGCAGCACCCGGTCAAGATCCTGGTGGTGGAGAGCATCATCACGAGCATCCTGAACGTGGTGGGGTCGGTGAAGGCGATCTACAAGTACACCAAGGACATCGAATACTACGCCGTCCGGGACCCGCTCACCGGGCTCTTCAACCAGCGGGTCTTCTGGGAGCTCTTGGGCTACGAGATCGGACGGAGCGAGCGCCACGGAAGTCCGCCCTTCTCCCTCGTGGTCCTCGACGTGGACGACTTCAAGCGCATCAACGNNTCAACGACACCTTCGGCCACACCTTCGGCGACAGCTTTCTGCAGGGGTTTGCGACGCTTCTTGGGGAGTTCGCCCGGGGGGAGGACATCGTGGCCCGGTACGGGGGGGACGAGTTCGTCGTGATTCTTCCCGAGGCGGGGCCGGAGCAGGCGGTGAGCTTTGTCCGGCGGCTTCTCGAGAGGCTNNGCCGTCCTTCCGGCGGCTTCTCGAGAGGCTGCGGGGGTTCGGGCTCGAGTCGCCGGAGGGGAGCATCGCGAAGACGTCGGTGTCGGCGGGGATCGCCACCTGGCCGCACCACGGGACGAGCGCGCGGGATCTGTTTCTGGTGGCGGACAACATGATGTACCGGGCGAAGGCGCAGGGGAAGAACACCGTGTGCCTTCCGACGGAAGAGGACGTGGCGGAGGTCTTCCGGGAGGCCAGCGGGAAGTATGTGCTTCTCCAGCAGGCGGTGGCGGAGCGGAGCGTGGTTCCCTACTTCCAGCCGATCGTGCGGGCGGAGGACGGGAGCGTGGCGGCCTACGAGGTGCTCATGCGCCTTGTGGTGGAGGGGCGGGCGCTTCCGGCGGGAGACTTCGTCGAGATCGCGGAGGAGAGCGGGATCATTTCCCGGCTGGACCTGATCGTGATGGAGGAGGCCTTCCGGATGGCGGCGGAGAGGGGGTTCGGGGGGCTACTTTTCGTGAACATCTCTCCCCGGGCGGTGGTGGCGGGGGACTTTCTGCCGTCCTTCCGGCGGCTTCTCCGGGAGAGCGGCATCAGCCCGCGGCAGGTGGTGGTGGAGATCACCGAGCGGGAGACGGTGAGGAATGCGTCCCTTCTCGAGATCTTCGTGTCGGAGCTGAAGCGGGACGGAACGCGGTTTGCGATCGACGACTTCGGGTCGGGGTTCTCGTCGATGACCTATCTCAAGCGGTTCTCGGTGGACTTTCTGAAGATCGAGGGGGACTTCGTCCGGTCGCTTCCGGATCCGGAGTCGCTCGACCGGGCGATCGTGGCGGCGATCGTGACGCTGGCGCGGGAGGCGGGGATCCGCACGGTGGCGGAGTCGGTGGAGTCTCCGGAGATCCTGGAGCTCGTGCGATCCTTCGGCATCGACTACGCCCAGGGTTTCACGGTCGGCCGCCCCCTGCCGGGAATTCCCTGAGATGGCCTTTCTGCGACCCTTTCATGATGTGATGCAAAGAGAGATTCCATGACCCTGTCAGAGTCACTGGCCAAAAGTTGGGCCGGATTCCTGCTCGATCCTCCCGGGCGATGGCCTGCGAAGGATTCCCGCTCCGCTCTTTTCATGAGACGGGGACTCGAGAGCCTTGTGGCGGATAGCCATTTTCTGGGCGCCTTCCTTTACCTGGAGCGGGAGGGAAATCTGGAGTTGTTCGCCTCTTCGGGCCAGGACCTCTCTCCCGGGAGACCCGACGGATCCCCCGGCCCCTCCCATCGACCGGAGCTCCTTCTCCGTTGCCTCCGCAACGCCGTTCCCCTTTTTCGGCCTCCGGAGCATTATCTTCCCGTTTCGGGCACTTCCGGAGCTCTCGGAGTCCTTCTTCTGCTCACTTTGGAGGGCGGGGGACAACCTGTCGACATTGTGGATGAGCTGACAGGAGTTCCGGAGCTGTTTGCCCTCGGGATCTCCTTTGAGAAGCGTCTCGGGGACCTTGAGGCCGAAGGGGGGCAGGGGACTCAGGCGATACTGGAGGCCTTTTCCGATGCGCTCCTGGTGACGGACGGGTCGGGGTCGGTGCTGAGGGCCAATGCCGCGGGGCGCGATCTTATGGAGACCGGATCGTTGCCCCCTCCCCTTCCTTTGGGGCCGGTGCTGTCGGATCTTTTGTCCTGCCCACCTCGAGGGACCGGCTGGCCCTCCCTCCTGAAGGAGGAGGTCGCTACCGATGGGGGAGGAGGGGCGCGCCTTCTGCAATGGCCTGATGCGTCGAACGGAGAAGGCCAGACATTGGCCATGATCCGTCGTCCTCTTGGCCGTCAGGGGGAGAAAGAGGAGGAGTTTCTTGTCACGGTCCGGAACGTGACCCCGGAGTGTCGCCATGCCGACATTGTCGAACGATACCGTCTCATTTTCGAGAGGGCTCAGGAAGGGATCGTCATCACGGACAGAAATTTGAGCATCATCGACATCAACCCCTCCTTTACCCGGGTGACGGGATATGCCCGGGGAGAGATTCTGGGGAAGACCCCCGCCCTTTTGAAGTCGGGCCGCCAGACGACCTCGTTCTACGAGCGAATGTGGGAATCCCTTGCCCGGAGTGGCCACTGGGAAGGGGAAATCTGGGACAGGAAAAAGTCCGGAGAGATCTATTGCGAATGGCTGTCGATCAGCTCGATCGAGACGGACGGGGCCATCTCCCACTATCTGGGGATCTTTTCCGACATTACCGAACACATGAAGGACAAGGAGCGCATCCTTCATCTCGCCACCCACGATGTGTTGACGGACCTGCCCAACCGCCGCATCTTCAAGGAGCGGATCGAAGAGGCCTGCCGAAGCCATCAGAGGACGGGAAACCGTTTTGCCGTCGGCATTCTCGATCTGGACGGATTCAAGTCCGTCAATGACCGCCTCGGACATCAGTGTGGCGACACCTTGCTTGTGAAGGTTGCCGAGCGATTGCTCAATGCCCTTCGCGAAACCGATATGCTCGCTCGCCTGGGGGGAGACGAGTTCGGCCTTCTTCTGACGAATCTGTCGGCCGCAGATTCGGATCTTCCGGACTTCTTCTCCCGGATCGTAGACGCTCTTCATGCGCCCTTTGACCTGGAGGTCGAGGAGGGAGAGGGTCTCTCCATCACCGGAAGTCTCGGACTCACCCTGTGTCCTCCCGAGGAGCCTCTCCCGGAGGTCTTGCTGTCCCATGCCGATCTCGCCCTCTATCGGGGGAAAGAGCGGGGCAAGGATCGCTGGTTCCTCTTCGAGAGCCAGATGTCCGACTCCCTGGAGGATCAGCACCGGATTCATCGGGAGTTTGAACAGGCGCTCTCGAGGCGCGAGATTGTTCTTCACTATCAGCCCCAGGTCGGATTGGAGGATGGAACGATCCTTGGAGTCGAGGCCCTTGCGCGCTGGAATCATCCGGAAAAGGGGCTCCTGTTTCCCGATTCCTTCATCGATATTGTGGAGAAGACCCCCCTTGTCATGCGGCTGGGCCGGCTCGTTCTCGAGTTGGCCCAGGAGCAAAAGCGACAGTGGCATGAGGCAGGGCTCGATCTCAGGATCAGCGTGAATGTCGGGGCGCTTCATTTTCTTTCCGGGTCCTTCGGGCAGGATATTGAGGATCTTCTGCGCACCCATTTCCCCGGGGGAGATTTCCCGGGAGGGCTGGTGATCGAAATCACCGAAAGGGAGCTCTTCCGGGATCTTTCCCTGGCCCAAAAGGTGGCAGAGTTCTGCCACGAGAGAGGCATCCTCCTGAGTCTCGACGATTTTGGCACCGGGCAGGCCTCGCTGACGGCTCTCCAGAAGCTGCCTGTCCGGGAGATCAAGATCGACCGGGGATTCGTCCAGAGAATCCATCAGGGGGAGAAGGATCGGGCGATCGTGGCCAGCCTTCTGGCGACGGGACAGATGATGAAGATCGATGTGGTGGCGGAGGGGGTGGAAACGCAAGAGGACGGATCCTCCCTGATCTCAATGGGGTGCCGTTGGGCCCAGGGATTTGGGATTGCCCGCCCCATGCCCCCGTCGGACCTTCCCGGATGGATCCGGGGATGGTCTCCGCCCTGGGGGAGCGCCGCCAAGGGATAAGTCCTCCCGGCTCTCTCTTTCGGGGTCCTTTCTTCCCTCTATTCTCTTTTCCCCAGCGCTCCATGTCCGCCCTCTCCTGCCTTCTCCTCAATTGGGCGGCCTTCCTGCCCTCTTCTGTCCTTGCCGCTCCCTCTCTCTCCTTCTTGATTCCTGGGGGCCGTCCCCTGCCTTTTAGGGGGGACGGCCCCCTGTCAAAAATCCCTTCCTTTTCTTGCGCTTGGGCGAGAAGAAAAATAATGTCCGCAAGGGCGACATCTTAGCGTTCATGTTGATTAAGTTGTTGTCATTTAATTATTTATTTATTCACTATTTCATGGTTATGGCAGGGGAAAAGCTGTGGAAAATGCTGTGGAGGGCCTCCTCCAACTCATCGTCATCTTGGTCGAGGAAGCACTTTGGCCATAAATTGGTCACCCCGGATTTCTCTCTCCGGGAGGGGGATCCCTCCCTTCTTTTGGGCAGGGGAGGGGACCGGGGGCTTGCTTTTTCCCTTGAACTCATCCTCTGAAAAATTCGATGATAGAAAGATGTGAAAAAAGAGTGAGCACTCAGGAGAAGAAAGAGGGGGGCGAGGCAGGGATGGGTGCAAGGATGGTGCTTGGCACCGGGTCGGGTGTGGGCAAGTCGCTGGTTGTGGCAGGAATCTGTCGATTTGCCGCACGACAGGGGATCCGGGTCCGCCCATTCAAAAGCCAGAACATGTCCAACAACTCCGCGGCCCTTCCCGGCGGAGGGGAGATTGCCCGGGCCCAGGCCTTCCAGGCCCGGGCCTCCCTCGTCGAGCCCTCCCCCCTGATGAATCCCATTCTCCTGAAGCCCCTGGGGGAGGGACGCTCTCAGGTTGTCTTTCTGGGACGCCCCCTGGGGGTCTACTCCATCGCCGAATACCGGGAGCTCAAGACGGAGCTTTTTCCCAAAGTGCTCGACGCCTTCCGGGAGCTTGCCGCCGCTTCCGAGCTTGTGATCCTCGAGGGGGCCGGCTCCCCGGCCGAGATCAACCTCCTGTCGGAAGACATTGCCAATACCCGTTTGGCCCGGGCTGTCGGGGCCCCCTCCCTCCTTTTGGGAGACATCGAGGCCGGAGGAGTCTTTGCCGCCCTCTACGGGAGCCTTGCGCTCCTTCCCCCCGAGGATCGCGCGGCGATCCGGTGGCTGGCGATCAACAAGTTCCGGGGGGATGCCTCCCTTCTGCAGTCCGGGATGGATCAGATCACCCGCCTGACGGGCCGTCCCTTTCTGGGGGTGGTGCCCCACCTTGGGGCCCTTGCCGTTCCCGACGAGGATTCCTATCAGGCGAGACGAGCGGGAGACCCCTCGAAAGAGAGCCCCGATCCCGTGAAGCTCGCCGCCGTCGAATGGCCCCATCTCTCCAACCGATCCGACCTCGATTGTTTCTTCTCCGATCGCGGGGTCTCCCTCTCGCTCTTTCCGCTCTCGGGGCCCTTTCCCGCCCTTTCCGGAGAAGACCGTCCCGACGCCCTGATTCTGCCGGGAACCCGGCGAACCATCGCCGACCTCGAAGCCGCCTATGCCTCTGCGTTTCACTCCTGGCTTCAGGCCTACCACCGTTCGGGAGGCGTCATCGTGGGGATCTGCGGGGGGTATCAGATGATGGGGCGGAGGATTCTGGATCCTCTAGGGGTCGAATCCTCCCGGCCCGAGATTTCAGGGCTCGGCTTTTTTCCCTCCGATGTCCTCTTTCGGGAGGAGAAGATTGCAAGACGCGTTCGGGCCCGCTTTCGGAGGGCCCCCTTCCGCCGGGGAGAGAGGCTGGTGGACCACTCTCTGGGGGGCTACGAGATCCGCCAGGGGCGATCGGAGATGGCCCGGCGGGAGGGGGCTCTTCTGGATCTTTTTGATCCGGAGGACGGTCGTTTTCTGGAGGCCGAAGGATTTTGCGACCCCGACCGGGGGCTGTTCGGTTCGCCGGTTCACGGCCTCTTTGACGACAGGGAGTTTCGCCACGCCTTCTACGAGCATCTTCGGCCGGGGAGAGTCGGACTGTCGGATCTTGCGGATTCGGAGGCGGAGATCGACCGCGCCCTCGATCAGGTCGCCGAGACCCTGTCCCGAACGCTCGACCTCGAGGCCTTTCTCTTCGGGGAGATCCCCCCGGCACAAGTGGCGGCTCCCAAGGGAGATCCCTTTGCTGGAGGCTAATCTACTGGGACATGCTCCTGTGGCTCTCCTGGGGCTTGGAGGCGATCTTCTTCTGGGAGAGCGCCTCCACTTTCTTCACCCGGTCCCCCTCATGGGAAGGATGGCCGGAGCCCTCGAGTCCCTGATCCGCTCCCGGATTCCGTCCTCCTATCATCGTCTGGGGGGGCTCGTCCTTCCCTTGGTCCTCTGCGGGTTCTTCGGGGGCGGTTCCTGGCTCCTTTTGCGGGTGGTGAGGCAATTGGCCGGAGAGGGGGCCTGGGCCCTCCTGTCCGTTTTCTGGGCGGTGCAGCTGTTGGCGANNCGGAGCCTCTTCGACCATGTCTCCGCCGTTCTGCTCCCTCTCATGGCGGGAGAGCGCGACGAGGCCCGTCGGGCTCTTGCCCGCATCGTGGGCCGCGACACAGAGGACCTGTCGGATTCCGGGATCTCCCGGGGCGCCCTGGAAAGCCTCTGGGAGAACACCAACGATGCAGTCGTCGCCCCTCTCTTTTTTCTTCTGCTGGGCGGCGTTCCCCTTCTCATGGTCTACAAGGCGGCCAGTACGCTCGACTCCATGGTGGGCTACCGAAACGAGCGCTATCTCAGGCTTGGATGGGCCAGTGCCCGCCTTGACGACATTCTTGCCTTCATTCCCGCCCGCCTGACATTTTTCCTCATGTTCCTCGTCCTTCCTCCCTTTCTGCCTGACGGAGGTCCCCGGTGTCACTTTTGGGGGAAGGGTTCCTGTCTGGCCCGGGCCTGGCGTTTCAGGCGGGCCCATCCNNAAAAGCCCCCCATCGGCGAGGGGCCGGAGCCTACGCCCATCGACCTTGTGGCAGGGCTCTTCCTCTTTCGGATGTTCGTCTTCTCCCTCCTGATCCTGTTGTGTCTTCTGGCGCTCCTCTGGTGGAGGGCCGGGGGATGAGACCAGGCGTCCCGCCACATGGGGAAGGGGAGGGAGGCATCTGGGACCACGGAGGGCCGGCTCCGGGCGAGTCTCCCCTCTGCCGCCTCGATGCCAGCACGACCGTCAACCCCTTCCCGTCGCCCTCACTGCTGGCCCGTCTCGGCAAGGCTCTGGGAGAGGCCGGCCGCTATCCGGATCCTCTGGCCTCGGGGGCCCTCCGGGCCATCGAGCGGCGCTTCGGACTGCCCTCCGGACGGGTGGTTGTCGGGGGCGGGGCGACCCTTCTTCTCTATGCCCTTCTGGGCTCCGGGGCCTTTTCCCGGATTGTCGGTCCCTGCCCCCTCTTCTCCGAATATCGTCGGGCCGCCGAGGTGGCGGGGTGCCCTCTCCTTCCCGTTTTCCCCACCCGCATCCTTCCCTGGGGAGGGACTGTCGGCCACCCTCTGAGAGAAACCTTCGGGGGGGAGGGGCTTCCCTGGGGAATCGATCCGGAGGCGCTCCCGGAGATCCTGCCGGGAGATCTTGTCGTTCTGGTCAACCCGGTGAACCCCACGGGCCAGGAGTTTGCGCGTCGCGAGGTTCTGGAGCTCTTCCGGAGGGTCTCTCTGGCCGGAGGGGCGCTTCTGGTGGATGAATCCTTCCAGGATTTTCTGGGAAACCGATCCTCGGTGATCGAGGGGGCAGGGGAGGGAGGGCTTTTTGTCCTTCGCTCCCTCACGAAGATTACCGGGCTTCCGGGAGTCCGTGCCGGATTCCTTGCGGGGCCCGAGCCCCTTCTTCAAAAAATCCGGGAAGGGCTGGGGCCCTGGGCCCTGGGAACCCTGGAGCAGACCCTGGTGAGATGGGCGATGGAGGAGGGGGATCGGGATCGTTTCGGCTGGCGGCCGGAGGCCAAGGAGGCTCTTCTCTCCGAACTCGTCATGTCAGGGTGGGCCGTTCTTCCCGGGGAGGGCCCCTTTGTCCTGGCCTCCCCGAACCTTGGAGAAGAGGCGTGCCGATTGAGAGCCATCGCCCTCCGGGATCGGGGTGTCCGGCTTCGCCTGGCGTCGGGCTTTGGCCTCTTGGGAGGAGACTCCCTGGTCCGTCTGGGGTTTGAGGCCCTGAGCCGTCCCCGGGAGCTGCTCGAGGCCTTTCCCCTTCATTTTTGAGAGATCGAAGGCGAGCCCCTCTTCGAGGCGATTCCTCCGATACGGCGAAAAATCGGGTGAAAGGCGAAGCCGTGCGTTTACGGAAAGAAGGTGGAGGAGCGGCCTTCCGGGGCCGGAACCCCTTCCGCCCTCGCAGGGGCGGGCCCGATTGCCCGGACAATCTGCCAATTTCTTGCCAGGATAGCGAAAATATGTAAACTCTTGAAAAAAATCCGGTATTGGAGCATGATGAAAGAGTTCCACGGGAGGGCCAAAGTTATTATGGCCGTCCTTGATGTTTGTTCCGCAGTGCTCGGACCTCGCACTCTCAACAAGGAGGTTTGAATGGAGGAATCCAAGTACCAGAAGCTTCTGACGGTCCGTCAGGTGGCGGAGGTTCTGGGAGTTTCCCAGGTGACGATCCGTACCTGGGACAGAATGGGAAAAATCCGGACGATCCGCACTCCCGGCAACCACCGGAGGATCCCGGAAGATGAACTGGCCCGCCTTCTGAACCCTGATGGGTCGGATGTCCTGGGGGCTCCCGTCGCCTCATCCTGACACAAGCCCAAGATCGATCGAACGAGGGACATCTCTCTGACGGTTTGATTCATTTTGAGCTTCTGGTGGGGGAGAACGCTTTGGCGTTCTCCCCTTTTTTGTTCTGGCGGTGTCGTGTCCCGCCCTCTCAGGCGTCCGGGGCGGGGGAGTGTGTCTCGATCAATTCCCGGCGGTGATCAAGAATGATCTTTTCCATGAGGGAAAGGTCCTTCTTGATCCTGATGAAGTCGGAAATTCCCTTGCCGATCACCAGAGCCGAGATGCCGAAGGCGCCAATGCCGATGACGGCGTAAAGATCGTTGGGATTTCGGCTGAAGAACCGGAACATGGCCAGCCCCACCACGATCATGTTGAGCCCTGTGGTGACATGGAGAAGAAGGTTGCGCTCAATGGCGAGGACGAACTGGTCGAAGGCGATCTGGTCGGAAAAGCTGAGGGGCGTTGTGATGACGAATCGTGGAACCGCCTGTCCTGCAGGCAGGGTGTTTTCGGGCATAAGGGGTCCTTTCCTCGGTTGATGTCGTCCCGGTCGGGAGGGGGCACTTCGAACCTATACGAAATCGATCCGTTGGTCAAACCTTTCGGGACCGCAGGGCCGATCGCTTCCGGCGAGCCCACTGGAGGCGTCCCCGGGCAGGATTGTCTTCGGGGGCCGTCCTGTTGTATAGTGGTTCGGCTGATCCATTCCTCGTTTTGAGCGTTCTATGGATCGGCACATTCTTCATCATGGACTCAGGGGCAATGTCGGGGCGTGGCGCAGCCTGGTAGCGCACACCGTTCGGGACGGTGGGGTCGAAGGTTCAAATCCTTTCGCCCCGACCATTTTTCTTGCGTCGTCATGGCAATCCTCGTCCTCCTTTTCCGGGGAAGACCGGGCGTCCCGTTCGATCTAGGGGAGGCCATTCCGGTCCGAGTTCCGGAAACTCCACTTCGTACCGACATTTCACTCCTAGAGATCTTATTTCATGGAGCCCTCCGTATTATGTGCCCGACTCCGAGACTCTGCCCATGACACGACGGACCGTTCGCTTTCGCGTGACCGGACACGTTCAGGGAGTCGGCTTTCGGGCATTCGTTCGCACACTGGCCCTGGGTCTGGGGGCGGTCGGATGGGTCGCCAATTGCTCCGACGGGTCGGTACAGGGAAGGGCCACGCTGTCCGGCTCCTCGCTGGACTCCTTTCGCGAGGGGCTTTTGTCGGGGCCTCCGGGGGCGAGTGTGGAAACGGTCGATCTGTGGGACGATGACGGCCTTCTTCCCGAGATTGGGGAGGGCGGATTCAGGATTGAAAGGGACTGTCTGTGATCGAGACCTTTTCTGACGATCCCGGGGAGATCGAGCCCCCGGTCGACGTTCCTTCTGAGGGCGTCTCCGGAGACATCGGCTCGCTGGCTCTCTACCTTCGGACCCTTCGGGACTATCCCCTTCTCTCGGCCTCGGAAGAGGTCGACCTGGCCCGAAGGATCGCCACCGGAGATGCGGAGGCCCGGGAGCGGATGATCCTCTCCAACCTCCGGCTTGTGGTGATGATCGCCAAGCGCTACGCGGGACGGGGACTGCCCTTTCCGGATCTCATCGAAGAGGGCAATCTCGGGCTCATGAAGGCCGTGGACCGCTATGATCCGGAAAAGGGCTTCCGCTTCAGCACCTATGCCTCCTGGTGGATCCGGCAGTCGATCGAGAGGGCCGTGATCAATCTGGGACACATGATCCGCCTTCCCGTCCACATGCGGGAAAAGGTGAACCGATATCTTGCCGCCGTCGAACAGATGGTCTCCACGGGGCGCGAGCCGGATCCGTCGGAGGCGGCTCGGAAGGCCGGGCTCACCGTGGAGGAGTTCGAATCCCTCTATCCCCTGATTGCGGCGACCATCTCTCTGGATGCTCCCGTGGGGGAGCAGGACGAGAACACCCTCAAGGATGTCCTGGGCGATCCGGAGGCGGACTCTCCGCTGGAGGTCGTCTCCCGGCGCGAGGAGGGACGGGAGCTTGAGGCCGCCCTGTCGGTCCTTCGACCCCGGGAGCGGGACATTCTCTTTCTCCGCTTCGGTCTGTCGGGAGAGGATCCCAAGACTCTCGACGAAATTGGCCGCCGTTTGGGCATTACCCGGGAACGGGTTCGCCAGATTGAGGCGGTGGCCCTCTCCAAGATGAGGGCCTACATCGATGACGCACGGCCCTTTGCCTCGCACCACAGCCCCTTGCCGCCCCCTTCTTCCCGATAGGAGGGGCGGTTTCCCCCAAGTTCCCCCGTGAGGGGGGGCCCCATTTCCGCGAAAAGGAGACCGATTGATGGATTTTGGAAAATACGTTCGCACCGTCCCTGACTTTCCCAAGAAGGGGATCCTCTTCTATGACCTCATGCCCCTCTTCGGATCGTCGGAGGGCTTCCCCCGTCTGATCGAGACGATTGCCGAAAGCCTCCCGACTAAGACCCTGGCCCATGTGGCGGGGATCGAGGCCCGGGGGTTCATTGTGGGGGCGGCCCTGGCGAACCGGCTGGGGATCGGCTTTGTTCCCATCCGGAAGAAGGGCAAGCTTCCCGGAGCGGTCCGGGAGCTCTCCTATGCCCTGGAATACGGTCAGGACACCATCGCGATCCAGGATGGGGCCATCGGGAAGGGGGCCCGCGTCCTTCTTGTGGATGATCTTCTGGCTACGGGAGGAACGGCCAAGGCGGCTCTGGATCTCCTGGAGCAGGTCGGTGCCGATGTGCTCGAGACGGTCTTCGTGGCCGAGCTCATCGGCCTGGGAGGGCGCGAACGGCTGGCGGGGCGGAAGATCCGCTCCCTGTTGACCTATCATGTGTCGGAGTAGTCCCCATGGCCTCTCCGAGCCGGTTTTTTGTTGTCCATGTCATCTATCTTCGCCCCTTTGAGGAGGTCGAGCCCTGGGTGGTCCCCCATCGGGAGCATCTCGATCGCCTGGTGACGGAGGGGCACCTCCTTCTCTCGGGCCCCTTGGTGCCCCGCACGGGAGGGCTTCTTCTGATGAAGGCTTCCGATCGCGCGGCGGTCGAACGGATGCTAGCGGAGGATCCGTATGCCAAGGCTCAGGTGGCGCGATATGAGGTTCTGGAATTCTCGCCGGTCAAGTTCAGTGACGAGCTCCGGGCTGTCTTCGGAGGGGGGTAGACCTCTCCGGTCTGCCCCCTTCGTCTCCGGGGACCCGTGAATCGCCCCCCCATGAAGGACCTCTCCGGTCTGCCCTCGGGGCTCTTCTCCCGCCTGCTCGCCGGGCTCCTGGGAGGGCTTCGCGGCGGACTCCTGAGCCGCACCCTGGCCCAGGCTCCCTTCGTGGGCCTCCTCTCCGCCTATGCCATCAGCCAGTTCAGCGAAGGCGTCACCCAGACGGCCCTCACATGGATTGCCTTTCGGATCCGCCATGGGGATGTCTCTCTGGTCGGGCGTATTGGCGTCATCCAGACGGTGGTTCCCTTTCTGGTCCTGATCCCTGCGGGGTTTCTGGTTGACCGCCTTCCCCGGCAGATTCTCCTGGCCGCCCTGAACCTGTTCAAGGGCGCCACCTACTCTCTTGTGCCTCTTCTGGCGCTCTTTTCTCCCATCGGAACGACGTCTTTGCTGACCATTGTCGTGGCGACGGCCGTGTTCTCGGCGGCGGTGGGTCCGGCCTTCAATGCCTCCGTTCCCGAATTCGTTCCCCGGGACCGTCTGGAGCACGCCAATGGCTGGATCCAGATCGCCGGTCAGGGAGGATATCTTCTGGGCCCCCTCTCGGCCGCCGGACTTCTCCTCCTTTTCCCGGCCCCCTGGCTCCTGGTGGGATCCGGGGCGGGATATGCCCTGTCGGCCTTTCTCTTTGCCCTGATCTCCCCCCCCCTTCCCGTGGCGCACAAGCCCTCTTCCCGGGACGGGCAACGTAAGGGGAGGGCTTCCTCTTCGGGGTTTTTGGGAACCGTCCGCCTTCTTCTCCGCAGCCGGGTCCTTCTCTTTGCCGTTCTCATGCTGGTCATCTTCGCCCTGTTCAATGCCCCGATGACCCTGGTCTTCCCCCTCCTGGCCTCGCAGCTCTTCCATGCGCCCCCCTCCTTCTATGCCCTTCTCTCGGGGGGCTATTTCCTGGGGAGCTTCCTGGGGGGGATCATCCTTCTCGGGCGCCGTCTCCCCAAGCCCTTTCCCATGATCCTTCTGGGAATGATTCTGGCCGGCCTCTCCTTTCTTCTCGTTCCGAGGCTCCCCTCCGAGGGAGCGGGTTTTCTTCTTCTCCTCTTGGCCGGCCTGGGACTTTCCTGGGCCCAACCGCTGGTCCTGACGCGGATCCAGCAGCTTGTTCCCGGAGAAAGTCTGGGACGCTTCCTCGCCCTGGCCATGTCTCTCTTCCTTCTGGCGGCGGTAGGAGGGATTCAGGGGGGCACCCTTTATCTGCACCACCTTCCCGTCGCCTCATTCCTGACCTTGGGGGGGACGCTTCTCCTGGCGATCGGTCTCCTTTTGTTACCTTTGGTAACACTTTTTCGCTCTCGCCTGTCCTGAAAGGATCCATTTTCGAAGCCTCCCCTCCCCCGTTCCTCTTTCGGCGTCGCGGCCCGTCGTCTTGCCATTTGACTGGTCCGCTTCTTGCTCATTTTTGAGAAGGAGAGTCTGGACCTTGGGTCCGGCAGCCTCTCCTCCGGCGACGGCCGGATCCGAACCCCCAGGAGTCAATTGCATGTCCTTTGCCACGCACATCAAAGCCTCGCGGGATCTTCTGACCGACCGCAATTTCGGTCTTCTCCTTTTGGGACAGCTGGTGAGCCAGCTGGGAGAAAATCTCAACAAGGTCGCTCTTTTGTGGTTTGTCTACCTCTTTACCAAAAGCGCGGGGGCGATGATCGTGGTGGGGGTTCTCCAGACCCTCCCCCCCATGCTGTTCTTCTGGGCCAACGGCGTCCTGCTTGACCGCTACCCCAAGCGGCGGACAATGATTGTGGTGGATGCCGTCCGGGGGCTTCTCGTCCTCCTGATCCCCGCCCTGTATCTCCACCATGCCCTGACCCTGCCGGTCCTCTACCTGCTTGTCTTTCTCGTGGCGACCGCCAGCGGGATCTTCGGCCCGGCCCTCTATTCGGTCATCCCCCTCATGGTGGCCGAGCCCCGGCGGGTCTCCGCCAATGCCCTCATGCAGACGACCGGTCAGGTGGGAACCCTGGTGGGCCCCCTTCTGGGCGGGATTCTCTCGGCCTTCTACAACCCGGTCTTCGTGATGGTCATCAACGGGGGGACCTTTCTGGTCTCGGCGCTCTTCCTCCTGGCCATCGTCATCCGGGAGATTCCCGACCCCGAGATTCCTCCGGTTCCGGGGCTCTCCGGCGTCCTTTACGAGGTTCGGGAAGGGATCGGGTTTGTCTTTTCCCGCAATCCGCTCTTCCTCGGTCTCTTCGTGATCATGACGCTCTATGGAGTCATCAGCGGTCCGGTCACCCTCCTCCTTCCCGTCCTCTCGAAGACGCTGCTCCATGCCGGAGCGGGCGGATTCGGCATGCTTCTGTCGGCCTACGGGGTCGGGATGCTCCTCTCCTCGATCTTTCTGACGGTAAGACCTCCCGTGAACCTCTTCCGGTGGATCGCCGGAGGCTTCCTGGCCGGGGGCGTCACGATGCTCGTGATGGCGGGAAGCTCCCTCATGGCGATCGATCTTTTCCTGATGCTGCTGTTTGGAATGACCGTCTCGGTGGTCAACCCGCTGGCGCATACCCTGATGCAGAACCATGCCCCCTCCCGGATGCTCTCCCGGGTCCTCACCACCATGAGCCTGGGATTTCTCGGAGGCGCCATCCTGGGGATGGTGGGGCTTCCCGGCCTGGTGGAGCGCACGGGGATCCGGGTGGTCCTGGCCCTCCTGGGAGGTGTCCTGGTTCTCTCGTGGGGAGCGGTCAACCTCATTGAGGCCGGTTGCCGGGAAGACTCTCCCTGCGGATCGGCTCTCTCCCGGCTCTCGGCGTTTTTCGGTCGGATTCCCGCCCCGGTCCGGCCCTCCGGCCCGGAAATCTCGGTCAAAGGAGAGAAACTGTGAAGATCGCTCTGGTGTCGACCCCCTTTGTCAGCGTCCCTCCGAAAAAGTATGGAGGCACGGAACTCTTTCTCTACCACCTGGCCGAAGGGCTGGTGGACAGGGGCCATGAGGTCGTCCTCTTCGCCACGGGAGACTCCCGGACAAGGGCCAACCTCGAGTTCACCTTTCCCGCGGCCCGCTGGCCCATTGTGGGGCGCGACGAGCACATCCATCTGGCCTTTGCCACCCGTCGCATCCTCGAGCGGGGGGACATCGATGTCGTCCACTGGCAGTCCCCGGTCTCGGTGCCCTATGCCTCCATCGCCGGGGTCCCCGCCGCCGTGACATTGCACCATGCCCGGACCCATGACTTTTCCGAGATCTACCGGCATTATCCGGAGAACCACTATGTGGCCATCAGCCACTCCCAGCGGAGCCAGGAGGCGGCGCTCCCCCTCTTTTCCGTGATTCATCACGGACTCGATCCGGGGGCCTATCCTCCCTCCTACGAGGTGGGCCGCTATGCCGCCTTCCTCGGACGCCTCGCTCCCGAAAAGGGCCCCGACAGCGCCTGCCGCGTGGCGATCCGCACCGGCATTCCGCTCCACATCGGCGGAGCGGTCCACCCGTGCGACACCGGGTTCTACAACGAGACCCTCCGCGCCCTCATGGCCCACCCGGAGATCCACTGGCTGGGGCAGGTGGACCATCTTCAGAAGGTCTCCCTCCTCCAGGGAGCCCGGGCCCTTCTCGTGCCGATTCGCTGGGAGGAGCCTTTTGGCCTCGTCATGATCGAGGCCATGCTCTGCGGGACCCCCGTCATCTCCTTCCGGCGGGGCGCCGCCTCCGAGCTGGTGGAGGATGGCGTGACGGGATTTCAGGTCGACAGCGAGGCCGAAATGGCCGATGTCCTGGCCGGCAAGATCTCCACCATCGACCGGGAGGCCTGCCGGGCCCGGGCGGTGGAGCTCTATTCCACCCGGGTCATGGTCGATGCCTACGAACGCCTCTATCGCCAGATACTCGACCGGGCCCGGGCGCAGGGTGCCCCTTCCCGTCCGATCTCGCTTGCCGCTCCCCCGGCCTCTCCCCTTCTTTCGGAGGTTCGCTGATGACACCCTCCCTGGCCCTTCTCGACGATCCCCTTCCTTCGGAGAACCTCTCGGGCGGAAGAGCTCCCTTTGGTCCCGCCGCCCTTCTCCGGGGACCGGAGGATCTTGTCCGTTTCTACCGGGAGGCCGCAGGAAGCGCCCCCCTTCTCGTGGTCACCAATCGGGAGCCGGTGGTCTGGAAGGGGGAGGGGGTTCTCTCCCTTCCGCCGGGAGGGGTAAGCCAGACCATTCACCGGCTACTCTCCCGTACCGGGGGGCGGTGGATCGCGCTGAGGGATTCCGGAGGGCCGGACGGACTCAGGGTTCCCGGGGAGGAGGGAGATCCCGGATACCGCCTCGACCGCATGGACATTCCTCCGGCCTTGATGGAGGGCCACTATGCCGGATTCTCGAACGGCGTTCTCTGGCCCTTCTTTCACGACGAGCCGGCCCGCATTTCGGGATCGCAGGACGATCTTCTGGCCTATCGGGAGGTCAACCGACGGGTGGCCGCCCGGGTCGTCGAGAGTCTCCGGGAGAGCCGGCCCTCCCTTGTCTGGGTCCATGACTACCAGATGGCCCTCGTGGGCCGGGAGATGCGGCGATCGGGAGGATCCCTTCCGCCGCTGGCCTTTTTCTGGCACATTCCATGGACGGCTATGCCTTCGGGAGAGATCCCTCCCCGGTGGCTTTTCGAGATTGTCTCCGGACTTCTCTCCTACGACCAGGTGGGCTTCCAGACGGAGCTCTACCGGGACCGATTCCTCGAGACCGTCTTTTCCCTGTTCGGATCCCGGGCCTCCTGGGACGGGGAGACCCTGTCGGTGACGACCGATGGAGGAGTTCGCCGCCTCCACCCGGGGGTTTTCCCCATCTCCATCGACCCCGATCATTTCCGGATGATGGCCCGGGATCCGGCCAATCTCCTGCGGGCCCGCCTCTTTCTTGAAGACCTTGGCCTCAATCCGGAAACCCATCCGGGAGGATACCTGATCTCCGTGGATCGCCTGGATTATTCCAAGGGCTTCCTCGAGCGTCTCGACATGCTGGAGGCCCTCTACTCCCTCGATCCCTCCCTGGCGGGACGGGTCTCCCTGCTTCAGGTGGCCCCCTCCACCCGGCTCTCCGTCGATGCCTATCGCCGGTATGCCGAGGCGGCGGAGGCTCGAGCCGAGGCCCTGAATCGCCGGTATTCCCGGGAGGGATGGCGTCCGGTGGTCACCGTCTCCCGCTCTCTCGATCCCTCGCTTCTGGCCCCCCTCTACCGGCTCTCCCGAGGATGCCTGGTCACCGCGACACGCGACGGGATGAATCTCGTGGCCAAGGAGTTTCTGGCCTCCCAGGACGGGGGAAGCTCCCCCCTCTTTGTGAGCCGCCATACCGGAACGGCCATGACGATGGAGGGGCTTTCCCTCATCGATCCGGCCGATCCCCGCCTCTCCGCCCGGATCATTCAGGAGGGACTGTCCATGGATCCCCGGGAAGTTCAGCGGAAAAACCTCGATGCCCTGGCCTTTTTGCGGGAGCATAATGTCTACCGGTGGATGGCCTCGAATCTGGCCCGTCCCCTCCTTGCGGCTTCGCTTGCATCCGGGGCCCTGGCCCTTCCGGCCTGATGTCCGGCTCTTCCCGCCCCCTTCTTCGGGACCCTCAGGGGAGGGGGCGCCCTCCCGCCCTCTTTCTCGACTTTGACGGGACGCTGGTTCCTCTCTCCCCCCGCCCCTCGGATGTCCGCCTTTCCGAGTCGCACGCCCTTCTCCTCGATCGGGTGGCCCGGAGATTTCCGACCTTCGTCATCTCGGGGCGGGGGGAGCGCGACCTTCTCTCCCGCCTTCCTCCGGTGCCCCTGGCCGGCCTCTCAGCCGACCATGGAGCGGTCAGGATCCTGGCCGGAAGGCGACATCTCCATCCCGAGGCGGAGAAGGCCCGGGATCTTCTGCCGGCTCTGGCCGGACGGCTTCGCGATGTCATGGAACGGATTCCTGGAGTTCTCGTCGAGGTGAAGGAGTTCAGTCTCTCCATCCACTATCGGGCCGTCTCCCNNGGGAGCGTCTGGAGCTTCTGCTTTCCGGGACGGCAGAGTCGTCGGGGAAGGGACGTCTTCGGATCAGCGAGGGAAAGAAGGTCTGGGAGATTCGGCCGGCCCGGGGGGTGACCAAGGAAGAGTCCCTGGAGTTTTTCCTGGAGGATCTCGCGCGACGGGAAGGGGGGGAAGGGCCGTTTTTTCCCGTGATGGCCGGGGATGACACCACCGACCTCGGGGCCGTGAACCGGGCCCTGGAGAAGGGGGGGCTCGGGATCTGGGTGGGGTCCCCCCCGCCGGGACTCTCTCCCGTGGCCACGGTGCTGGCCTCCCCGGAGGATCTCTGGATGGCGCTTGAGACGCTGCTGGATGAGAGNNCCCTCCCTCAAAAGATAGTCCTCGAGGGCGCTGTCGATGTCCCGAAGGATGAGTCCCTGCTGCCGGGCCCTGTCGTTGGCGAGGACGGAGTAGGGGGAGCGGGGGGCGGGAGGGTTGTATTCCCGGAGGGAGACCGGCGTCACCTCCGCCTCCGTCCCGGTCAGGGCAAAGATTTTTTTTGCGAAGTCGTACCAGGTGGTGCGGCCGGCATTCGTCAGGTGGTAGAGCCCCGGGGGGTGCCCCTCGAGGATCATCCGCCACAGGACCTCCGCCAGATCCCAGGTGGAGGTCGGCCCCACGTGGCAGTCGTCGATGACCCGAAGCGGCCGGCCGGCCCGGGCGAGTTTCAGCATCGTGGTGACAAAGTTTCCTCCCTTCTGCCCCGATCCCTTCCCTCCGTAAAGCCCGCAGGTTCTGACCACGGTGGCCCTCTCCCATGAGGAGAGGACCAGCCGTTCCCCGGTGGCCTTCGACAGCCCGTAGACCGACAGGGGGCGGGGACAGCTCTCCTCGGAGTAGGGGATCTGCTCCCGCTCGTTGATGCCCCCGCTCATGACGTAGTCGGTGGAAAAGTGAAAAAGGGCCGATCCGGCCTCCCGGCAGGTCCGGGCGAGCTCCCCCGGAAGAAAGGCGTTCAGTTCGAAGCACTCCCGGATCTCTCCCTCGGCCCGGTCCACGGCATTGTAGGCGCTCGTATTGATGACCAGGTCGAATCGCGCCTTTCGGATCCGCTCGAGGGAGCGAGGGTGGGTCAGGTCGAACTCCGGGCGGTCGAGGGGGACGATCTCGAGGGCGTGTTTCCCGCTCCGGGGAGCCCGGGCGAGAAGGTCGGAGCCCAGCTGGCCCCGGGAGCCGATCAGGCCGATGGTCATATGCGTGGCCGCAATGGGCGTGGACATCATGCTCCTCTGACGATGGGTGGATGGGTGTTCCGGGCCCAAAAACCGAAATTGAATT
>DGKK01000031.1:0-738 GCA_002387725.1 Nitrospirae bacterium UBA4572
AAAGAGGGAACTCTGTTGTCCTTCCGGGAATCGTCCCGGCGTTTCGTGAAAAGCTCCGTCCTCTCCGTGGCCCTTTTGTCGGCCGCCTTCGTTGCGGCGCCCGCCTTTGCCGGCGAAGCGCTCACGCCTCCTACGCCCTCCTCCACCTCAGGGCTTCCCTCCTCCTCTAACCCTGCCACCTCCTCCACCGCCGGCCAGATGATGGCGATGCAGCAGGCGGTGATGGCTGGCGGTGCGAGCGGGAACTCCTCCTTCGACGGCAACGTGCCCAAATCCACCTCGCTCTCGGCGAACTTCGGGTGGATGGATACCTTTGATAATAGCGTCTTTGGTGGTGGTTACGGCGGGGGCGTCACGGCGACCCACTGGATCACCTCGAAGTTTGCTCTCCAAGCTTCCATCGAGATCGAGTCATTCGGATTGACGTGGCTGAACAATACTGTNNCCGGACCAAATAACTCAGCTGGAACTCCGGTAATCCCGATCACGCTGGGGGGGCTCTATGACTTCACCGGAGGAAAGGCCTGGGTCAACCCCCAAGTCTTCCTCGACGGCGGACCGGCGGTGACCTTGAACGGCGGATCGATGCCTCTCTATGCCGACATCGGTGTCGGGGTGACGACACCTCTGGCTAGGCTCTCGGATACCCTGGCCGGGATTAATCTCTTTGCCAACATCCGCATGGCCTATCTTTCCAATATGGGTGGATTGGCAGACACAGCTGTTGCGGCTGATTTA
>DGKK01000031.1:744-25429 GCA_002387725.1 Nitrospirae bacterium UBA4572
GGGCGGGATCCCGCCCCTCTTTCTTGGTTGTCTTGATCGGCCGTCTGTCCTCCTGGCTCCGTTTTTTCTCATCGTTTTGTCTTGCCCGGTTTCCAATCCTTCTGATCTCTCATTCTGCCTTCGTCTTCCTTCGGGGAGGAGCGTGCGCATGATCTCCGTCATAACATCCTCTGGGAAACACCTGTCAAAGTGAGTCCAATTCACGACGGAGAGAGAGGCGATGGAGCGAGGATCCGAAACAGGAACAAGGGAGATGAAAAAGCGGAGGCCGGAGGACCGATGACGCGGGAGGAGTTTCTCGGGTGGCGGCTCCAGGGGCGTCGGGGGTGGGAAGGGGAGGATCTCTCCGGACTCGACCTTTCGGGGCTCGATCTGGCCGGGTGCAACCTGGCGGGCGCCGATCTCTCCGGAGCCAGTCTTCGGGGATCCCGCCTGCTCCGGGCGGTTCTCTCCCGGGCCACCCTCATCCGGGCGGACCTCTCCGGGGCGGATCTCTCCTTTTCCCGGATCGTCGGCGCCGATTTGTCGGAGACCACGCTTGAGGCGGCCTCCCTCTATGAGGCGACCCTCTCCCGAAGCCGCCTCGTGGGCGCGAACCTCTCCTTCTCCAATCTGACCCATGCCCGACTTCGCCGAAGCGACCTCACCGAGTGCGATCTCTCCGGGGCCGTCCTGATCGGGGGAGATCTGTCGGGGGCGACCCTGACCCGAGTGATCCTTGTCGGGGCCATCCTTTTCCGGACCAACCTCGAGGGGACCCATCTCGATCCCAGACTCCTCAAAACTGCCCGGACGGGACGTCGGACGGGGACGGGCGGGCCTCTCCCCTTGCGGGCCCGCCGCTCTCCCTCCTCGTCAAGCACCGCCTAGGAGGCGGATCTCTCAATCCTTTCTGGAGGCGTCCTTCCGCTTTCTCCGGGCCCGATCCCTCTCGAGGATCCCGTTCAGGGCGTTGGCGAAGGCTTCGCGGTCGCGGGGGCCGAAGGGGGGCGGGCCTCCCGTCGCCAGCCCCCCCGAGCGCATCTCCGCCATGAAGTTCCTCACCGACAGCCGCTCCCCCACCGTCTCCTCGTCGAAGATCTCGCCATGAGGCGAGAGGGCAAGGGCCCCCTTTTCCACGACTTTTGCCGCCAGCGGGACATCCTCGGTGACGACGAGGTCTCCCGGGGCGCAGATCTCGCAGATCGTCGCATCGGCCACGTCCAGCCCCGCCCCCACGACGATGCGGGAAAAGAGGGGACCGTCGGGAAGACNNGGTTGGCCACGAGGACGAGGGGGGTCTGTGTCCGCTCCGCCGCCCGGAAGAGGATTTCCTTGACCGCTCCGGGGGAGCCGTCGGCATCGAGCAGGATCTTCAGGGGAGCTCCTTGCGGGTTTCAGGTGAGGGGGCAACGGTATGGGCCCAAAGAGTGGAGGATATCCGGAGGCGCTCCTCTTTTTCTGTCCACCCTACACAAAGAGGGCGCCGAGGGCAAGGGCGAAGAGGGAGGGGCAAGGCTTCTGAATCGGTCGAGGCGGTGCGGGACGAAGGCGGGGCCGAAGGGAGGGATCCCCTTCGGCCGGAGGAGGCGGGAGACTACCGTGCGGCCCAGACCAGGTCGGGCTGGGCGCCGATGTGGGAGACCAGAAGGGAGAGGGCCCGAGGAAGGGGAATGTCCCGGGTCTGGTTCGTGGAGAGGCGGCGGATCCGGAGGACCATGGGGTGGGAGGCCGAGGGGCCGGTGAAGATGCCCAGGATCTGGATGCGCTCGTCCTTGTGGTAAAGCGCCCGGGAGAGGACCTCGTCGATCGGGCCCTGATCGAAGAGGCCATGGTGCAGCAGGCGGCCCTGGGCGTCATAGCTTTTCACGATGACCCCCACGAAGAATTTGGGGGATCCCAGGAAGCGGAAGACCATCCGGTGGCTTCCGGTAAAGGCTTTTGTCCGGGGCACGGAGATCCGTGTGCCGGGGTGGGTCGAGTCGATCTCGAGGGTCCGGAGGTCGACCGGAGCCGACCCCTTGGCATAAACCGGGGAGGCGAAAGAGAGGGGCAGGGCGATCAGGAGAGCCGGAAGAAGACGGAGGATCTGTCGGGACACGGAAAGGCTCCTTGGTAAGGGTGACGGATCATGAATGAGTGGCGGGTTCGCCTGTCCACTCAAAGCAATCCCTGTGCCACGGAGCTTTTTCGGAAAGACGGAGGCGGGAAGGCTTCATTTCCGGGGAGGAGTGAAGGATCTTGGGGCGGGGGATGTTTCAGGGAAGAAACATTCCTGTCTTTCGTGAATCCATCCTTGAAACATGAACTCCCTGTTTTTCATCCGAACCTTTTGAATTCTTTGTCTGTCCCTTCAAGAAATGACAAAATTGTCGGATATCTGGGGGGGAGGGACAGGGGAAGATTCTCTCTCCCCCTCTTCATATCCTCCCTCGTCCCGAGGATGATGATGGCTCGTTTTTTCGTGTTTTAAAATAATTCATAGATGAACGATGATCGATAAATGACAGCTCCCTGCATGACCGCTTCTTCAAATCGACTCTGGGACGGCCGGATCGTCTGGGAGCCGTTCTCAAGGACCTTCTTCCCGCCGTTCCTTTTTCGCGCTCTTCCCGTTTTCTTCCGCCGGCAAGTCAAGATTCCGCCGAGACGCGACCCGGTCGACGGAGATTCTTCACCCCCCCTTCTCCCAGAGGATGCGGAAAGGGAGGGGAGGATGGCATCTTTATTTAGTCTCCGGCGATGCGAAGCCCGTCCACGAGAAGGGAGGGGGAGTTGATCGAAGAGCGGATCTCAAGGTCCGATCCCCGGTCGACGATGTTCTTGTAGATCTCGTCGAGGGTTCCCGCCAGGGTGATCTCCGAGACGGGATGGAGAATGGCCCCGTCCTCGAACCAGTACCCGAAGGCGCCGCGGGAATAGTCTCCCGTCACGGTGCTCACCCCGAATCCGATCAGCTCCGTCACCAGAAGCCCCTTTCCCGCCTTTTTCATGAGATCGTCGAGAGTGGAGGTTCCCGGGTCCACGATGAGGTTCGAGATCCCCACGCCCGGACCGTCTCCCAGGGAGCGCACCGCGTTGGCGGTGGACTGTCGTCCGAGCTTCCGGGCCGAATAGGTGTCGAAGAGGAAGGTCTGAAGAACCCCCTCGTCGACCAGGGTCTTCTTGCGGGTGGGGAGTCCCTCGCCATCGAAGGGGCGGCTCCCCGGGGCGCCGGGAAGAAAGGGATCCTCCCGGAGGGTCATGCAGGCGTTCATCACCGGGGTGCCTTCGCGTCCCTTGAGGTAGGTGGCGTTTCGGTAGAGGGCGGAGCCGGAGACGGCTCCGGCGAAGTGGCCGACCAGGCTTCGGGCCGTCTCGGGGTCGAAGATGACCGGATAGGTTCCGGTCTTGATCCGGCGGGCCCCCAGGCGCCTGACGGTGCGGGAGGCGGCCTTTTGGCCGATGGCCTCCGCGTCGGAGATCTTCTCCCAGAGCGGCCCCGTCACGTACCAGTAGTCCCGCTCCATCTGGTCGCCCGAGGTGGCGATGACCGAGCAGGAAAGGGCGTAGGAGCCCTTGCGGTATCCGTGGAGGAACCCCAGGCTGTTGCCGAAGACGATGTGGGAGTGGGAGCGGGAGCACTCGGCCCCTTCCGAGTTGGTGATGCGGGGATCGAAGGAGAGGGCCGCCTTTTCCGTGGCCAGCGCCCGCTCCACCAGCTCGTCGCGGGAGGGGATGCGGCTCTCTTCGGGAAAGAGCTTCGCGGGGTCGATGGCCGGGGGCAGGATCCGGTCGGGAAGCCCTGCGTAGGGGTCTTCCGCCGTGTGCTGGGCCATGGCCACGGCTCGCGCCACGAGGCTCCTGAGGTGGTCGGGGGAGAGGTCGCGGGTGGCGACGCTGGACTGCCGGGTTCCGGCGAAGACCCGGATTCCGATGCCCCGGCTCTGGGCGGCCTGGACCTTTTCGATCTCTCCCTTTCTCACCCCCACCGTCTCCTCGACTCCGGAGACATAACTAGCATCGGCAGAGGTGGCCCCGGCCGAACGGGCGGCCTCGAGGATGAACCGGATGGCCTCTTCCCCCTCTTCGAGGCTTTTCGGGGGGAGGTTCTGGGAGGGGACAACGTTCAAGGGGCGATCTCCTGTCTGTCTAATGTGTTCCGCCGACGGTCAGGCCGTCGACCCGGATCGTGGGAAGTCCGACCCCCACCGGGACGGACTGGCCGTCCTTGCCGCAGGTGCCGACGCCGGTGTCGAGAGACATGTCCGTCCCCACCATGCGGACCTTGGTGAGGACGTCGGGGCCGTTGCCGATGAGAGTGGCTCCCTTGACGGGGTGAAGGATCTTGCCTTTTTCGACGTAGTAGGCCTCGGACATCGAAAAGACGAACTTGCCCGAGGTGATGTCCACCTGCCCCCCGCCAAAGTTGACGGCGTAGATTCCACGGTCGAGGGAGGAGAGAACCTCCGCCGGATCGCTCTCCCCGGGGAGCATGACGGTGTTGGTCATCCGGGGCATGACCGGATGGGCATAGGACTCCCGGCGGCCGTTCCCGGTGGATCGGGTGCCCATGAGCCGGGCATTCTGCCGGTCCTGGAGGTAGCCGCGGAGGATGCCGTTTTCGATGAGGACTGTCCGCTGGGTCGGGGTCCCCTCGTCGTCGACATTGAGCGATCCCCGGCGGCCGGGGAGGGTTCCGTCATCGACGATGGTGCACAGGGGGGAGGCGACGCGCTGGCCGATCCTTCCGGAGAAGGCGGAGGTTCCCTTGCGGTTGAAGTCCCCCTCGAGACCGTGACCGATGGCTTCGTGCAGGAGAATCCCCGGCCAGCCGGGCCCTAAGACCACGTCCATCGTTCCCGAGGGGCAGGGGCGGGCCTCGAGATTGACCAGAGCCTGGCGAACCGCCTCGCGGCAGGCCTGGGCCAGGCGCTCAGGGGAGACGATTCCGGAGAAGTCCGTCCGTCCGCCCCACCCGTAGGAGCCGGTCTGACGGTTGGAGCCCTCCTGGGCGATGACCGAGACGTTGAGGCGCGTCAGGGGGATCCTGTCCACGACCACCTGGCCGTCGGAGCGGACGATCTGGATCGTCTTGTCCTCGAAGGCCAGGGAGGCCATCACCTGGACGACCTTCGAGCTCTCCTGCCGGCAGAGCCGATCGATGGTCTCGAGGATCCCGATCTTTTCCGGAACAGGGCGGTCGAAGGCCAGGTCGGTGGTCGGGTAGAGATCCCGTCCCGGCCGTCCCGGGCGGGAGAGGGCGAGGGGCCGGCCTGAGGCTGGCCCCTGGGCGATCCTTCGGGCCGACTCCAGGGCTTCGGCGATCTGCCGGGGCGAGAACTCTTCGGTAAAGGCAAATCCCGTCCTCTCTCCGGAGACGATCCGGGCCCCCACCCCCTGGCTGACCTCCTGGCCCGCCTTCTTGACCATGCCGTCCTCGACGCTATAGTGCTCGCGGACGGTATGTTCGAAGTAGAGGTCGGCGTCGTCGACCGTCGAGGGGAGGGAAACATGGGAGAGAGCCGACTGGAGACTCTCGGTGGAGCTTTCGACGCGGTCTTCAAAAAAGCGGACAATATCCGGCACGATGCGTGTCCTCCTGGTTCTCTGGCCCGTCTCTCACTCCGGGAGAGCTGTTTTCCGGAATGGGGGCCGGAATGGGGGGAAGCGGGCTCCCCGAGGGAGACCGTTTGATCGGGAGTACTCTTTTTATTATACAGGGAGAGGGGGCTGTGATCCATGGACTCATTCCGGGTCGGGGCGAAGACGCTTGACGGAAAAGGCTTTTCACAGGGAAGATCGGAGACGGGGAATGATTCCTGGCGAACACCAAAAAAAAGGGGGAGGCATGAGTCGGGGAGAGGAGGGCGTCCGGGAGCTGATGGAGGCCGGGGTCCGGGAGGGAATCTTTCCGGGTGGGGTGGTCCTCTGGGGGGACCGGCGGGAGATTCGGGGAGAGGTGGCGGTGGGGGTCGGGCGCCTGACCCCTCCCGAGCCTCTCCCGCCTGTGACCTCCCGGACCCTCTTTGACCTGGCATCTCTCACCAAGCCTCTGGTGACGGGGGCTTTGGTTCTCCTCATGGTGTCCGAGGGAAAGATGTCCTTGGACTCCCCCCTCTCCGGGAGCCTTTCCCCGTCCGGGGGGTCCCGCTGGGGGGAGGTCTCCCTCCGGGACCTCCTCTCCCATGCCTCCGGTCTCCCGGCCTGGGCCCCCTTTTATATGAAAATAGACACCAGTCTCCCGGTGGAGGAGCGCAAGAGACAACTTCTTCGGGAGATCCTCGCCCTTTCCCCGGCCGGAGAGAGAGGAAAGGCCTCTCTCTACAGCGACTTTGGCTTCATGCTGCTGGGGTGGGCGCTGGAAGAGGTGGCCGGAGAACGGCTTGACGTTCTCTTTCGGAGGAGGCTTATGGGTCCTCTGGGGCTCTCCGGGGTGGACTTTCTCTCGGAGGGCTCCTCCCTGCCCTGGCAGGAGCCCGACCGGGGCCGTCGCTTTGCCGCCACCGAGGTTGACTCGGAGACCGGTGAGCCTTGGGTGGGCGTGGTCCACGACGAACATGCCCGGTGTCTGGGCGGAGTCTCCGGCCATGCCGGGCTCTTTGCCACCGCCCGGGGGGTCTGGCAGCTGGCCCGGCCCTGGATGGCCCGGAAAGGGGAGGGGGGGATTTTTCCGGAGAGGCTTCTTAAGGAGTTCACCCGGCGCCNNGGGCTCTGGGATTTGACACCCCGACGCCAGGATCGTCGAGCGGGACCCGGATGGCGCCGGAGGCCTCGATCGGACACCTGGGGTATGCCGGGACCTCGGTCTGGATGGATCGGTCGCAGGATCGGATCGTCGTGCTTCTGACAAACCGGGTCCATCCCACCCGGACGAACAACCGCATCCGGGAGTTTCGTCCCCGGCTCCACGACCGGGTGGCCGAGGCCTTTTAGGAAGACCCCGATCCCCCCCGTTCGGCCTTTTCCTGGTAGACGGCCCGGCCCTGGCCATAGAGTTCGCGGGCCTCGTCGGGGNNAGGGCTTCGAGCCGGTCCCGGGTGACCGGACGGAGCAGGGAGGCGAGCCAAGTGCCCCGGGTCAGCACCGGCCGACGGGTGACCGGACGTCCGGGAGCCTGGCCCTTTTCGAGGATGGTGACCCCCCCGCGCAGGACCAGGGCGAGTTCGAGGCCGATTCGTCCACCCACGGCCCGAGGGAGGGGAACCCCCGTGGAGAAGAGGCCGGCCGTATAGGCAAAGAGGCGGTCCTTGAGGATCTGTTGGCGGCGGGACAGGTCGGGATTGTCGGGGGAAGAAAAAAGGCTCTCCTCGTCGAGGCCCGCGGCCCGAAGCTCGGAGAGGGGCACATAGAGGCGTCCCTTCTCCCGGTCGACGGAGATGTCCTGCCAGAAGTTCGCCAGCTGGAGCGCGGTGCATATGGCGTCCGACATGGCGAAAAGGCACTCGTCCCGGTAGCCGTTGATCCACAGCAGGAGACGTCCCACCGGATTGGCCGAGAGGGTCGAGTAGAAGATGAGATCCTCAAGGTTCTCGTGGCGCACCACCGTCCGGTCCCGCTCGAAGGCCTGAATCAGGTGGTCGAGCCAGAGGACCGGAAGGTCGAATCGCCGGATGGTATCGGCCAGGGCCCGGAAGACGGGGTGGTCCACGGGGCCCTTTTGCGCCCTCTGGAGGAGCTCTCGCCATCCGGCGAGGAGGGAGAGGGAGGTTTTTGTGTCAGGAATCTCGTCGGACATGTCATCGGCCGCCCGGGCGAAGGCGTAGAGGGCCGCAATGGCCGGACGGGTCCGAGCCGGCATGAGCAGGGAGGCCACCGGAAAATTTTCGTAGTGGCTGGCTGTCACCTCCTGGCAGTGGCGATAGGACTCTTCGAGGGAGATCATGCCGGGATGGCCTTCTCCCCCGAGGGAGCGGTCTTCCCCTGGGCAACGTGTCGGGCGGAGCTCTCCGAAAGGATGGCCTCGGCCGCGGCCACGCCGGCGCGGACGGCGCTCTCCATGGTGGCGGGAAGTCCGGTATCTGNNACCCGCCATGAAGAGGTTGGCGAAGGAGGTTCGGGCCTCCGGACGAAGGGAGCTCTGTCCCGTCCCCAGGACAGGGGTGGCAAAGCGGTCCCGGACAGCCACGATCCCCTTGGGGGAGGCGGTGTTTTTTTTGTCCAGAAGGAGGAGGTGGCGGCTGACAAGGGCCGCGAGTTCGGCGTCGGGAGTCTCGAGAAGGGTGTCGGCCCCGGAGACGGTGGCGCTTACCATCTGGGTGGGGAGAAGGTCGTCCTCCCGGTCTTCCGACCAGTCGAACCAGGGGCGGGTCTCCGGGATGAGCCGCTGCTCCATGGCGTCCTTGTTGAAGAGCCAATGGATGGGGGACTGGTGGAAGCCTGCAATCAGGGGAATCCGCACCGGCGTGTCGAAATGGAGGTGGATCGACAGGATCGGGGAGGCGTAGGAGAGGCGATTGATCCGGTCGACCAGAGGGGTCTCCTGCCAGGAAAGGGGCACGATTTTCTCGAAGGACCAGGGAGGGAGGGCAACGATCACCCGGTCCTCCGGGGAGAGGGGAATCTCGCCCTGGGAGGTCGCCAGGGAGACGATGCGACCGCCGGTTTCCGTGAGTCCCGTGATCCGGGTTTTTGTCCGGACCGAGACGCTTCGCGCCCGGAAGAGACGCATCGCCGGGAGGACAAAGAGCTCGGTGAGAGGGACGGCGTTGTATCCGGGGCGGGCGGCATGGCCTCCGGCCAGCAGGGACTCTTTGAGGATCCTCACCAGAAGGGCCGCACTGACCGAACGGGACGGGAGGTTGGTGGCCGAGAGGATCACGAGCTCCCAGAATCGGTCGATCACGACATCGGGTTGGCCTGCCCGCTTGAGAAACTCGTGGGCGGTGAGGTGGTCGACGTCGGAGTCGGTCCGGGGCATGGCCCGCGCCACCGAGAGGAAGGCGAGCCGCCGGGAGAAGGGAAGTCCCTCGTACTGGAGAAGGCCTCCGGCCGCCGAGAGCTGGCTTTTGTTCCCGGGAACGTCAAGGGGGTTGAGACCTCTTTCGGGGTCCCACAGGGGAATGTAGAGGCGATCGAAAAAGACAAGGTCGTCTTTTGTCCCCAGACGCTGGAGGAGGTCGATGGTGCCGGTGTAGCAGGAGAGAAAAAGATGCTGCCCGGTGTCGATCTCCCGGCGGGCCCGGGTGTCGAAATAGGAGCCGGTGCGTCCCCCCAGGTGGGGCCGGGCCTCGATCAGGACCACATGGTAGGGAGCGTCCGGGTCGCGGGAGAGGCGTTCGGCGGCGGCGATTCCCGAGAGCCCTCCCCCCAGGATGTAGATGCTGGGACGGGGGCTCACAGCCCGGCCGCCTTCCGGGCCCGCCACAGGCGAAGAAGAACGGTGGCTTTCTCCAGGGGGCCGAGACCCACCCGGCGCCGGTAGACGTCGAACCCCGTTCTGCGGATTTTTTTGTGGATGGCGTGGTAGACCGTCTCCATGGCCCGTGCGGCGATCATGGTCCGTTGGTCGGCCGGGTCGGAGAGGAGTTCGCGGGCCCGGCAGTAGTCCTCTTCCGAGCGGGTCCAGATCTCCGTCAAAAGAGAGCGCATTCCCTCGTGAAGATGTCCGGCCAGGACGTCGTCGTCGGTCACTCCAAAGTGTCTCATGCGGTCGGCCGGAAGGTAGATCCGGTCACGGGAGGCATCCTGGGCCAGGTCTCTCAGGATGTTCGTGAGCTGGAAGGCCTCCCCCAGAAGATCGGCATAGGGGCCCAGGCGGTCGAGGTCACCGCCGAAAATGGGAACGCAGATGCGGCCCACGGCACCGGCGGCGCGATAGCAGTAGCGAAGAAGGGCGGCCGTGTCAGGAATCCGGACCCGGGTGAGGTCATCCTGCATTCCCCGGACGATCTCTCCGTAGAGAGAGGACGGAATCTTCCGTTTTTTCGCAATGCCCACCGTCCGGAGAAAGAAGGGGGCCTCTTCCCATCCGGGAGGGACGGCAAAGTCGTGGGCGAAGCTCCACGCCCAGGCGTCGAGATGGGCACGGACGTCGATGTCTGTCCGGGGTTCGTCCGCCAGGTCGTCGACAAGACGGCAGAAAACATAGAAATCGTAGAGATCTTCCCGGCTTTCTGGGCCGAGGAGGGAAAAGGAGCGATAGAAGGAGCTGTCCCGAACGCCGGCCTGGGCCCGTTCGAGGCCTTGGGTGTCGAAGGGAAGGGGAGGGGGGAGGGACTCTGTCAAGAAAAGACTCCCGCAGGGAGGGTTGTCGTCTTGGCCGGTGGGGAAATCATCATGGTGAGATGATACCCTGTCGGACAAAAGAGGGCAAACGCCTCCCCCGGGAGGGGGTTCAGGACTTCTTTCTCGGATCGGCGGGGCGGGGCTGGGAATCCACATAGGCGGCGACATCCCAGGCATCCCGATCGCTCAGGGTATCCCCCTTGGAGAGGGGCATGTTCATCTTGATGAATCCGGCGAGCTTTCCGACCTTGGCCAGGCCGGCCCCCGCGTTGTAGGAACGGGGACCCCAGACAGGGGGGAAGGCCACGTCTCCGCCGGAGGATGCCCCCAGCCCGTCGGCTCCGTGACAGAGGGCACACCGGGCCTTGTAGACCTTTTTCCCGTTGAAGGGATCAGGCTTGTGGGAGGTCGGGGGCATGTGGTACATGCCGGTGCCGACAAGCGGGGTTCCCACCGGAGCCCCCTTGGACATCCAGAAGCTGTAGGCCACGATGGAGCGAATGGTGTCCCCGGCAAGGGGAGGGGCCACGCCGTTCATGGAAAAGCGGAAGCATCCCTGGATCCGCTCTCCCAGGCGGCTTACCTTCATGTTCTTGGTCCGGAACCTCGGGTAGCTGACATAGGCTCCCCACAGGGGGGCCGCATAGGGCTTTCGACCCCGGTCCAGATGGCAGGACTCGCAGGTCAGGTCGTTGCCCACATATTTCCCGGCATATTTGCCCGTCTGGGTAAAGATCTTCTCGCCTTTTCGGACGAGATCTCCGAAGGGGCCTGCGGGGATCTCGCTGTCGGGGCGGGGGGTGAAGACAACGGGTGAGGGAGGCTCCTGGGCCGCGGCGATAGGCGCCATGGGCAGAAGTGAGCCCAGGAGACAGACAAGGGCCAGGGGAAGAAAATGTCTCATCGGGTTTCCTTTCCTGAAGGAGAAGTGTCAGGCTGTCCGTCGGCCGGTGGAGGAGTCAGGCTCGCGAAGTATTCGGCGACGGCCTTGCGTTCTTGGAGCGAAAGTCTTCGGGCGATTCCCCGCATCAACCCCTGGGGATCGTCGGCCCGCTTCAAGAAGGCGAAGGACATGAGCTGCTGGAGAAGGTATCCCTTGTTCTGTCCCTTGATGTAGGGGAAATGAGGCGGAATGCCGCGCCCCTCGGGGCCGTGACAGAGGACGCAGGCAGGAACGTTCTTTTTCCATTCGCCTTTCAGCGCAATCCTTTTCCCCAGAGCCACCAGCTTTGGGTCATAGGGAGAGACATCACGAAGCTTCGGGGTACGGACCGAGGCATACCAGGCGGCCACCGCCCGAATGTCGCTTCGGCTGAGATTGTTGACCACTCCCGCCATGACGGGGGCAAAGCGTGTTCCCGCCTTGACTCCCAGGATCTCATGCTCGATGTATTTCTGGGGCTGTCCGGCGATGCGGGGACTTGCGATGGAGGGCATGCCTCCTCCGTGGAATCGATGGCATTCCATGCAGGCCGTGCTTCCGGGAAGCCCGTTTCCCTCGCGGGCGATCGTTTTTCCCTTTTCGATCAGGTCTCCCGCCTGGGCTGCAGGAAGACTCGACAGCATAAGAAGAAACATTGCCGGAAGCGTCAGATAGCGGATGAAACAACGTGATGGGTTCATGGGAAGTCTCCTTAGCCTTAAAGGTTGAGACCATCTTAAAGTAAAAAGCATCGATCTCTCCAATGAGGAAAACTTATTTTCAGAATAAGGGGAAAGGAGGTGGTCCGGTCAGCCGCTCCCGGGGGTTTCGAGACGGATGATCTCGAATTGGTTGCTTTCCCCGGGTGTCTTCGGGCCTGGTCCTCGTGTCAGGACGATCAGGCCTTTTTCGACGCCCTCTTTTTTCAGAAGATTGCGGGCCGTCTTTTCCCAGGACGCTCCCTCTCCGTCAACCTTCACCGGCCAGACTCCCCGAGTGAGGCAGAGCCGCTGGCAGACCTGCTCCTGGGGAGAAAGGGCCAATATCCAGGGAGGGAGGCGAAATCGTGCAATTCGGGAAGCTGTCCTCCCCGACTCCGTTGGCGTGACGACAAGGAGCGGGTCCAGAGTCCTGACCGCTGTCCGGACACCGTAGGCGACCACTTCCTCAACAGGGAAGGATGTTCGGGGAGGATCGTCGAGGAGAGACCGTGCGGCTATGGGTTGGGATTCGGTGACTCGGGCGATCCGGGAGAGCATGGTGACCGCCGCCACAGGGTGATCGCCAATGGCAGACTCTTCCGAGAGCATGATGGCGTCGGTGCCGTCGATGATGGCGTTGGAAACATCGGTGACTTCGGCACGCGTGGGCTTGGGGTTGTGGACCATCGATTCCAGCATCTGGGTGGCGGTAATGACGGGCTTCCCGGCGGCCACTGCCTTGCGGATGAGTTCTTTCTGATACAGGGCGATGCGCTCGAGGGGAACCTCCACCCCAAGATCCCCTCGGGCGACCATGATGCCGTCGGCTCTGTCAAGGATGGAGTCGATGTTCTTGAGGGCCTGCCGTCGCTCGATCTTTGCCACGATGAAGGGGTCATAACCTAGCCGGAGGGATTCCTGCCGCACCGCCTCAACATCGCCCGCCGAGGTCACAAAGGAGACGCTCACCGCCTCCACTCCGGCGGCCAGCGCAAAGGAGAGAAGGCTCCGGTCGGAAGAGGTAAAGGCTCCCTCCAGCGTCATGAGGCCGGGGAGGTTGACTCCCTTGCGGGAGACGAGGACCCCTCCCGTGACGACTCGGCAAAGGAGGGCCTCCTCCTTTGCTTCCTCGACCCTCAAAGAGAGGGTGCCATCGCTGAGAATGATCCGATCACCTCGCCGAAGGGGCCTCAAAAGGGGGGGGAGATCGAGGGGGATCGACACCATCCTCTCTCCCTGTTCTTTCTGCCCTCCCTGGGGGGAGAGCAGAAGGCGTTCTCCCCGCCGAAGGGTGATCGGGGCCGAGAGGGTTCCTAGCCGGATCTTGGGTCCGGGAAGATCGGCCAGAATGAGAACCCGTCGACCTGTGGTCCGGGATGCCGCCCGAATGCGCTCTATCCGGGCCCGATGCTCCTCGGGTGTCCCGTGGGCCAGGTTCAGGCGGGCCACATTCATTCCCTTCTTGATCATTTCTTTCAGAGTCGGGAGGGAGTCGGAGGCGGGTCCAATGGTGCAGACGATCTTGGTATGATGTCCGGGAAGATTTTTCATCGGTGATCTCCGGTCCTAATCCGATCGATCGGGGAAATTGCCCTCATACTTAGAGGGACTGGAATGCCCAGGGCAAGCGAAGGTCCACCAGAATCCCAATTTACTGCATGTCCATGGGGCCATGGGCTGTCTTCATCATAGTCGCTTCCCCCGGAAAGGCAAAACCCTGTTTCAATCCATCGCGGCTCGTCCGGTCTTCCCCGGAGAAGACTCCGGTCGCGGGACGGGATTTTTCCCGACATGCGCTTGACCTCAGGGGAGCGCCTCTTTAGAATGATAAAACTTGGTGAAACTTTGAAGGCCTGTTGAGGGACCGACAATACCGCTCCCCTTAAGGATCCTTTTGGGCCGGAAGCATCTTAAGATCTTGGCTCTCCGAAGATACCCCGGCGGAAGGAACCGAGAGGTGTCTGCGGCTCGAAAAATGCGAAATTTCTGATCCAAAACCAGGGGGAACAAGAGCTCCTCCTCTCCCGGCCTCGCTGCCGGAAACGAAGGGATTGCCCGTGTCAAATTATCGCGTCAAGCCAGGCCCGGAAGCCTTTTTGCCCCCGGCCGCCGCCATGATGGGAATCTCCCTTCCCGATCCTGGACAGGGACATATCGAAGGCGCCATCGTTCCTCAGGAACAGGCGATCGAAGAGAGTGCCCGTATTCTCTCCCGTGCCAAGGTCCCGACCTTCTTCCCCGGACCTCTCGTCCTCTGGAAGTGGAACGAGAAGTCGGCCAAGATGGCAGCCGCCATCAAGAATGCCGCCGTGGAAGGGGGAATCAAGATCATCCCCATGTCCGACTACCGTCCGAAATATCCCAAGATCGACCCGGAGACGGAAATCAACCCGAACCATCCGAACCTGACGATCTGGCACAACAAGATTGATGCCTGCCTCTTCGTCGGTGTCCACTGCCACCAGGCAAATCTGGCACTGAAGATCATCCGGGGCGGGACCGATTGCTACACGATGGCCTTCTGCTCGATGTCCGGCCACGAGGATGCGAACCTCTCCGTCAGGGATACCTCCCCGGAAACCTTCCTCAAGCTGACGGAGGCTCTCAAAAAGATGAAGACGAACTCCCGCGGATTCTAGCGGAAGACGTTCATTTGTCCGGAACGGGTGATCCGGACATCTCGATCGCGGACAAGACTCCTTGGTCCGATCCGGGCTGTCCGGGTTTTCCTTCCAAATCAACCGGCTCCATCGGGAGAGCCCTCTCTTCCCGTCATGGTTCCGCTCCTTCCAATCACAACAAGCGACCTTTTTCCGTTCCACCCTTGGAAGTCCTTGGCCTTGGATGTCTCGGGCCTCGGAGATCTCCGGAATGGCTTTCCCCAAACCGTAAGGGAAGGGGCCATGGAGTCCTGACCGGGCGAGGGAGTCCCCTTTCGCTCTCCGAAAGGAGTCCGAGGAAGGAGGGTCGTCCCGGGGGGATGGCATGCAGAATGAAGCGGCGGTTCTCCTGCCGGCATTTCCCCTTCTCGGGGGGCTTGTTCTCTTTATCATTGATGCGATCTGGTCCGTGGGGGAGCGCTCTCCGCGTTACGCACTTCTCTGTGTCGTTCCCACGGCCCTCTCCTTTCTGACCGCCATTGCCGTTCTCTGGGAGGTCGTGGAAAGAGGGACGATCACACTCTCCCTCCCCTTTTCCCTCCCTGGCATTTCCGAGCCCTCCCTGTGGGGAGTCGATAGACTTTCCGCCATCATGGTTCTCCTGATCACCGGAGTCAGCACCGTCGTCCAGGGGTACTCTCTTCGGTATCTTCTGGGTGAAGCCGATTATGCCCGCTTTTTCTCTATTGTGGCACTCGAAACCTCCGTCCTCGTCATGCTGGTCACCAGCCGGAATCTCCTCCTGATCTTTCTCTTCTGGCAGCTGATGAGCCTCGGGCTCTACCTGCTCATGGCCTACAACCGGAAGAGGCGCTCCTCCGTCGATGCGGCTGCGAAGACCTTTCTAGTCCACCGTCTGGGAGACATGTTCTTCTTGGGAGGGCTGCTTATTGCCTGGCAGAGCTTCCACTCTCTCGATCTGGGGAGAATCGCGGAGATCCTACGAAATTCTCCCGGCACCATTTCCCAGGGAACCCTCTCGGCCCTTGTCCTGTGCCTCTTTGCCGGATGCATGGCCAAGTCGGCCCAGTTTCCCTTCCACTTCTGGCTCCCGGATACGATGGAGACCCCGACGCCGGTGTCGGCTCTCATGCATGCCGGCATCGTCAATGCCGGGGGGTATCTCATGAACCGGACCGCTCTCCTTTTTGCCCATTCCCCGGTCTCCATGCATCTTGTCTTCATTGTCGGGTTCGTGACGGCCCTCTTCGGCTCCTCGACGATGCTGACACAGAGCGATGTGAAGCGGAAGCTGGGATTTTCCACCATGGGGCAGATGGGGTACATGACCATGGAATGCGGCCTTGGGGCCTTTTCACTGGCAGTCTTTCACCTGATTGCCCACGGGATCTTCAAGGCCACACTCTTTCTGGAATCAGGAACGGCCATCGGCATTGCCAGAACAGAGCCGACCTTGCCCCGCCAGTCTGCAGAAGACCCGGGCGTCCCCGAGGGATTTCACCTGTCCCGGGTTCTTCCGGTGGCCCTCGTCACCTTGGTTCTTCCCCTCGTGATCGTCCTGGGGGCCCATCAATTGGCCAACATCCATCTCTCGAAAGAGGAAGGGACCGTCGTTTTTCTCTTTTTCAGCTGGGTGACGGTCTCCCAGGTGACCATCAGCCTCACCCGTGCCCGCCTCTTCGATTCCTTCACGGCCGCCATCCCCTGGACGGCGGTTCTGGTTCTTTTTGTTTACGGCTACATCGGAGCGGCCCACAAGTTCAACCTCTTCCTCTATCCGGATCCGGCCGACCGGGCCCTTTTCTTTTCCTCGGGAGGCGTGGGGTGGAGTCTCTTTACCCCCATCGTGCTCTTCCTGACCGCCATCATCGTGGGGGGCTGGGTCGTCGCCTTCTTTCGTGGAATTCGCGGTCGTCAGATCCTGCCCGCATGGATACTCTCCCGACAGGAGTCTCTCTACCTCTTTTTTCTGAACCGGGGATCGGTGGAGCATATTCTGTTTCATCGGGTGGTTGAACCCTTTGACCGGCTCCTTTGGCGTCTCCGGGAGATTTTTGACGGTAAGGAGCGGGCGTGATTTCCGGACTCTCCTGGCAGATCCTGGCGATCCTTGCCCTGCCTCTTCTTTCCCCGATCCTGAGGCCCCTCTTTTCACCCGGAAGAAAGAGGGCCATCGCGACAGTTTTTCCTGTGGGACTTTACCTTCTGCTCCTTCTTTTTGAACTCATGAGGGCGGAATCGACCGATCTCCCCCTCTCTCTTTTCGCGCCCATTCCCCAGGAGGGGCTGCTTCTGGCTCTCTGCCTGGGCGTCCTCCTCCTGCCCCTCCTCCTCATTCTCCCCGAGAGGCCCTCCGACGCGAACGCCAGCCGCCTTCCGGCGGTCTGGCTTCCCTGTCTCCTGGCGTCGGGATCCGGGGTCGCCTTTCTCGGGAGCGGTCCCGGCCTGGCCATGGCGGGGGGGGCCGGACTGATCCTCCTTCTTCTCCTGGGTGCGCTGGTTTTGGATGGGGCCTTTCCCGGAGCCTATCGAAGACCCTTTCTTCTTCGGCTGCTTTTCTCCGGCCTCGTCTCGGTGACGTTGGCCCTGAGACCTGTGTATTTGGGCAGTCTTGCCGGAGAGGTCGCCTTCCTTGTCGCCCTCCTTCTTCTTTTCCCGGCACCTCTTTCCCGAAGAACCGAGCGTGTGGTCTCCCCAGAGTTTCTGAAGATGGACATGCTTTTTTTTCAGTGCATGCCGCCGTTGGTGCTCTTTCAGCTCTTGAGGGCCGCCGCTCCCGGATTTCCCGGAGCCTTTCTCTTCTTCGGGGGAGCCAGTCTCGGATGGGGTCTTCTTGGGCTTGTCAGAACCAAGACCGCCCATTATGTCCAGGAGGCCGCCGATGGACTGGTGGCGGCCGGCATGGGGGGGATGGCCGGAGGACTTCTGAGCGGTACGGCTCAGGGACGGTCCGGGGGGCTGTTCATGGCCCTTCTTCTCCCCCAGGCCGCCCTCCTGGGAGGGCTGGTCCTCTCTTCCCTCGTCCTTCGTTACAGGGTGAGAACGGTGGCAGGGCTCTCCGGGGCCGGAACCATGATCGCCCCGCTCCGCCTGGCCTTTCTTCTGGCAGCTTTTCAGGGAATGAGCCTGCCCCTCGTGGGGGGATTTATGGGAGAGTGGCGGCTTCTTCTCGGGGTCTGGTCCCGGTCTCCCCTTCTGGGGGCGGGGATCCTGGCCGGTCTCTTCTTCTCCTTCTCCCTGGTCCTGTCCTTTCTTCGCACAATCTTTTCCGGTGAGGGCCCCTCCCTCTCGAGAGGCGACGGCGAGATCGTGAAGACCCTCTGGCCCGGAGAGCTTTTGGCATTTGGAACGGCCGCCTTCTTTCTTCTCCTCACCGACCTTGTCGGCACGCGCGGGGGAATTTTCGGGGGGAGCCCATGAAGACCATACTCTCCTCCCTTCCCCGTTCAGGAAAGTGGGACCTTTCGGCGATCTCCGATGGCCAGAGGATTGGCCTTCGCTCTCATGTGGAGCTTGCCTCGGAGACACTGTCATTCGTCTACAGGATGACCACCTTCATCCACCACAACCCCCTTCATGAGCTGGAAGAACTTCCCTTCTTCGAAGCCATCCGCAAGGCGGGAGCGCTCTTTGGAGGCCGGACCGCCATCAGCTCCGACGAGTGGCGGGAGCTGTATCGAAGCGGACGCATCGACCGGAAGATTCTCTCCTCGGTCCTTCTCGAGGAGGCCGCTTCTCTGGGCCTCTGCTCCGCGGGTGAGGCCGGATCCTGCGAGACGGTCCGGGTCTTTGGACGGAGGCTTTCGGACTTCCTCGAAGGCCATCTCCTTCACGAGTGGGACCGGCCGTTGCCTTCGGATCCCATCATGACCGAGGGGCGACCGGCCTTCTTCCGCCTTCGCCGCGACCTTTCCCCCGAGGTACGGGCGCTCCATGAGAGCCATTTTGAGCGGGAAGGGGAGGAGGGGTACTGCGCGCGGCTTTGGGAGTCCTGCCGGCACTATGCCTCCGACCGGCTCCCGGGGGCGGCGTGGTCTGATCCGGCGACCTCCTATCTTCCCCGGCCGGGACCCTCGCTGACCCTTCTTGAATGGGTGGATCTCTTCTGCGACGGACTCTGGAAAAAAAGGCTCGATCGCCTGATGATCAAGTGGCTGTCGGCCTTCCTTGATGAGGGAGTCTCCACCTGGAACCTTCCCCATCGGGAGCGGGGCTTCTACCGGGTCTGGCGGAGCATGGCCGAAAAGGACCGGGAGATCCTTTTCTGGGGGTTGGAGGCAGCCCACCGGGAGATCTCCGAACTTCCGGACAACCCCGAGGACACCCTCATGGGGGCGCTGATCGCCATGGAGATCCCCAGGGCGGGTCTGACCGACTATCTCGAACGCCATGCCACCGCCCTTCCCGGCTGGACCGGATATGTCAAATGGCGAAATTCCAAGAGCGATGATCCGTGGGCGAGAACCTACCCCATTGACCTTGTGATGCTTCTGGCCGTCCGGCTCTTTTACGAGCAGGCCATCGTTGCCCATGTGTGCGAGACGCAGCTGGGAGTGCCGGGAACCGTTCCGGCCATTTGGGAGTGGATCGAGGGCCATCGTCCCGAGATGCTGGCCCGGAGCTTTGCCGCACGATACGGAACGCCCATGGTCTGGGGAGCCCGGCTGGGGGCGCTGGCCGACCGCTTCCCGCCCCCAGGAGACCCACGTTGGCAGAAGATCTCCCGGGTCCATGAGGAATGGCTTGAGTCTCTCAGGGCGGAGGGGGGAAGCCGGAGCCGGGCAGGGCGGCTCTACCACATCGCGCAGACGCTCGGCCTCTCTCCCTCGGAAGTCGAAGCGCTCGATTCGCGGGATTGGGAGCGCCTTGAAGCGGCACTCGACACCCTCGACTCCTCCAAACGGCATGAGATCTGGCAGCGGGCTCTCGAAGAGGAGCGGGATCGGGAAGCCCTCTCCCTTTTCGTTCCCTGGACGCAAAGAACCGACGAAAGCTCCGGTCTTCCCGTCGAGGCGCGTCCTGCTGCCCAGATGTTCTTCTGCATTGATGTCCGTTCCGAACGACTCCGTCGGCATATTGAGTCGCTGGGGGGGTATGCCACTTACGGGATCGCCGGATTCTTCGGTGTTCCCTTCCGCTTCCAGCCCTACCAGAAGGAGTGTTCCCAGGTCCAGGCTCCTGTGCTGCTCTCTCCCCGCCATCGGGTTCGCGAGATCCCCCGGGCCTATGAGATCGAACGGGCGGACCGGCATTTCCGGCGGCATCAGAAGACGCGCTCCCTCGTCCATCTTTTCCATGAGCTCAAGGATCACGTCATTACCCCCTACGTCCTTGTCGAGGCCCTCGGGTGGTTCTACCTCCTGCCATTTTTGGGCCGGACCTTTTTCCCGGCCGCCTTCAACAAGGTCCGGGAATTTGTCCGGGGGCTCGTCCTTCCGGAGATTGCCACCGCCCTGACGGTCGCCCGTGTGGGGGAGTCCGAGGCCCAAGCCATGATCGAGGCGGAACAGCATGTGAAAATCCGCAAGGCCCTTCTCGATGTGGTGGGATCCCATACCCGCGGAGTCAGTCCGTCGACGGTGGAGGAGGTGCGGCAGGCGGCCCTCTCGGATTCGCGCTTTTCCCAGGGATTTTCTCTCAGGGCGCGGGAGGAACTCCTGTTGACGGCACCGGGAGAGGCCGATCTCATCAAGAAGCTCAGGACACTCTACACGATCAACATGAGGCGCACCCGGGTCCTCCTTGAGACCATCATGACCGTGGGGTTCGGGACGGAGGAGCAGGCCTATTATGTGGAAAATAGCCTCAGGACCATCGGTCTCACCCGGAACTTCGCCCGGCTGGTCCTGGTGTGCGGCCATGGCTCGGAGTCCTTCAACAACCCCTTTGAGTCGGCGCTCGATTGCGGGGCATGCGGGGGAAATCGGGGGATTTCCAACGCCCGGGTCTTTGTGGAGATGGCCAACAATCCGGCCGTTCGTGACCTCCTGAAAAAGCGGGGCGTGGAGATTCCCTACGATACGCATTTTCTGGCAGGAGAACACAACACCACAACAGACAGGATCGACTTCTACGATCTCGAATCGGTTCCGCTGACCCATCGCCGGGACCTGAAGCGACTCTGGCGCGATCTCGAGGAGGCGGGGCTGCGATCGGCCGAGGAACGGCAGAACGAGCTTCCCTCCTTCGATATTCCCGCCGGTCTCAAGGCTTCGGCCAACGCCGTCTTCCGCCGCTCCTGCGACGCCGCCGAGGTTCGTCCCGAATGGGGGCTTTCAAAAAATTCCTGGTTTGTCGTGGGGAACAAGGATCTCCTCGGGACGGCAGATTTTTCCGGTCGAGCCTTCCTCCACTCCTATGATCCGGCGCGCGATCCCGACGGCCGCCTCCTCGAGGCGATCATGACCGGTCCTCTCGTGGTCGGCCAGTGGATCAATGCCGAGCATTACTTCTCCCTCCTCGACCTCGAGCGCTATGGGGGGGGAAACAAGATCTACCACAATGTGGCAGGGGCCATCGGCATCATGTGGGGCAATGAAAGCGATCTTCTTCCCGGCCTTCCCTCCCAGACGATCAAGGACGGGGATCGGCCCTACCATGAACCGGTCCGCCTTCTTGTCGTCGTGCAGGCCGGACGGGAGCGCATTGACAGAGTCGTCTCCAACAATCCTCCCCTTCGCCGGCTCCTTTCCAACGGATGGATTCGTCTCGTTGCCGCCGACCCGGGAGAACGGGCCTTTTTCCGTATGCAGGCCCCCGGGATCTGGTCCCCCGTCGATATGACAACTCTCTCTCAACCCGAAAGGACTCTCTGATGGAGAAAGCCCGTCTGACTCCCATGAAAAAGGTGGACATCATCGTGAGCGGAGAACGGATCCCGTTTGTCCGGGACCTTTTGGCCCGGGTCCGCGTCACGGGGTACACGATCATCCCCAATGTGTCCGGGATGGGGCATAGCGGTTTCTACGAGGGAAACCTGATCTACAACGAAACCTCGAGCCTTGTTCTTCTGATGACGGTGGTGAAGGAGGAGAAGGTCGAGCTCATCCTGGAGGGGCTGACACCCCTCTTCGAGCGTTACTCCGGCATCATGTACGTCTCGGATGTGGCGGTGAGCCGACAGGATCACTTCGTCCACAGCTCCGGGGAGGAAGAGCCTCCGGTCTGAAACAAGAGGCTTCTGTCCCACTCCACCCTCCTCCCCTCCCCCTTTTCGGGGGAGACCCTGGACGAGTCAGCCTTTTGTGATAGTCTTCAAGAAGAATCGGAAGGTTTCCCTATCGAAAAAGGAGGGGCGGTGGATCGGGTCCGATATCCGGCCGTGGCCGGAAGTTTTTACGAGGGAGAGGCCTCGGCCCTGAGGGCCAAGCTGGAGTCCCTTCTCGCCCGGGCCCGCTCTGAAGGTTCGGGGGGAAGGAAAGAGCTCCCCAAGGCCTTGATCGTTCCCCATGCCGGCTATCTCTATTCGGGTCCGGTCGCTGCCCGGGCTTACTCCCTTCTGGAAAAGGCCCAGGGCCGGATCTCCCGGGTCGTTCTTCTTGGCCCTGCCCATCGCGTCTACTTCCACGGCCTGGCCCTTCCCGGAGCCGATGTTTTCAGAACTCCCCTGGGCGATGTCCCCGTCGATCCGGAGCTTGTCCACCGGGTGGAATCTCTCCCCCAAGTCTGCGAGCGCCCCGAAGCCCACCGTCAGGAACATTCTCTTGAGGTCCAGCTCCCCTTTCTCCAGAGGGTGCTCGGACGCTTCGGCCTTTTGCCCCTTGTGGTGGGGGAGGCCAGTGCCCGTGAGGTCCTCGAGGTTCTCGAGGCCGTCCGGGGAGGTCCGGAGACGCTCCTTGTGGTCAGCTCCGACCTCTCCCACTATCTGTCGTCCCGGGAGGCAAAGATCGTCGACCGATCCACGGCCGGCCGAATTCTCTCCCTCGATCCCTCCGTCATGCCGGAACTTGCGTGCGGGGCCTATCCCGTCAATGGCCTTCTTCTGGCCGCCCGAAAGTGGCCTCTCATCCCTGTCCTGATCGAGATGAAAAACTCCGGAGAGACAGCCGGTGGATCGGCCGGCGTGGAGGGCGGTCTGGAGGATCGTGTCGTGGGATACGCCTCCTTTGCCTTCTACGAAACGGAGAAGGGAGAGGATTCCGCTGAAAAGGAATCACAGGAGGTCGACGGGGAGCTCCTGCTCACCCTGGCGCGGGAGGAGGTGGAGCGGGTCCTGGGGGTCCGGGTGTCATCGCCGCCTCGAACCACCCCTTCCTGGCTGTACTCTCCCGGAGCCACCTTCGTCACGATCAAGGAGCGGGGGGCCCTGAGAGGGTGCATCGGGAGCCTTGAAGCCCGTCGCCCGTTGCTCGATGATCTTCGGGCCAATGCCCGGGCGGCCGCCTTTGAGGATCCGCGCTTTCCTCCGGTTGGGGTCGAGGAGCTTCCGGCCCTGCGCTTTGAAGTCTCCCTTCTTTCGCCCACCGAGGAGCTTCCGGTGGCCACGGAGGAGGAGCTTCTGGCCCGTCTTAGGCCGGGAACCGACGGCCTCGTCCTGAGCCGGGGGAGTCATCGTGGGACCTTCCTTCCCCAGGTCTGGGAGGATCTCCCCGATCCCCGGGACTTTGTCCGGCACCTGAAGGCAAAGGCGGGATTCCCTCCGGTCGGCTGGCCGGAGGGAGTGGCTGTCTCGCGCTACACCGTCAAAAAGTGGTCGGAGGCCCCATGACGGAAGGGGGGGAGGCCCGCTGGTGGCACGAAGAGGAGGGGCGGATCGTCTGCGATCTCTGTCCCCGGGACTGCCGCCTCCTTCCCGGTCAGCGGGGGCTCTGTTTTGTCCGGCGGCGCGAAGGCGACCGGATGGTCCTGGACGCCTGGGGGCGCTCAAGCGGCTTTTGTCTCGACCCGATCGAAAAAAAACCCTTGTACCACTTCTATCCAGGCTCCTCCGTCCTCTCCTTCGGAACCGCCGGATGCAACCTCTCCTGTCAGTTCTGCCAGAACTGGGACATCTCCCGGGCTAAGGAGACCCACAATCTCACCGACCGGGCCCTTCCCGAGGAAATCGCCGATGCCGCCGTGCGCTGGGGGGCAGAGAGCGTCGCCTTTACCTACAACGATCCCGTGATCTTTGCCGAGTATGCCATCGATGTGGCGATAGCGTGCCGGGAGAGAGGGGTCCGGACGGTGGCCGTGACGGCCGGCTACATTCGGGAAGCGCCGAGGCGAGAGCTCTTTGCGGTCATGGATGGTGCCAACGTCGACCTGAAGTCCTTTTCCGAGGAGTTCTACTTTCGGCTCACAGGGGGGCATCTGGCCCCCGTTCTGGAAACACTCGCCACCCTGCGCCACGAAACCTCGGTATGGTTTGAAATCACCACCCTCCTGATCCCTGGACACAACGATGGCGCCCGGGAGATTTCAGAGATGTGCGAGTGGATCATCCGGGAACTGGGCCCCGATATTCCTCTTCACTTTACGGCCTTTCATCCCGACTACCGAATGGCAGATGTGCCCCCCACTCCCCCCCGGACGCTCATGGACGCCCGGAAGAGGGCACTTTCGATGGGGCTTCATTATGTCTACACCGGGAACATTGCCGACCGGGAAGGAAGCCGGACGCTCTGTCCGGGTTGCCGGAACCCCCTGATCGAACGCGAGGGATACCGCATCGATTCCTATCGGATCGACGCTGGGGGAGCTTGTCCGGTCTGCCATCACAGGATTGTGGGCCGCTTTTGGGATCGGGCGGCCCCCTTGCCCTTCGGAAATCGACGGATCCCCATCCTGCTTCACCCCGGATCCTGAGGCTGGCGTGCCGGAGCCGGCGGTATCATGACCGCCTGAAATCCGCCTTGGGATTGACCTGTAAAACGAGGACATGGTAGGATTTCACATCGCTATTCGCGTAAAGGTTTCCCACGCTGACGACGGCCCTCCTGGCCCTATGGGGCAGGGATCGTTCCGGAGTGGCTTGTCCCTGAGAGGCTTTTTCCAGAGAGGAGTTTTTGTGACGACCTATAAAGTTCTTCCCGGACCCGAAGGCATTCTTCCCCCGGCGGCCATCTCCATGGGAGTGGCTCCTCCCNNCCGAGCCAGGCTTTGCCCTGATCGAGGGTGTGGCGGCCTCGGAGGAGGAGGCCATTGAGACTGCCGCCCGGAAACTCGCCACGGCCAAGGTTCCCACCTTCTTCCCCGGACCCATGGTCCTCTGGGAGTGGTCGGAGAAGACCCGCAAGGTGGCCGATGCTGTTCTTCGCTGTGCCGAGACGAACAAC
>DGKK01000031.1:25504-70740 GCA_002387725.1 Nitrospirae bacterium UBA4572
CTCAAGATCATCCGGGGGGGGACGAGCTGCTACACCATGGCCTTCTGCTCCTACGCGGGCCACGAAGACGCCAACCTGACCATTCGTGACAACAGTGCGGAAAAGTTTGACCGCCTGTCGGCCGCCATCAAGAAAATGAAGACCAACAGCCGTCGATAGGATCCCTTGCGGCCTTCCCGAGTGCAGTTGCCGGCCGCAGTCGGACACCATGAAGGCGACCACAAGACGGCTGATGACGTCAATATCATCGCAAAAAGAGGCAGGGGAANNCCCTGCCTCTTTTCGTTGGATCAATCTTCGTGAGCCTTCTCAACTTCTTCTCCCGAAAGGGGTGCGTCATGAAACCAAGGATACTTCTCACCCTGTCCTCTCTCGCCCTGCTCTTTTCCTCCGGGGTCGCCGTTGCGGATCCCGTGGCGCCCCCCTCTCCCCTTCCTGAGAACTCATGGAGCGTTCCTGTGGCTCCCGGGGGCCCCTTTGCCCGTGTTTNNCCTTCCCCAGAATGCCCCTGTCGGTTCAGACACGGTGTATGGAGATTCCCAATGGCTTCAGATGAACCGGAACGCCCGGCACAATGCGGCGGTGAGAGTTCCGAAAGATGCGCCGGCATGGTTTCGTGAGGGGGTCTTCTGGAGATACGCCGAGGCCCGAGCCTGGCCGCTGGAGAGGCGGCATCCCTTCGGAGCCCGGACCTTGGGCGAGACGGAGGCGGGAGCGGTGCAGACCCAGTTTTACGGCAATGCCCTGGGGGTGTCGGTGGTGGGAGGCGTCGTCTACGCCGAGAGCGACGACATGTTTGCCTATGCCCTCAATGCCCGGACCGGGCAGCTGATCTGGCGGACGAGTCCCGTGGGCAACAACCTGATGGGGAATCCCCTTGTGACCCGCAACACGGTCTATCTGGCGGCCGGCGGCGTGGGGTTCAACTTTGCCAATGTGGTGGCCTATGCCAAAAAGGGGTCGGCGATCCGGGGAATGGATGTGAGCTACAACGGTATCTATGCGCTTGACCGGAGAACGGGGCGGCTTCTGTGGCATAAAGGGTCGGTGGGGNNTGCCACGGGATCCGGCACCGTCCACGCCCTGGATCGCCATACGGGGCAATCCGTCTGGAAGGTTCGCCTCGGAGGCAATGACAACATGTCGAGCCCGGCCTACGACAAGGGGCGTCTCTACCTTGCCATGGCCTCCCCTCCCAGGCTCTACTGCCTCGATGCCCGGACGGGAAAGACCCTCTGGCATGGAACCATTCCGGGGGCGGCCAATACCGGCATGGGGGACGTGAGCCCGGCCGTTGGCTCGGGAGTCGTGGTGATGGATACGGTGACCCGACCCAAAAGAATTCATGGCCGGCCGACTCTGGAGGCAGTGGTGCGGGCCTTCGATGCCCGGACGGGGAAAACCCTCTGGACCGTCTCCACCGGTCGCGGGCCCAAGCCTCCGGCCTTCAAGGGAGGAGTCCCTCTAATCCATGGAGATGTTGTCTATGTCGGATCTCCGGTGACCGGACGCTATGTGGCCCTCGATCTCCGGACCGGCCATCGGCGATGGGCGTGGCACAAGGTCGCCGCGACCCGAAGCGCCCCCACCTATTACGAGGGGAGCCTCTATATCGCCGGAGGGGACAGTCTCTACCGTCTCGNNGACCGTCTCGATCCGGCCACCGGACGGGAGACGGGATCGTTCCGGATCGGGGGACGGATGGGGATCGTCTCCCCCACCATCGTCGGGGGAACGGCCTATGTGGCCAACTCTTACGACTGGATCGTGGCCGTTCCCCTCTCGGCGCTGTCACTGTCAAAAAAGAAGGCCTCATAGGTCTTGAAGGGGCGGGGGGAACTCTTTTGGAGGGTTCCCCTTTCAGGAGAGAAGGAGAAGGCTATAAGGCGCGGGGAATCTCGGGCAGAGGGCGGCCGATGCCAAATCCCTGGGCCAGGGTCAGTCCGTGGCGTCGGACCTCTTCAAGAATCTCGGGGGACTCCACCGACTCGGCGACCGTCTGGATGCCGATCTCCCGGGTCAATGTGGCGATGGAGGCGACGATGGCCCGGTCGATGGAGCCCGTCTGGGGAAGATTGCGGATGAAGTCTCCCTCCACCTTGAGAAAGTCCACCGAGAAGCGCTTGAGATAGGTCATGGAGGAGAAGCCCGATCCGAAGTCGTCGATGGCAAAGCGCGAGCCGTCGGACTTGAGTTCGGAGATGAATACCTCCAGGAGGCTGGCGTTTCGCACCGTTTCCCGTTCGGTAATTTCGAAGACAATCTGCCGTGACCGGATCCCTGTCTCCCGGATGATCCTGCGAATGGTGGGAATGAACTCGGCGGTGACGATGGCCTTGGGAGAGAGGTTGATGAAAAGGAGCCCCTCGAAATTCTGCTCCACGGCATGGCGAAAGGCCTTTTCCATGACGATGAAGTCGAGGCTTGAGATCAGGCCGCTCTCTTCGGCGATTTCGATGAACTCTCCGGCCGGAAGGATTTTTCCCCGATACTCGACCCGCATCAGGACCTCGTAGGCCTCGACGGTTCCCTCCGCGGCGGAGACGATGGGCTGAAAGTAGGGCAGGATAGAACGGTCCTCGATGGCCTGCTGGAGGATCAGGTACTTTTCGCTGACACTTCGTAAGACCTCGACCACGTCGGCATCGGTGGGGAGGCAATGGCCGTTTTTTCCATGCGCCTTGGCCCGGTACATCATGTTGTCCGCGACCAGAAAAAGATCCTTGGGCTCCAGGGCATGCTCCGGCCAGGAGGCAATGCCGATGGAGACCGAGCTCTTGGCCCGGACCCCCTCGGGGCTTTCGAGGGAAAATCTCTGGAATCCTGCCCGGATTCTTTTGGCCATGGCCACCGCATGCTCGGAGGCGGCCTCGGGAAGAATCACCGCAAACTCGTCTCCTCCGTAGCGGGCGACGATGTCTTCCTTGCGGGCGGTCGCCTGGATGACTCCGGCAATTTTCTGAAGAAATTCGTCGCCGAAGGTATGGCCAAAGGTGTCGTTGATCTTCTTGAAGTCGTCCACGTCGATGATCATGACCGAAAAGGGCTGGTTCCCGTGGCGCTGGCTTCGGCCGATCTCGTAGGCGAGCAGTTCCCAGAAGACCCGTTGGTTGAAGAGGCCGGTGAGGGGATCCCTCACCGCGTAGTATTCGAGGTCCTTCGTGTAGCGGTAGATCGCCTTGACCGACCCCACGACGTTCAGGATGCTTGTGATGATGCTCTCGATCACCAGCACCTTGACCGGATGTTCGGCGGTGGCGTAGTTGATCCCCACTCCGACGATGCCCCCCACCTGGGGCCGGTCGAGATAGAGGCTCTTGGTGGACAGGGAGAGGGAGTCCTGGGAGAGCGGCGGGAGATTTTTTCCGGGATTGGAGATGTTGTGGACGATCCGGGGCTCGAGGGTGGCATCGTACCCGTCCAGCGACTGAAGCTTCTCCGTGACGAGGGCTTCGAGAAGACGCCGGGAGTCGGGATGGGGGACTCCGGTCCAGAAGATCTCGATCTCGTACCCCTGTTCGCCGGTATGGAAGAGGGAAAAGAGAAAATAGACCTCGACAACGGAGTTGATGTCGTCGATCATCGCCCGAATGTGCTCCTTCCAGTCGTGGATCACGTCGGAGGTGATGATGAATCTCTCGAGAAGGCGGATCTCGAAGGAGAGGACCGAGATGTCCGCTGTGGTGCGCTCGAGGGTCCGGAGGGTCTCGAGGGCATCGGCCAGACCCTCCCTCAGAAGGTCGAGATGGAGGCAAGTCTGTCCCTTCTGCCGCTCCAGCAGGGCCTCCACCATCGTGAGAGTGCCGGTGAGGTTGGCGACGAGGGAGACGGGATCCGGGGAGAGTGGCTTGGGGCGGAGAGCCGACCGGATTGCCTGTCGGACTCCATCGATGAGGGAGGATTCCTCGAGGCTCTGTTCGAGAACCGTGCCGATCCGGGAGGCGATCCGCTTGCGGGCCTCTTCAAAGGAGGGGGTGGCCTCAGCCATGAAGGTCCATGCCGCATTTCAGGTCGAAGAGCCACCGGAGAAGGTCTTCCCGGGCCTTCCCGCGATAGAGGGGGCCATGCTGGGGCGCAATGATGGCCACCTCGTGTTTTTCGACCTCCCGGATCCAGTTGCGGAGGGCGCGGTTCCCGGCCATATATCGCCGGTGGAAGGGCTCGATGTGGGGACGATGCTCCTCAAAGTCGTCGATGTAGATCTTTCCGTTGGAATATTCCGCCGCACCGATGTCGCCGGTGAAGAGGATCTTTGAGATCGGATCGTAGACGTTGATCTGGCCGGGAGAGTGAAGGAAGTGGGCGGGGAGGGCGACAAGGGAGAAGCCGGGGGCCAGCTCCACCGTCGATCCCGAATCCGGAACGGGAAGGAGCCGCTCGGAGTGAAGGAGATCCATGTGGGGCATGAAGCGCGTCCAGAGGCGGGAGAGGTGGACGCGGGCACCCGTGACCTCCATCCAGATGTTGAGCCCGGCACTGACATCGGGATCCTGGTGGGAGAGAAAGATGGCCCGGATGCGGGTCAGGTCGAGACAGTTGGCGATGCGGGCGGAGAGCACGGGAAAGAGCCCCGAGCCTCCCGGATCGAAAATGGCTCCGTCGGAGCCGTGAATGACGAGATACTGATTGGAGGGGATGCCCTCCTCCCGTGTGGATTCCCCAAATCCCAAAAGGACGAACTTGTGGAGCCCGTCGTCGTAGAGAATTTCGGTCACAAAGGGTCCTTTCCGGTCATGGTCCGGTCATGCGTGGGGGCCGGTCATATGCGGGATGGGTTGGACGTGGAGCGAAGGCAAAATGAAAGGCGGCAACCTTTTTCGAAATGATAGGCTTTTTCCCCGTGCATTTCAAGCCGTTTTTCGGGGCTTCAGGCAAGTCGACGGGAGCGATTTTTCCCGGTCTGCCCCTGTCAAAACACCGCGAATTGTCTTAAAATTGTCCTGATGGGTTCCGGTGGAGAGTCGGCGGGACAGCATAGGAAACGATGCAGGAGGATCGACGTGCAGATAGAGCATACCAACTGGCCGGAGGTCGAAAAGCGACTTCGCTCCTCCACGCTTCTTCTCCTTCCTGTCGGGTCGGTGGAGCAGCACGGCCCCAACGGTCTCATCGGGACCGACCATCTGGTGGCCGAGGCCCTGGCCCGGAGAGTTGGCGAGGACTTGGGCGAGCTCGTGGCCCCGACCCTGGCCTACGGCATGTCCCACCACCACCTGGGATTCCCCGGGACCTCCTCCCTCTCCCCCCGGACAATGATCCTCCTCGTGTGCGACATTCTCTCGGGTTTTTACCGGAACGGATTCCGGAGGTTCTACTTTGTGAATGGCCACGGGGGAAACGATTCATCCCTCAAGGCCGCCTTCTCGGAATTTCTCCTCGACCACCCCGACGCCCGCACGGCCCTGTCGAACTGGTGGCTTCTTCCTGAAGTGACCGAGCAGGAAAAAATCTTCTTCGGCGACTCGAACGGTTATCATGCAACCTGCGGAGAGGTGGCCGTGACCTGGCACCTCTACCCTCACCTGGAACGACCGATCGCTCCGGGCCGGGCCCCCGATCCCCATCATGAATGGCCCTTGGGACCCGAGCGCTTCCGGACTCTCTACCCGGATGGTCGCATGGGGTCGGACCCCTCCCTGTCCACGGCTGAAAAGGGAGAGGTCCTCTTCGGGATCGCCCGCCGCACCATCCGGGAGAAGGTTCGGGAATTCGCCGCGGCTCCTTGATTCATCCCGGTTGAGGGGCCGAGGAGACGACAGTCAAGATGAGTAAGGGGAAGAGGAGCGGTCAGTGATCATCGTGGTGGCCAATCAAAAGGGGGGATGCGGCAAGACGACCACCTCCATGAACCTGGCCGGGGTCTTTGCCCAGCGGGGGATGGAGGTTCTTCTGGTGGATGCCGATCCCCAGGGGTCGGCCATGAAGTGGCGGGGACTCTCCCAAGGAGCCTTCCCCGTGGGGGTCATTGCCCTCCCCATGCCGGTCCTGGACCAGGAGCTTCCGCGACTGGCCAAAAAGTATGATCTTGTTCTCGTTGACTCGCCTCCCGGCATGGAGACGATCACCCGGTCGGCCCTTGTGGTGGCGGACCTGACCATCGTTCCCCTCCAGCCCAGCCCCCTCGATCTCTGGTCCGGAACGGAAATCGTCTCCCTCATCCGACGGGCGGAGCAGCTCAACCGGGGTCTGGTGACCCGTCTTCTCCTCAACCGGAAGATCCAGGGAACGCGTCTTTCCCGGGAATCGGTCGACGCCCTCCAGGAGTTCCCCTATCCCCTCTTCGAGACGGCCATCTACCAGCGAATAGCCCTGGCCGAAGCCGTAACGGCCGGGAAGACGATCGTCGATTTCTTTCCGGAAGGTCCTTCGGCGGGAGAGTACAAGGCCCTGGCGGAGGAAATCCTTTCCCTCAACCTCGGGGGAACCCCATGAAGTCCCACCGGCCGACCCTTCGGGAGATTGTCCGTCCCCCGGCCATCTCTGACTTTATCGATCGGGGGGTTGTTCCCGACGCGGAGCCCGAGAGCCGACCGACGGCTCCCGAGGGAGACAGCTCCCTGGTCGTGGTCCTCCCGGCGGAGCTTTCCGAGGCCCTTCGGCTCAAGATGGAGGAGCGCGGCCTCGACCTCGAGGCGGCTGTCCGGGAGATGGTCCTGGACTTTCTCATGAAGGATGGGTAGGCCTCCTTGGTGCCGCCCCTTCGCCCCTCCCGCCCCTTGCGTCAGGGGGATCGTCTCCTTCTCCCTCGCCCCTCCCTGGGGCGCCCCTTCCCCGAATGGGAGACGGTCCTCGCTCGCCTCGAGGGAGTGGGGCTTTACCCCGAACTCTTCGGGGAGGAGGAGCCTGGTGCGGGCCCCTATCTCGCAACGGACCCGGTGCGTGGCCGGGATTTCACCCGGGCCCTCTCCGCCGGGGTTCCCGGGGTCCTGTCTTACCGTGCGGGGTCGGGGGCAATCCGCCTTCTAGAGACGTGGACTCCCCCCCCCTTTCCGGATCCTGATCACATTCCGCTCTTCTGCGGATTCTCCGATGCCACCTATCTCCATGCCGCCCTCTGGCGCCACAGCCATCTTGTAACCTTTTGGGGGCCCACGGCGCGGGAGCTTGTCTCTGCCGAGACCTTTTTACTATGGTGGTCGATGGTTTCCGGAGATGTAAGGGAGGGAGACTGTCTTCCTCTGGGAGAGTGCCGGAGCATTCGTCAGGGAGAGGCGTCGGGGAGGCTCTTGGGGGGCAACCTCGAATCCCTCGCCCACCTTTCGGGGACTTCCTTCATGCCGGATCTTTCCGGGGCCATCCTGCTCATCGAGGATGTGGACGAGCCCCTCTATGCCGTGGACCGCGCCCTCCGGACTCTGGCGCTTGCCGGGAGTCTCAGGGACCTTAAGGGGGTCGTGATGGGGCCCTTTCTCCGATTGGCCCCCCGGGACGATGATCCGGTCCGGGAGGCGGAGGATCTTGTCCTTTCTGTGGTGGGAGAGATTCCGGTGCTCTATTCGTCCCTTCCGGGACATGGACGTCCGATGTCCACCTGGCCCCTGGGTGTCGAAGTCTCCATGGAATGTCCTCCTGCCGGCTCGGGACATCCCCCCCGGATCAGGCTCCTCGAGTCCCCCTTCACGCGTTCCTGATATCTCTTCCTTACTCTCTCACCGCAAGATCCGCAATGCGGCCGAATCTCCCGAGATCATTATTAGTTGGCCTCGTCGGAGGGTTTCTGGGAGGATCCGAAGCCATTGCCCATCAGGGAGAGGATCGTCCCCGGAGGCAGGAGGAGGGAGGCGTGAACATCGTTGGGAAAGGCCCGACGGTTACGGAAGGTAAGATTGACAAGGTCGACCGATCCCAGAAGATTTCCGATGGCAAGAAGTCCGTTCCGGTAGGAGAGCTGGATCGGCTCTATTCCGGCATCCCCGGCCGGGGAGGGGGTTGTGGTGGCCAGGGGGCGCCTTCGGGAGTTTCCGGCGATCGCCACAATCTCTCCTGGGGAGACGGAGAGCTTTCTGAAGGCGCCGTGTCGCATGAGGGGAAGGGAAAGGGGTTTGTCCGAAACGTTGATGGCCAGAACCCTTCCCGCCTGGCTGGTTTCTTCAATGTCCCCGATATAGAGGAATCCGCGGGAGTCGTAGGTCAGGGAATGGGGACGGATCATGGCATCCAGGGCCGGGAGGGGGCTAAAGCCCACGAAGTGGGTTCCCCCTCCGGCAATCCGGAGAACCATTCCCGGTTCGAGGGTTCGGGGGGCCGACTCTCCCGGCGCCCCCGGGAAGGTCATGGGATGGGTGGTCAGATTGATCATGTCGATGTTGCCATCCTGGTCGGCGGTGAAGATCCGTCCTTCCGACGCAATGATCGTGGTGGGGTTCATGGTGGAGGAAATCGCGGGGACGGGATCAGTTCCCGGGCGAAGGTCGTGTTCCTCGCCCCGGCTGGCGACGAGAAAGATCTCTCCCGGGCGGACGCGGACGATGCGGGTAGACGCTCCCTCCCGGATGGGAATCTCATGAGGAGTTGGCGTGTTGTTGAGATAGAGGATGTGCCCGGTCTCCCCCACCATGTAAATCCCTTCGGTATCGGAGGAGAGTCCGATGGGGCTGATTCTTGCCCGAAGGGCATCGACGGGGACCGTCGTGGGGGGGATTCTTCCTCCCCCGGCGATCACGGAGATCTTTCCGGGATCGAGCGGAAGGGTGGTGACCATCCCCAGGAGCTTGCCAAGGGTTGGCGATCGCTTGAGGAGCTTTGAGATGTGGGCTCCGGCATTCAGGCGGATCTTCGAGTCGGGAATGACGATGATGTCATGTGTGTGGTTGTCGAGGTTCAGGGCATCGATCCGGCCGCTTCCGTCGGCAATGTACAGGACCCCCTCCGATTCGGAGATGGACAGGGGGGCGATTCCCACGGAGAGCGCCGGAAGAGGGACTTCGAGGGGAAGGGGGGCGGTATGGGTGTTCCCTGCAACCACGGCCGCCTGTCCGGAGGACAATCCGACCGAGAGGGTGTTCCCTTCGATCTGGGGAACGTTTTCGGGAAGGCCGCTCACATTGATGAAGACGATCGTATGCCGGGTGTCGGAGACGAGAATGTTGTTGTTCCGAAAGAGAAGGGAGACTGCCTCGATCTCAAGCTGAGAGGAGTATTGGGGGCTTGTCGAGGGATAATACCGATGGCTTCTCGATCCTCCGAATCCGGAGCTCGGGCTGAGAAGGACTAGAAGGAGTACGAGGGCTCCCGTAGCCCTCTTCAGAGAGTTTGGCGACATGGACGGCAAGGCTCCTGAGGGGTGGAGGACAGGGAGGAATTTTTTCCTCCGGAGTTTTTTCGATGATACAATATTGTGGCGGGAAAGTCCCGGATAGTGTGAGAGTGTGGGACTGGGGATTCTGAGGGATAAAACCGGGAGGAGACAGGTGGGAGCACGCTGGGCGGTTGTTGTTTTGGGAGGAGCCCTTCTCGTCGCCCTTGTGGTGACCATGGTCCGCATCTCGGGACCCTCCCCGGGATCCTCGGGCCTTTCCGGAGAAAAGAGTCGGGAGGCTCTCCTCTCGCGGGAGGCCGAGAGAATCCTGGCGGCCTTGGCGTCCGGGCCGGCANNCACAGGGAAGATTCTTGAAGGGGAGTCGCTTCGCTATGGGGGCCGGATTCTCCGGGTCCAGGTCGGGCCAGGGTGGGCCACCCTGGCCCCCGCAGAGCAGGGACGTCTTCTCGACGAGCTCTTTTCTCGCTACACCCGGAGCTGGCAGGCGGTGATGCACACCCACTCCGAGCCGGCGGTGAGCCTCAGGGCAGGGAATCGCCGGGTCGCCCTTCACACCTCCATGGACCGCTGGGTCCGTCCCTCAGGGGACGCTCTTGCTCCCGGATCCTCAAAATAGGTAGGATAGGTCCGGAGTCAGACTGCCGGAAAAATCAGGAAGGGGGCCCCTTTGGGGTGGATCCAGTCAAGCGGTGACCGTATTCGGGCCACTCTCAAGACCCAGTTCATTACCGGACTCGTTATCGTTCTTCCCGTGGCCCTTTCCGGCTACATCTTCTATCGGATCTTTCTCTTTCTCGACTCTCTCCTCGATCCCCTTGTGACCTTCGTGGTGGGCCGTCCCATTCCTGGCCTCGGGGTGGCCGTCCTTCTCGGGATCATCTTTTTGACCGGCATCGTCGCCACCAATGTCATCGGGCGGAAGATCGTCTCCTTCCTCGAAGGGGGGCTCACCCACATCCCGATCTTCAAAAAGCTCTACACGGCGGTGAAGACGATGCTGGAGGCCTTTTCTCCTTCCGGAGGAAAGGGATTCCGGAAGGTCGTCCTCGCCGAGTATCCGAAGGCCGGCGCCTATACCATGGGCTTTTTGACCCAATGGGTGATTCTTGATGGCGATCCGGTCCGCTATGCCTCGATTTTCTTCCCCAGCAACAATCTCTACATCGGCGTCCAGGCCTTTGTGCCGGAATCGATGGTTCGCGAAACCGGAATCCCTGTCGAGGAGGGAATCCGGATGATTCTCTCGGGGGGGCTCGGCATGCCCGAGAGGCTCCCGGTGGTCAGGGGATCCGAGGAGGTCTACCATGATCATTGACGGGGTTCTTCTCGCCGCCGGCGCCGGGACCCGGATGCGGTCTCCCGTGCCCAAGGTCCTCTCCCCGGTTCTGGGGGAGCCGCTCATCTCCTACCCCTATCGGGCCCTGGCAGGGCTGAAGGAGGGGGTGGCGAGCATCCATGTGATTGTTCCGCCGGCGGGGCTCCCGGTGGATTCCGTTCATCGGAATCGTCCCTCCCTTCCTCTCCTGCCCGTCGTTCAGGAATGGCCCGACGGGACGTGGGGGGCCTGCGAGGCCCTCTTTTCCTCCCGGATCTTTACGGAAGGCTCCGCGACCCATCTTCTGGTGCTCAATGGAGACGGTCCCCTGGTCGACACCAACCTCCTTGAGGCGTTGGTGGCCAGGGGGAGGGAGAATCCCGACGCCCTTGTCCTGACAACGGCCTTTCTCGACAACCCCACCGGCTATGGCCGGATTCTCCGTGACCCCTCCGGGAGGGTGACCGGCATTCGTGAAGAGAGCGGAGCGTCCCCGGAGGAGCGTGCGATCCGGGAGGTCAATGCCGGGATCTATCTGATCCCCCGGACAATTCTCCATGAGGCCCGGGGACGGATCCTTCCCGACCCCAAAAAGGGAGAGCGCTATCTCACTGATCTCGTCGCCCGGGTGGTGGCCGGGGGAGGAGCGGTTCGAACACTGGAGGCTCACCCCGATGCGATGAGGGGCGTCAACACTCAGGAGGAGCTTTCCCGGGTGACGGCCCTTCTCCGGGAGAGAATCAATCGGGGACATATGGAGCGGGGGGTCACCTTTCTGGACCCCGGACGCACCGACGTCGGCCCCGAGGTCGAGATCGGGGCGGGGACAGTCCTCTTCCCCCAGAGCTACCTCGAGGGACGAACACGGGTGGGAGCGAACTGCCGGATCGGAATGGGTGTCCATCTCACCAATGCCGAGGTGAGCGACGGGGCTGTTATCCGGGACTATGTTGTGGCGGTGGAGGCGACGGTGGGGCCGGGCGCCGTGGTGGGGCCCTTTGCCCATCTGCGTCCCGGGACCCGGCTCGGAAGGGAGTCCCACGTGGGGAATTTCGTGGAGACCAAAAAGGCGGTCCTGGGCGAACGGGCCAAGGCCAACCACCTCTCCTACCTGGGCGATGTGACGGTGGGGGATCGCACCAATGTGGGGGCCGGGACGATCACCTGCAACTACGACGGCTATGAAAAGTTTTCCACCGCCATCGGGGCGGATGTCTTTGTGGGAAGTGACACGCAGCTCGTCGCCCCGGTCTCCGTCGGCGACGGAGCGGTCATTGCCGCGGGGTCAACGGTGGTGGAGGACGTCCCTCCCGGGGCCCTCTATCTCTCCCGATCCGATTCCCAGCTGCGCCCGGAGGGAGGTCATCGCTACCACCGTCGCCGGGCTCAAAAGAAAAACTCAAGCAAGAAGGAATCGACCTGATGTGTGGAATCATCGGCTATATTGGACCGGAGGAACCCGTCTCCCTTGTCCTCGAGGCCCTGTCGCGCCTCGAATATCGGGGATATGACTCGGCCGGAGTCGCCTATTTCGGAAAGGATGGCCGGATAGAGGTGGCCCGTGCCTCCGGAAAGCTTTCCAATCTTGTTGCGCTCTGTCAGGGGCAGGAGGGGCGACCCGGACCCGCCATTGGCCACATCCGCTGGGCGACCCACGGGGCCCCCACCGAAGACAATGCTCACCCTCACCGCTCCGGTCCCATTGTCGTCGTTCACAACGGAATCATCGAGAACGACCGGGAGCTCCGGGAATGCCTCACCTCGGAGGGCTTTTCCTTTTCGTCCGAGACGGATACCGAGGTGGTGGCCCATCTGATCCACCGGTACTTTCGCTCCACCGGCAACCTCTCTGAGTCGGTGCGTCTGGCCCTTCGTGATGTCAGGGGGAGCTATGCCCTGGCCGTTCTTTGCGAGGATCGACCGGGAGAGCTTGTCGGTGTCAGGCGGGGAGCTCCGCTCCTTCTGGGGGAGGGGGACCACTCCTTTTTCCTCGCCTCCGATGTTCCGGCATTCCTGAAGTGGACCCGGAAGGTCATGCCGCTTCCCCCCGACGTCATTGCCGCGATCGGACCGGAAGGTCTCGCGCTTCTTCCCGTCGACGGATCCGTCCCGCTCTCTCCTGTCTTCGAAGAGGTTCCCTGGGATCCCGTCGCCGCGGAGAAGGGACACTACCGGCATTTCATGGAAAAGGAGATCTTCGAGGGGCCCCGGGCCATCATGGATACCCTTGAGGGGCGGATTGCCCCTGGCCATGGACGGGTCATGCTCTCCGAACTCACCCGTCTGGGCCCCTCGCCCCCGGAGATCGTCTTCGTGGCCTGCGGGACCTCCTACCACGCCTCGCTTCTTGGCCGCCAGCTGATCGAGTCCCTCTCGGACATCCCGGTCCGTGTGGAGATCGCCTCCGAGTTCCGCTATCGTCCCCTTCGGATCAGGAAGGGAGCCTGGGTTGTGGGGGTGACCCAGTCGGGAGAGACCGCGGATACCCTGGGCGCCCTGGACCATGCCCGTCGGGAGGGCTATCTGACCCTGGCGGTGACCAATGTGCCCGGCTCCTCCATTACGCGTGAGGCCGAGGCGACCCTTCTCACCCGGGCGGGTCCCGAAATCGGAGTGGCCTCCACCAAGGCCTTTGTCGCCCAGATGACCGCCGTTTGGCTCCTGGCCCTTCACCTGGCTCGCCGGACGGGGCTTCGGGAGGAAGAGGGGTCCCGACGCTCCCTGGAGCTTCTCCTTCGGGCCCCTGCGCGTCTCGAAGGCTTTCTGGGAGCCATTGACCTTGCGGCCATCGATCGGTTGGCCGAGAAGGTGGCCTCCTCCCGCTTCGTGATCTTCATCGGCCGGGGGCTCGACTATCCATTGGCCATTGAAGGGGCGCTCAAGCTTAAGGAGATCACCTATCGGCCGGCGGACGGCTACCCCGGAGGAGAGCTCAAGCATGGTCCCATCGCCTTGATCGAGCCGGGAGTCCTAGTGGTGGCCCCCCTTGTGGACCTGGATCTGGCCGCCAAGGAGTGGTCGAACATCCGGGAAGTGGAGGCCCGGGGAGGGACGGTGGTGACGATCGCCTCTCCCGAATCCTCCCCGGTGGCTCCGTCCTATCCTCTTCCCCCGACAGACGGATGGGAGGGGATGTTTTTTGCCACGGCGGTCCTTCAGCTTCTGAGCTATCGCACCGCCGTCCTGATGGGTAACGATGTCGACCAGCCGAGAAATCTCGCCAAGTCCGTCACCGTCGAATAGAGATGCATCCTTGAGGAGTTTTTTGCCATGACGAGAAAGTGGACCATTGAAACAGAAGAGATTCTTCCGGGAAAGGTTGAGGCCGTCGTCCCCACCTTCTCTCCTGACGGAACCAAGATTGCCTGTGTTCGCCTCACCGATCCGGACACCATCCACGAAACCCGCGACCTGGGCTGCCTCACCGTCATCGATGCCTCTACCGGCAAGGTCCTCCACGATGTGGGGGAGAATCTCGTGGCGGTCAACTACCGGGAGAGGGGACGGGGAGCCAACGAACTGGTGCCTGTCTGGAGCCCGGATGGCCGCTACATTACCTTCCATCAGGACCGCAAGAAGTGGGAGCACTTCGGGGCCCAGTGGATGCTTGTCCGCCTGGATACCCAGACCGGCGAGATGGTGACCTTTCCCTTCGACCCCGATGCGGTCCGTCCCCAGTCCTTCCAGATCTCGCCCTCCGGGCGACATCTTGCCATCCATACCCGGCAGCGATGGAAGCCCTATACACGGAAGATCCTCTGGAAGACAACAAAGCATATTGTCATGGGGGACCAGCTGACCGTTTGCGGCCCCTTGGGGGAGAACAAGATCGATGTGATCGACTGGCCCGCCTCCCGCCACCATCACGAGGAAAGTCTGGGCGATTTCCACTGGTTGCCGGACGGTGAAAGGCTGGTCTATATCGTCCGCTTCAAGGAGGGACGCTTCCGGGAAGAGTCCCTCCTCTATCTCTGGAGCCCTGGCGAGGGCTCCCGGGAGCTTTACCGCTCCTCCGAACATATTGACCACTTTTCGGTGAGCCCGGATGGGGGCACTCTCTGGTTTCACACGAGGGATCGCCGCATTGAGAGCCCCGCCCGACGAAACACCATCGTGCGGCTTGCCCTCCGGACCGGAGAAGCCGTGCCTCTTCTGGTCCATCGGGAATTCTTCTATCCCATGGTCTCTCCTGCAGGAGGGAACATTCTGATGGAGATGCAGGCGGAGGCAGGAGGAAGAGGGCTGGCCCTGCTCCGGGAGGGAGCGGAGGAGCCGACCCCGGTCGTCAAGACCGGCTACAACCTCTACCCCCTGTGGAGCCCCCGCGGAAACGCCTTCCTCTATCTTCGGACCCGCCCCGACTCCAAGCCCTTCTGGACCTGGCCGACGGAACCCCTCCTCCAGAATGTCGAAGGGGGAAGCCCCAACAAGATCCTTCCGGTGGATGCCACGGCCCGGCTCGTGAACTGCCGGCCCTCTTTTGCGCCGTCGGGGAAGGAGATCGTCTTTGTGGCGAGGGACGAGGCGGAGGAGGCCAATGTCCGATTTGCCGGACTCTGGCGTTCCCGAATTCTCGAAGGGGAAGGTTCGGGCGAGGAGTGAGCAGCGTTGACTCCGGAAGCCCCCGCTCCTCTCCCGTGCCTCTGGTGGATCCCGGGCTCAACCCCGAACAGAGACTGGCCGTCACTCATGAGGAGGGGCCCCTTCTCGTCCTGGCCCCGGCCGGATCGGGAAAGACACGGGTCGTCATCGAACGGCTGCTCTTTCTGATCGAGCGCAGCGGCCGCGGGGGAGAGAGCTTTTTTGTCGCCACATTCACGCGGAAGGCCGCCCGGGAGCTTGTGGAGAGGATCTCCCATCGCCTTCCCGATGCCCGCCTTCCCTATGTGGGAACCTTTCATTCCCTTTCGGCCCGCCTTCTTCGGAGGCTGGCCGACCGGGCGGGTCTTCCGCCGGACTTTACCGTCTCCGACGCCGGGGACCAGAAGGCTCTGGTTCGGGAGATCATGCGTCGCCACAAGGTCTCGGAGGAGGATGTCGCTCCCCAGGAGATCCTTCGCCAGATCAGCCAGTGGAAAAATGCCCGCCAGACGCCCGGTCCAGAGCTCGCTCGCCGCCTCTTCGGTTCCCGGCGCTTCATGGCCACCTGCTACGAGGAGTACGAAGAGGGGCTCAGGAAAAACCGCTCCCTCGACTACGACGATCTTCTTTGCCGCCTTGTCGGCCTTCTCTCGTCCCAGCCCGATGTGGCCACGGCGCTTCGTCAGGAATTTCACCATATTCTGGTGGACGAGTACCAGGACACCAATCCACTCCAGGAAGAGCTGATCCGACTCCTCTCCCGGGAGCGGAGAAATGTGACGGTGGTGGGAGACGACGACCAGAGCATCTACCGGTTCCGGGGAGCCGAGGTAGCCCATATCCAGCGATTTTCCGACCACTACCCGGGGGCCGGGAGGGTGCTCCTTTCCCGGAACTACCGCTCCACATCGGCGATCGTGGACTCGGCGACCTCAGTCATCCGCAAAAACGATGGCCGCTATATGAAGACCGTCACGGCGGTGCGAGGAGGAGGGAGCCCCGTTCTCCTAATGGAGTTCCCCGACGAGGAGGCCGAGGCTCGGGGAGTGGCGGGCATCCTGCGGGAATGGATTGCCGGAGGAGGTCGTCCCTCCCGGGCCGCCGTTCTCTTCCGGACAAATGCCCAGTCTCTTCCCCTGGAAAAGGCCATGGCGGCGGCTGGAGTCCCCTTCTTCAGGCCCGGAGGGGGAGGTCTCCTCGAAAGCCGGGAGGCCAGGGATCTCGTGGCCTACCTGAGGCTTTTGGTGAACCCTTTCGACCGACTGAGCCTGGCCCGGATCTTCAACGTGCCTCCCCGGGGGCAGGGTGATGAGGCGGTGGAAGAGCTCTCCGCTCTCTCCGAAGCCCATCCTGAGCTTCCGGCNNTGGCCGAACGGGGAGGGCGGAGAGAGCCCCTCGGGAAGCTTTCCGCCCTTCTCCGGGAAGGAAGTGAGGCGGCGTCTCGGGGAGACGTCCCTCTGTCTCTACTCGATCGGGTAGTGGCCGCCACGGGCTATCGTGAGTGGTTGACCCGGGAAAAGGATGAAGAGACACGTCGGAGAAGGCTCGAAACATTGGAAGAGTTCCGGGGGTTGGCCGGGGACTTTGTCCGCGAGGAAGACCGGGAGGCCTCGGGACCGCTGGCTGCCTTTCTCGAAGACCTGACGCTCTCCCGCGAGGGCCCCGATGCGGAAGGACGCGAAAGAGTGGGCCTCATGACGATCCATCAGTCCAAGGGGCTCGAGTTCGACTGCGTCGTGGTGGCTGGTCTTGAGGATCAGCTCCTTCCTTTCCGCTCCTTTGCGGGGGGCCGGTCGTCCACCGATATCGAGGAGGAGCGGCGGCTCTTTTATGTGGCCATGACCCGCGCCAGGGAGAGGCTGCACCTCACCTGGGCCCGGACCCGCAGGATTTATGGAAAGACCCAGTCCTTCGGCCCGTCGCCCTTTCTTCGGGACATTCCCGGAGAGCTCTCCGCAGGAGACCGTCCGGTGTTTGTCCGGGCGCCTTCCGCCCCGTCATCCTCCGGCCGACTGCCCGGTCAATCCCGGGATGGAGGAAGCGGGTTTTCTCCCTCCTTCGGGCACCCCTCCCGACGGGATCGGCTCCCCCCCNNCTCGCCTCCCCATCTGTCGGGCGGCCCGTCTTCCGGGGAGCATCAAAAGTGGAAAGACGTCAGGGAGAGCCCTCTCCGGCAGAGGGGCCGGCCTCGATCTCCGGAGGAGAACGAAAGGACTGGATCGGAAAAAAGGTGCGCCATCCCCGCTTTGGGGAGGGCGTGGTCCTTGATGCCCGGAGCCCCGACCCCGATCTCGAGCTGGTGGTGCGCTTCTCAGAGGGTCCTCCCCGCACCCTTTTGGCTCGTCTGGCCAACCTGACGCCGGCCGACGAAGAGGGAGGCGTTCCGAACGGGGAGAGGTGAGCGAAGGCTCCCGTCGCCCGAGGAAGTGTTTCTGAGGACGCCACCGTTGGGATATAATTAATGGAATGTCGTCCTGCTGGGAAAGAATATTGCAGAGAGAAAAAACGATTTTCCGGGAAGGAATCCGAAAGTGAATCTTGAAAAAAAAGATGTGCTTCATGTGGCGCGTCTGGCAGGCCTTGCGCTGACGCACGAGGAAGCGGAGCGCATGACGGGGGAGATCGCCTCCATTTTGGGTTATGTGGAAGCCCTCGGAACAGTGGTTGTGGCCGAAGCGGTCACGGCTTCCCCGGATACTGGCGGACGACCTCCGGCAAGGGATCTTTCGGCCCCCTTTTCCCGTGTGGGGGAGGCCCTGGCCCTCGCTCCCGACTCCGGAGGAGGCTTCTTCCGGGTTCCCCGCATTCTCGAGGAGGGTCGGTAGAGCCATGTTGAGATCGTTCTTGCGTTCCAAAATCCATCGTGCCACGGTCACCCAGTCCGAACTTGAATATGAGGGGAGTCTGACCCTTGATACCGACCTGATGGACGCAGCGGGAATCCTTCCCTATGAAGAGGTTGTCATTAGCAACCTCAATAATGGCGAACGCTTCTCCACCTATGTCATTGAAGGGGAAAAAGGCTCCGGAACCGTCTGCCTTAATGGTCCCACCGCCCGGAAGGGAGCCGTGGGGGACCGTATCATTATCTTTTCCTACGGTCTCCTGACCCCGGAAGAGGTTCCGGACCATCGTCCGGTCATTGTCATGGTGGACCCCAAAAATGCCGTGAGGGAGAGGCGAATGGCGGAAACGAAGGCACTGAAGAAGACGCCGGCTTCCAAAGGGAAGATCGCTCCGGAAAAGGGGAGAGCCTCCTCTTCACCCGTTTCCAAGGCTCCCGCCGGAAAAAAAGGGCCCCTCTCCCCGAGCCGGAAGGGGGGGCGGTGAAGAATCCCTTTTTTGTCTCCGTGGCGGATTTTGCCCGCGGTCGAGATGAAGGCCGCTTCACTCTCGAGGAGGTGACGGCGTACTTTCTCGACAGGACCCGGTCGCTCTCCGGAGAGATTCATGCCTGTCTCTCCGTCAACGACAATGCCATCAACCGTGCCCGCCAGCTCGACAACCGGCTCCGGGGGGAAAAGCCCCCCTCGCCCCTGACCGGCTATCCTCTTATGATCAAGGACAACCTCGAGGTCCGGGACATGCCCACCACCTGCGCCTCCCGGATTCTTGAGGGATACCGCTCCTTAAGGACGGCAACGGCCGTCTCCCGCCTCCTCTCTCTGGGGACGATCATTTTGGGCAAGACCAACCTCGATGAGTTTGCCATGGGCTCCTCCACCGAGAATTCGGCCTTCGGCCCCACCCGGAATCCCTGGGATCCCTCCCGGGTTCCCGGAGGCTCATCCGGGGGGTCGGCAGCGGCGGTAGCGGCGGGCCTTGCCCCCCTGTCTCTTGGCTCCGACACCGGGGGATCCATCCGTCAGCCGGCGGCCTTCTGCGGAGTCATCGGGGTTAAGCCCACCTATGGGCGAATTTCCCGCTCGGGACTGGTGGCCTTTGCCTCCTCTCTCGACCAGATCGGGCCTTTTGCCGTAGAGGCCGAGGATGCCCTTGAGGCTCTGGTGGCCATGTCGGGTGCCGATCCTCTGGATATGACGACCGAGGGGCGCGACCCCGAGGAGATGCGCCGGGATTTCACTCAAACCTCCCTGTCCGGCCTGCGGCTGGGAATTCCAGCCGCTCTCTTTGGAGAGGGGTTGGACAACTCGATTCGGGAGAGGCTGGCGGATGTCCGGAAGGGGCTCTCCTTCGACGGTGTCCGGGAGGAGGAGATTGAACTGGCTCATGCCGCCATGGGGATCAATGTATACTACGTGCTGGCGACGTCGGAGGCGGCGTCAAATCTGTGCCGCTTCGATGGTGTCCGCTATGGCTTCCGGGCCGCAGGCTCCGCAAATCTCCGGGAGATGTACGAAGAGACACGGGACAAGGGGTTTGGCCTCGAAGTGAAGCGCCGGATCCTTCTGGGGACCTTCGCCCTTTCCGCCGGCTACCAGGAGGCCTTCTACCGCAAGGCCCGCAAGGTTCAGGCCCTGATCCGCCAGGAGTTCCTCGATGCCTTTTCCCGGTGCGATGTCATCATGACCCCCACCTCTCCCACGCCGGCCTTTTCCTTTGGAGAAAAGACCGGAGATCCGCTTTCCATGTATCTTTCGGACATTTACACAATCACTGCCAATCTGGCCGGACTTCCGGCATTGTCGGTCCCGGCGGGAGTGGACGCTGATGGGTTGCCTGTGGGAGTACATCTGATCGGGCCCCCCTGGTCGGAGGGTCGGCTACTGGCCGTGGCCCGGGAAATCTCCCGGCGGTGGCCGATGCCGCTTCCTCGGGTCCATGCGACGCACGGGACGATTCCCGGAGGGAAGAGGGGGGAAGAAAAGTGAGCGAGGGAACGCCTCTTTTTCGCGGATATGAAATTGTCGTGGGCCTTGAGGTCCATACCCAGCTTCTGACAAAGTCCAAGATGTTCTGCCGCTGCGAGAACCGTTTCGGGGCTCCGCCCAATACCCTTGTCTGCCCGGTGTGCCTGGCCCATCCGGGATCCCTACCCGTCCTCAATGCCCAGGCGGTTCGACTGGGAGTCCGGGCCGGGCTGGCCGCGGGATGTACCGTCAATCCCGTCAGCGTCTTTGAGCGGAAACACTATTTTTACCCCGATCTTCCCAAGGGGTATCAAATCTCCCAGTATGCCCATCCTCTTCTTTCGGGAGGGTCCCTTCGTGTTCGCACCGGGGCCGGAGAGCGTTTCATCCGGATCCATCGGATGCATCTCGAGGAAGATGCCGGTAAAAACCTCCATGCCGGCATTCCCGACAAGAGCCATGTGGATCTGAACCGTGCGGGGGTTCCCCTTCTGGAGATTGTCTCCGAGCCCGACATCCGGAGCCCCGACGAGGCGGTGGACTACCTCAAGAGGCTTCGCCAGCTGTTGCGCGCCACCCGGGTCTCCGACGGCAATATGGAAGAAGGCTCCTTCCGTTGCGACATCAACCTTTCGGTGCGGCGTCCCGGTGCCCCTTACGGGACCCGGGTCGAGATCAAGAACGTGAACTCCTTCCGCTTTGTCCATAAGGCGATGCTCTTTGAGATCGACCGACAGATCGATGCCATCGAGGCCGGTGAGCCCATACGGCAGGAGACACGCCTTTTCGATCCGGCGTCGGGCACCACGAAGCCCATGAGGAGCAAGGAGGAGGCTCTCGATTACCGCTATTTTCCGGATCCGGACCTTCCTCCCTTGAGGGTGGATATGGCCATGGTGGAGGAGGAGCGCCTGGCCATGCCGGAGCTTCCCGAGAGACGGGTGGCACGATTCGTGGAGACGATGGGGCTGACGCTTTCCGATGCCGAAACGATTGTGGGAGAAGAGGCCCTTGCCGCCTACTTCGAAGAGGGGGTCTCCCTCCTTCACGATCACCCTGCCACCAAAGGGGAGAAGGGGCGTGACCGCTGGATTTCCTTTGTCCTCTCGGAAGTTCTTCGCGAATTTAACCTCCGGGGGGAGGAGGTCCTGGGGGGGGCCACGGCCCCCTCTGCCACCGTCCCTCTCATCGGAAAAGTCTTAAGTGGCGACCTTTCCTTTTCCCAGGCCAAGGAGGTCTATCACACTGCGGTGGAGGAGAAGGTGGATCCGCTCGAGATTGTCTCCCGGCAAAATCTTGCCCAGATCTCCGGGGAGGGGGAGCTTGTGGCCCTTGTCGAGGCAGTCCTGGCCGAAAATCCCGTCGAGGTCGAGTCATACAGGAAGGGAAAGGATCGGCTCTTTGCCTTCTTTGTGGGAGGAGTGATGAAGAAGTCCCGGGGGAAGGCCAATCCGGAAAAGGTGGGAGAGATCCTTCGGGCCAAATTGGGGAGTCCCTCGCCATGAGAGCCGGTTACCGTCGAATGTCCTGCGTCCTCCTGTGCCCACTTGTCTTCCTGATCCTACTGTCGGGACTTCGACCGTCCCGGGCGGCAGGGACGGATTCCGGACCTCTGACCTATCTTCCCCTGGTCCCCATGGAAAAGACCTTCGATGGCTTGGGAGGACGGATCCACGTCACCGAGGTCCTGCGTCCGCTGCCGGGGGCAGGACCTTCCCGGAAAGTAGAGGTGACCCGGAAGATCGCCTATCTGAATTTTCCGACCCGCACCATTGTCTCGGTCTACGAATTCAATCCGGCCACGGGAGAGTACACAAAAAACACCAGCACCTCGGCCTTTTCTCAAAGCGTCTATGCCTATCATCCCCCCCTGATCCGCGTCCGCCTTCCCTTCCGCAAGGGAGATTCCTGGTCAGGAGAGGACGGGGAGAACCGGATCCACGACCGGGTATGGGGAAAAGTGCGCGTGACCCTGCCGGCCGGAACATTCGTCTGCTGGGTTGTTCGTCGACGCCTTTCCTACAACCTCATCAGCCGACGCTCGACCCAGATCCTGTATGAGTACTATGCCCGTAATGTGGGATTTGTGGGAGAGGGAGGGTGGTCAGCCACCGGAAAATGGCACTGGTCAAGACGGCTCCTTTCGTTCAAAATGGGAGAATCCGCAGGGGGCTCCGCTTCCCGGTGAATCTCTCCTCGGACCATCGGGGAGTTTTTGGAAGCCCCTGACGGGAGATCTTCGCGGCCGATCGGAGGGGGGACCATGAGAACTCCGGGAAAAAGGGGCGGCATGGTGGGGGGGATTTTTCTCCTTCTTGTCGTTGGCGTGGCTCTCTCGGCGGGAGGGCGCCTTTTGGAGGATCGCCCTGGATTTTGCCTTTCCTGCCATGAGATGGCCTTCTACGGAAAGACGTGGCAGTCCTCGGGAGCGGCCCTCCATCATGGCCGTTGCATCGACTGTCACTCCGGACCGGGGGTAGGGGGTGCCGTTTCTGCCCAAATGACGGGCCTTATTGAGCTGGGTCGCCATTTTTTCGGTCATCCCTCCCCGGCCAGGAGCTATCGTCCGGGGGGGGTCCCCAACGCCAACTGTCTGAAGTGTCACGTGCGAGGGTACGCACGATTGGCTCACCGGAATTTCTCCGTGGCGGGACGTGAGTGCGCCGTGTGCCACAACCATTTTGATGATCGCGATTTTTCAGGAGAGGTGCCTTTGTCCATGAGGCACTATGAAAGATATGTCCTTACAAGGAGGCATCATTGAGCGAGATCGACCGCGTTCACGGCCGAGAAGTTCTGGATTCCCGCGGGAACCCCACCATTGAAGTCGAAGTCGTCCTCTCCTCGGGAGCCATGGGGCAGGCGATTGTTCCCTCCGGCGCCTCGACCGGATCACGGGAGGCCCTGGAGCTTCGGGATCATGACTCCGGAAGGGTTGGCGGAAAGGGTGTGAGAAAGGCCATTGAGAACGTGGAGGGCCCCATCCGGGATGCAGTCGAAGGTCTTCCGGCCGAGGATCAGGCCCTGATCGATGAGACGCTGATCTCCCTTGACGGAAGCCTCAACAAGTCAGTCCTGGGGGCCAATGCCATGCTGGGAGTCTCCATGGCCACAGCCCGTGCCGCAGCCATGGAGCGCGGACTCGACCTCTACCGATGGCTGGGGGGAGCTCTTGCCCGGACCCTTCCCACCCCCTTCATGAATGTCATCAACGGAGGGGCGCATGCCGACAATAATCTGGACTTTCAGGAGTTCATGATCGTTCCTCATGGAGCCGAAAGCTTTGCCGATGCACTGCGCATGGGGGCAGAGGTCTTCGCCGCGCTCAAGAGCGTCTTGAAGGGGAAGGGGTTGACCACCCTGGTGGGGGATGAGGGCGGCTTTGCTCCCTCGCTTGCCTCCCACGATGAGGCCTTCGACCTCCTTATGATGGCGATCGAAAAGGCAGGTTACCGGCCGGGAGAGGAAGTGTCCCTGGCCCTTGATGCCGCCTCCTCGGAGTTCTACCGGGAAGGGAGCTATCAACTCGAAGGAGGGAAACGTCGCCTCTCCAGCGAGAAGCTCGTAGACTACTATGACGAGCTCATCTCTCGCTATCCGGTTGTCTCCATTGAGGACGGTCTTGCAGAGGACGACTGGGAGGGCTGGATTGCCATGACCGCGCGCATTGGGCGTCGTGTACAGCTGGTAGGAGATGATCTTTTCGTGACCAATCCCTCCATTCTGGCTGAAGGAATCCGAAGCCATGCCGCCAACGCGATTCTTGTAAAGCTCAATCAGATCGGAACTGTCACCGAGACGGTTGAGGCGACGAGGCTCGCTCTGATGAGCCGGATGGGGGCCATGATCTCACATCGCTCGGGCGAGAGCGAGGATACTTTCATCGCCGACCTTGCCGTGGCGACGGGCGCCGGACAGATCAAGACGGGATCTCTGGCCCGGGGAGAGCGGACCGCGAAGTACAACCGCCTTCTCCGGATCGAGGAGGCCCTGGGAGATACGGGGAGATATGCCGGTCTCGATTTGGTGAGAAGAGGATAACCTTCATGGGGCAACCCCACAGTAAGACCTCATCGACGAAAAGAAAGGACCATGCGGAAGGCGTCGGCCAGCTGGTCTTCTACTGGATTGCCGGAACGGGACTCTGGCTGTGGGCCCTCTTTGCCGTCGCCTCTTCCTCGACCGGGATCGGCCCGCTACTCTCCTCCGTCATGGCGGAGAAGGAGGCGAAGAAAACCCTCGTTCGCATTCAGGAGCGCGTCGCCGATCTCAACCATCGCGTGGCGGCACTGCGAACGGATCCCTTCGAAATGGAAAGGCAGGCCCGGGAGAGGGAACATCGTCTGCGGCCGGGAGAGATCCTAGTTCTTCCGCGGGCCGATGAGGAACAAAGTCGTTGATTTTCAAGTCCTGGTTGCGTTAGTATCTTTCTTTGTTCCGAAATGAGTTCCCCTAGAAAAGGCTGATTTCTTGGCCCTCGGTCAAACATTTGATGGTGATCCCGGACGGCCCCGAGAGGATCCGGTGAGATCCCGTGGAGAGACAGAGCGTATGTCGAGCGTAGTTAAAAAACGACGGAAGAAGATTCGGAAACACAAGTACAAGAAGCTTCGCCGTCAGTCCCGCCACAAGAAGAAGTAGTCGGGGCAGGAGAGTTCGGAACCTTTTTTTAAGGGGCTCCGGTCTCCGTCGCAGAAAGTCGAGATTGTCGTGGCCGGGGATTCCCCGGTCGCGTTTTTTGTCGGCCAGGCTTAGCCTCAGGAACCATGAAGTCTTGATGCCTCTGACCTTTCCGGACATTGAGATGGGGTACTGAGGAGCTTGCCGGAAGATTTTAGGAGACAGGCGTCGTGAACGAGAGAACCATTGTAATCGGCGGAACATTCTTTCTTTTTCTCGTCTCCACCGCGATCGTCACCTACGAACAGATTCAGATCGGCAACCTCAAGGGCGAGCTTCGCCATACCCGCATGCTCATGAAGGCGGGGGTCCACCCCTCCCCTGAGCCGTCAAAATCCGCAGAAAAGCCTCCGGTAAGCTTTGATTCCGATACGGTCACGGCAGCCCTGGCCGTTAAGGACTTTTCCTCTCTTTTGCCTCCCATGATTTCCCAAGGCCATCACTTACGTCTTCCCGATCGTTCCCGCGTTCGATTTCTGGGATACCATTTGGTAGTCTTCGAGCTCGAAGATGAAAAGAATCAAACCCTTCCGGCCCTCTTCAATATTGAAGATCCCCAGACTCCTGCCACGTGGCAATACCTGTACGCCTTCGTTTCCCGCTAGCACCCTGCTTCGTCTTTCACCTGTTTCATCTGCACCCCCTCTCATAATGAAAGATCCCTGACCGCCAGAGTATTCGGTGTGGAGAAATTCTTTGTCTGTGATGGGCAAGGAGAAAAGAGGCCAGGAGTGTATTGAATACTCTGGGAGTTTGGGGAAGAGCCAAAGAAAAAAGGCTCCCTCCCGTTGGGGAGGGAGCCTTTGCATTTCAGGAGGCCGGGGGAGGGGGTGTTCCGGTGACCCCGGCTTTCTTAAGCGATTTGGCCGGCCCCACCACAACGGTGACAAAGGAATGTCCATTAATGAGGTGTTGTCCGGCGGCCAGGACTGACGCAGGCGTGACTTTCGAGACGTGTTCGGGATAATCGGTAAAATAGGTATAGTCAAGGCCATCCGACCAGATCACAAGAAGAAGCTGGGCAATCTTTGGGGTGGTATTCATCAGAAAGGGAAAGCCGCCAACAAGCTGACGCTTGATGGCACGGACGGCCGAAGGGTCGGGGGTGGTCCTGACGGAATCGGCGAGTGTCGAGTTCATGGCGCCCATAACCTTCCCGGTGTTTTTGGCATAGGTCTGAAAGTAGACGATAAAGGGTCCTCGGTGGCGAGAGGCATCGAGCGCCGAATGAATATAGTAGACAAGGCCCATTTTTTGTCGGACGACGCGGTTAAGGGTTGAGGTCTGGGAGGCACCAAGAAGCATATTGAAGACCAGGGAGTCGTAGAAGGACGGATCTTTTCTGGCAATCCCCTGGGTCCCGTAGAAGACGGTGGACTGACGAAGCTCCGGCTTGTCCACAAGGTAGGTCCCGGAGGTTGACATGGCGGAAAAGGAGCGCCGGACAGGAAGAGGGGGCGCCGAGGCCGGAGCCTGCCAGGTCGAGAAGTATTTCTTGGCCAGGGCAAGGGCTGAGTCGGGCGTGACATCTCCGGCCACAATGAGAACGGCTCGGTCGGGCCGATAGTATTGGGCCACGAAGTTTAACAGGTCCTGTCGGGTGATTTTTTCGACGGAAGAGGGAGTGCCGGAAGAGGGAGTCGCATACGGCGTTCCCTTTTCCACGAGTCGATAGAGGAGGTTCGTCGCGATCGGACTGGGGTGGTTGTCCTCTTCGGTCAGGGAGGCGAGGGTGGATTCCTTTTTCTTTTCGAATTCAGCCGGGGGAAATGTCGGGGAGGAGACCATTTCCGAGGCCAGCTCGAGGAGTGTGGGTGCTTCGGAGCTCAGGCTGTCTCCCGCAAGAACGGTCATGTCGCGGCTGGCAGAGGCAGAAAGGCTTCCCCCTGTGGCGTCGAGGGTGTGAAAGAGAGAGAGGGTGTCATGGCCCGCCGTTCCTCGAGTCAAGAGGTCCGCCGCGAGGGCCGCCGTACCGGCTTTCCCGGACGGATCAAAGGAGGATCCGGCACGGATCCCGAGTCGAAAGGAGACAAGCGGAAGATCCGGGCGGGGAAGGACGAGGACTTCGAGTCCGTTCGGGAGGAAACTCCGGGTCAGAGTGGCCTTCATGGGAGGAACCGGGTAGTTTGTAACAGTCGGTTGCTGGGACATGACGGATCGGGAGATGCCCGTCGGGGTTGAGGGAGAATGTGCGCAGGAGGAGAGAAGAAGAGTGGCCGAAAGAATGGCTGTGCTTCCGGCGAAGGGAGGAATGCGGCGAAGGGAATGCATGACGGTTCTCCTGAAAGAAGAGGACTCCGTGGTCGTTGTCGGCATGTGTAGAGAGCCGGAGATTTAGCGAACAATCCTTCCCGGCCGGGAAAAGCTGGGCGGGGCCTGGCCGCCGGTGGGGAAGAGATATCCTACCGTCTCGTTGCCTGGAACGAGATAGCGCCTGGCCACTCGCCGGATATCGGCGGCTGTGACAGCGTTGATGTTTTTCACATAGTTTGTCAGGTAGGAAAGGGGGATCTTGTCGGCGCTCATCATGCCGAGCATCATTCCCATTCCGAACGCCGACTCCTGATTCATGACAAACTGGGTCAGAATCTGTTTTTTGGAAAGAGCAAGAAGCTCTGGATCGACTGGTTTAGTCCTGATTTTCCGAATGACGACGTCAAGCCGGGTCCGAAGGATCTTGGGGGTGGTCTTTGGCAAACCCTGGGCATAGAAATAGAAAAGTCCGGGATCGTGGGTCATGGGGTCGTAGGCTCCCTCGGCATCCACAGCCACAGGGTTCTTGTAGATCATGTCCTGGTAAAGAAGTGAGCTGCGGCTTCCCGAGAGAACCTGGGCCAGCACGACGAGGGCCATGGCATCACGACTTTTGAAGTTGGGGGCATGGAAGGCCATCATGGTGATCGGAAGCATCGCAGGCTTTCGGACAACAGTCATGCGCAAGTGATGTTGGGGAGGTTCTGCCGGGATCCGCTGACGGACAAGATGCCCCCGGGGAATCGAGCCAAAGGCCTCCTCGACCTCCTTTAGCACGATCGCGTCATGGAGAGGGCCGACGACCACGACGGTGGCATTGTTCGGCATATAGTGGGCCCGGTAATAGTGCATGATGTCGTTGCGGGTCGTATGCTGAATGTCTTTTTCCCAGCCGATGACAGGATTGTGGTAAGGGTGGACCTGAAAGGCCGTGGCATAGACCTGCTCGACAAGCTTTTGCGTGGGGTCATCGTAGTCGTTCCTGCGTTCCTCCAGGACGATTCTTCGCTCCCGCTCGACTTGGTCGGGCTTTAACAAAAGGTGGGTCATTCGGTCTGCTTCGATGGAAATGGGAAGGGAGAGCTTGTCCGGGGCCACATTTTCAAAATAAGCGGTAAAGTCATAGTCGGTAAAGGCGTTGTTTTGCCCCCCGATCTCGCTGATGAGCTTGTCGAGAGCCCCGTGAGGGAACTTTTTTGTCCCCGTGAACATCATGTGTTCGTTGAAATGGGAGATTCCTGTCCGCCCTTTGACTTCGTTTCTCGACCCGACCCGATACCAGACCTGAAAGGTGAGTGTGGGGCTGTAAGGGTCGTCCACCGTCAGAAGGGTCAGCCCATTCCTGAGATGGTGAATGCGGGGAACAAAGCGAAAGGAGGGAGGAGATGATCCCGCGGAGGGTGAGGGCTCGGACGCACCGGAAAGATCCGGTCCCAAAAGGAGGGAGGAAAGTATCATGGGGAGGAAAAGCACGATGAAGGATCTGATCCGGATCATGGTGGACATGAAGGGGCTCCCTTTTCGGATGGATGGGACCGGGGCTTTGAAGGCAGGCTCCAGAGGCCTCGAAATATGAGCCGGAAAAATGGCCCAATCAAAGGACGGGAACGTGACGCTTTTCTTCGAGATCCAGAAGTCGGGCCCAAGTCTTGATGTCGGTGCGTGAAGGGTCGATGGCATTTCTTACGGAATCGAACCACGCCTGTTTTTCAGGTGTGTCCGGCGCCGCGGATTCGTAACGGGTATTGAATGCCGTCACGGCTTCGGGAGAAAGGGCTTTGGGAAAGCGCTTCCAGAGCTCGGCATAGACGGTTTCATCGGTTGTGTGAGTGGCAACGATTCGAGCAAAGTCTTCGGCCGAGATGCCGAGATGGGTGAGAAGGAGTTGGTCCATCGGGCAGTTGTAGTTGTACTCACCAAGTGTCCCAGCATTGAATGCGCGGGCCTTGTCGATGAGGCGACGAAGGTGATCAATCCCATGAAGGCGATCAACGGGGCTGCGAGGAAACTGCTTGGTCAGATCCATGAACCTCTCCTTTCCAAAACAACGTGGTCTGTCTGTCGATTGCTTCCAAAGCCATGCACCTAAACGCCAGGACTTCAGAGAGTGTGACGAAGAAAGCTGGAGGAATGCCACTGTCTCCCCGTGACCCATGGAAAATGGACCGAGGCCAACTCCTTGAGTTCAGGGCGGAAGGACGTTATATAACTCAGGATAGCATGCCCAAGGGCGGATATTAAAGTCGGGAGAGAAATCTCTGGAGGAAATCCCTGTAAAAAGGAGGAAATTCTAGTGGATGGGAGAAAAATCCTGTCCGGGCAACGGAATGAGCCGGAGCGATTTCGCACCGGCTTACCATCGCAAGGAACCCCCGTTGCCCTTTCAGGAAATTCGGACTATTCTTTAACGAGATCGGAGAAAATGGTCCGATCTTTCGTTGTCGGCCCTTTGTGGCACCGCTCCGCGACCCATGGCTCGGCTGGAGTCAATGTGAAGGAGGAATGCCTTGGCTCTTTTAATTCTTGTATTGCTTTCGACGATCGTTATCGCCTTGGGAGGGGTATCGATCTCCCTGGGGCTTGGCATTCGGCATCCCGTTCGTGGCGCAGTGGCCCTCACCATAGGTGGACTTGTCGTCCTTGCCGGTATGACACTTCTCTATAAGTCGCTCCAACACAAGAAACTCGCCGCGCGAGCCGACAGCGTCATCGTTAATGCCGAGCATTTCTTGCGTTACCGGAACGAACACCTAGTCGGTCATTCCTCTTCCAATATTCGGATAAAGGGTGCCGGGCGCCCAGTTGAGCCAAGCAAAAAGTCTTCCGTCGGCGTTCATTAACGGAGACGTATGTTGCTTCTTTGCCAGGGCTACCATGGTTTCGAACTCCCTATGGGCCATGATCTTGTAGTGTCGAGACCAGCTTTCGACCCTGAGGACATAGTGTTCCACATTATGTGATCCTCGACTGTTGACGTATCCTCCGTGTCTCCAGCGGGGCCTTCCGGCATTGTAAGCCGCAATGGCATCCGCCCCATAAGGGTGTTTTCGGAGAAGGAGTGCGAGGTACCGGGTTCCGTAGGTGATGTTGACGCGAGGATTGAAAAGCCTCCTGACAGGGCCATGGAACCCTACCCACCGAGCCGTTCTTGTCGTTATCTGCATGAGCCCGATCGACGTGTCGTGGATTCCGCGTTCATATCTCCGTTTTCCGGGATTGAATCGGGATTCCTGGGCAATGATCCCTGCAACAAGGACAGGGTTGATGTGGTTCTGGCAGGAGATTTGTGTGATGGTATGGGCGTAAGGAACAGTCGGCGAGAGAAGGTGAGCGCCCAGACACCAAGCAACAGAGTGGTGAATCATCCAGTTCAATGCACAACCTCCTGAAGGGGTTGCTGTTCCGCTCCCAGACGTCCTTTCTTTTCAAGCCGTTTTACAGGTCCTCCCGGAAAACATCTGAACCGGGAAGCCAGTGAAGCCTGTCCTTAAATCGTGCCAGCCTCCGAAAGACCCGAATGGCTGTTCTTTCTGAAGGAGGATCGAAATGACAGGCCGAAAAAAGAGCTTGAGGAAAGAACTCTCCATCGCGCCGGGATCCGACACGGATCCGGCAACTTCAACGGGGTGCATGGTCCCGATGAAGCAGGTGAAAAAGGAAACAGGTGAAACAGGATCGACGGGGAGAGCGACCTACAGAAGCCATTATAACCCCATGTTCAAGATGGGGTCAATAAAATTGTTTATTGACACTAATATATTGATATAAAAAGAGATTATTTCCGCATTCTGTGACTGTCGTCACAAATTCCGGAAGGCTTCTTTAAAAAATCATTTATGGTGATGATTTGATTTCTCATACGCCAGACAGGTGGCTGTCGAAAGCCGGATTGGCTTCCCGGGGAGAGGTTCTGGAATGGGTGGCGCAAGGACGTCTGACGCTCGGAGGCGAATCTCTCCGCCCGGAGAGTCCGGTTTCTTCGCCCTCTCCCAGATGCCCCGGAGAGGGGCGCCGGCTCCCTCCCTTCTTTCTCGATGGGGTCCTGCTGGTCCCTCCCCCGCCCCTTCTCCTTTGCCTTAATAAGCCTCGGGGGGTTCTGGTAACTCTCTCCGACCCGGAGGGCCGCCCTGTTGTCGGGGATTTCCTTCGGAGAACACCCTGGAGCGACGGCTCCTTTGGAAGGATCCGACCGCTGGGCCGTCTCGATGCCGCTTCTGCCGGCCTTCTCCTTCTGACAAACTACCAAGAGCCATGGAGCCATTTTCTCTCTCCCGAAGGGGGAGTCAGGCGGCGATATCGTGTGAAGATTCGTCCGGGTCTCAGGGCGGAGGATCGGAAGCTTTTTTTGTCGGGTAAGGCCGGAGAGGGGGCGGGATATCGGAGGGTTGAGGTAGAGATTGAACGGGAAGGCCCCAAATCTTCCTGGCTTCTCATCTCCCTCGTCGAAGGAAGAAACAGGGAGATTCGAAATGTCCTGACCTATCACGGCTATGAAGTTCTCCATCTGATACGTCTGGCCTTCGGTCCCTTCCTTTTGGGAGATCTAAAGCCGGGAGAGGTCTCCTCCGTCACGGAAGAGGCCAAAAAGGCCGGGGTTGTCTGGGAGCGCTGGGAATCCTCTCCTTACCCTTGACAGGCGAAAAATCCGGGATATATTTTGGGTGAAAGGAAACACCAACGATGATGAAACATTTCAGGCATTCACATTCGTCGGGTTTTCGCCCGGCCTCAGAAAAGGAGAAAAAAATGGCCAGTCTTCTACGTTGGGATCCCGTCAAGGAGTTTGATGACCTTGCTCGCCGTTTCACCCCTTTCATCCTCCGTCCGATTGATGGACGCACCGAGGAGCGGCAGGCGAAAAGAGCGGTGGAGTGGTCGCCTGATGTGGATATCTCCGAGGAGGAAGGCGCTTACGTGATCAAGGCCGAACTTCCGGAGATCAAAAAGGAAGATGTGAAGCTCGTTGTCGAGAATAATGTTCTGAGCCTCTCGGGCGAGCGTGTGCGAAGCACAGACAAGAGTGGAGTCCGATATCACCGGGTCGAGAGAGAGTATGGGGCATTCCTTCGCTCCTTTACCCTTCCGGAGGATGCGGATTCAAAGAAGATCTCCGCCACCATGAAAGACGGTGTGTTGACGGTCCGGATCGAAAAGAGGGCGGAGGCAAAACCCCTTGCTGTCGAAATTAGCGTCGACTGAAGGCAAGGACTAAAAAAGATCCGGTGACCGACCCGTACCTAGAGTCCCTTTTTTAAGGGACCAGACATCGCGTCGCGATAAGGGGGGCCTCGAGCCCCCCTTTTTTTTGCAAAAACATTTCTTTGCTGAGATAATTTTCCTGTCCATGTTGAAGATGAATCTTCGTCGGGAGTTTGGACGAACGAGCGGGAGTGGTCGAGAAGTGGCTGAGGAAAGGGATCTTGTTGGGGGAGAGGGAACTCCCGCCTTTGCCCTGTTTGATTCGGGAATGGGAGGACTCTCGGTCCTGAGGCATTTTCTTGAACTCTTTCCGGAAGAGGATTTTCTCTATCTCGGGGATATGGCCCGATTCCCCTATGGGTCGAAATCCCGGGAGGCCATCTGCCGATTTGCCGTCGAAGATGCAGGCCTGTTGTCACGATATCGTCCGGTGACGCTCGTGGCAGCATGTTTTACCGTATCGAGCCAGGCCCTTGATATCCTCGTGTCGAGATTCCCGGAGATCAGAGTGGTGGGCATGGTCGAGGCCGGAGCTCGGGCGGCGCTTGCGATGACGCGCACGGGGCATGTGGGAGTGCTCGGGACGGAAGGCACAATCCGGAGTGGGGCCTATCCCGCCATCTTTCAGCGCCTGGGAGGCCAAGAGACGAATGTTTTTGGAATCTCCTGCCCACTTTTTGCTCCCATGGTGGAGGAAGGGTGGATCGACGGAGAGATCCCGGAACGGGTGGCACGAGAGTACCTTGCTCCGATTGTCGAGGGTCGCACCCCCGACGTGGATACCATAATTTTGGGATGTACCCACTATCCTCCGCTCCTTCCCTTGCTTCGCCGTATCCTCCCCCATATCACCTTCATCGATCCCGGTCGGGAGCTCGCCCAGGCCGAGCTTCTCCGCTCCAAACCGCGGACGGGTCAGGGAAAAGGCCATGTGTCTTTTTTTGTAACGGATGGAAGGGAAAGATTTATGCGTGTGGGGCAGCACCTGCTCGGGCGTCCCGTCGAAGATGTGAGAGAGATTGCCGTTCCATCGGTTGACTTTTCTTTTGCTTAACCTATAGGAGGTCTTGTGAGATCAGATGGCCGTACTTCGGATCAGCTTCGCACCCTTTCCATTGATCCGTCTCCCAACCGCTATGCGGAAGGATCGGCACTCATCCGGATGGGCTTTACCCATGTTCTTGCCACGGTCAGTCTGGAGGAAAAGGTTCCGCCCTTTTTAAAGGATCAGGGAAGAGGGTGGGTGACCGCCGAATATGGAATGCTGCCTCGGTCCACTCATGAGCGCTCGCCCCGGGAGGCGGCCAGGGGAAAACAGAGCGGTCGGACCCAGGAGATTCAGCGCCTGATCGGGAGAAGTCTTCGAAGCGTGGTCAATTTTGAAAAGATGGGGGTGAGAACTGCGACGATCGACTGTGATGTGATCCAGGCAGATGGAGGAACCCGGTGCGCCTCGATCGGTGGTGCCTTTGTGGCTCTGGCGTTGGCCTTTTCGAACCTGAAGAAGGTGGGTGTGATAGCGGAGAGCCCTCTTGTGGACTATCTGGCGGCGGTGTCTGTGGGCATTGTCGATGGAGAGCCCTGTCTGGACCTCTGTTACACGGAGGATTCTGCGGCCGATGTTGACATGAATGTGGTGATGACCGGCAAGGGTGAGCTTGTAGAGGTGCAGGGCACGGCCGAGCATCGCTCTTTTTCCCGCAAGGAGATGGATCGTCTGCTTGATCTCGCCTGGAAAGGAATTTCAGAGATTGTCGACCTTCAAAAACGGCTCGTCCAGATCTGACAGCTCTCCCGAAGATCGCGCCCGAGAGTTCGGGCGCCTTCTGGGAGACAAGGGCAAAAGACTGTCTTGCCAGGACATGAAGGAGATCCTCTCGGGGTGCAGGAGAGGAAATGGGAGTGCTACTCCGCTCCTCCTTGATGTTCGGGAAGGCTGGGAGCACAGGTATGTCCGCTTTCCTGCCTCCCTTCATATTCCCCTCTCCCGTCTTCCCGAAAGCCTCGATCAGATACCGCGGGACCGTCCCGTCATTGTTTACTGCCATACCGGGATCCGATCCCTTCTGGCCTGTTATCTTCTCCTGGAGAATGGCTACCAGGATGTGGCAAACCTCGAAGGCGGGATCGATCGTTGGGCGAGCGAGATCGACCCCCGAATTCCCCGTTACAGCCTAGAGCCGGGTAGGAGGCCTCCTGCTGCTGTTTTGGACGAAAATCAGAAGGGAGACTCCCGGGATGTCCACAACCCCTGGGGGGAAGGGGTAGAGGCCGTCATTTCTCCTTCGTATGAAGATCCCGAGGATTCCCTGAAAAATAGACCTCTTTGGCCATCCCTTCCCGAGAAGGAAAAATGAGAGCTTGTCCCCATCCCTAAAGTTCGTTATCATGAAAGCAAGAGAAAATGGTCACGGTCCTCTCCGCGGATATCTGCGTCTTTCCCCCCTCGAAAATGGACAGGAAGGCTTCTGTCCCGGCTCCTCGGAAAGTCGCCTTCGTCAAAACCGCGGACAAACGAACGGAAAGAATGAGCCTGTCAATGCTGCTTCTCCCTAAAGATCTCATTAAAAGACTTCAGCTTCCATTTATCCTGGTGCGTGTGAGTCCAATCCTTCCCCTGGTGAAAAAATTGCAGATCCTGCCTTTTGTCATTGGCGGCATGTCCTGCCCCTCTGTCTCATGATTACACTCTCCGGACTTTCGAAACACTATCCAACAAAGACACTTTTTTCGGATCTTTCGCTACGGATATCGTTGAGGGAACGGATGGCTCTGGTCGGCCCGAATGGAGCTGGCAAGTCCACCCTCATGAAGATCCTGGCAGGAGTGAGCGAACCTGACGATGGAACGGTCAGCATGCCGGTGGGATACCGGGTGGGCTATCTCCCTCAGGAGGTTTCGATCGAAGGAGAGATGACCGCTGTCGGATGCGTGATGAGCGGAGACGAAGAGCTCATGCGCCTCGAAGAAGAGATGCGGAGTCTGGAAAAGCGCCTGGCGGCAGGAGAGACGAAGGTCCTCGATCGCTACGGCGAGGTGCAAAGCCGCTTTGGGCTTCTTGGAGGCTTTGAGCAGGAAACGACAGCCCGAAAGGTTTTGGCGGGGCTTGGGTTCGATCAGCCTCGGATGGATGCGAAGGTCTCCGATCTCTCCGGGGGATGGCGGATGCGGGTGGCTCTGGCGCGCACCCTTGTGACAAATCCTGACCTTCTCCTCCTCGATGAACCCACGAACCACCTCGACATTCCTTCCATCGAGTGGCTCGAATCTTTTCTTCAGGACTTTCCGGGAGCCGTTCTCCTGATCTCTCACGACAGAAGTTTCATGAATGGGGTTGTGGGAGGGGTGATCGAGCTGGCCGGAGGAAAGGCCATCGTCTATACAGGAAATTACGATGCCTACCTGGCGGAAAAGGAGCGTCGGGCCCTGGCTCTCGAGTCAGCGATCGCTCGCCAGGAAGAGGAGATTGCCAAGACCCAGGACTTTATCGATCGGTTCCGCTCCAAGGCCACGAAGGCCACCCAAGTTCAGAGCCGCATCAAGGCCCTTGAGAAAATAGAGCGGCTCGAGCGGGAGTCGGTTCAAAAGACGGTTCGTTTCACCTTCCCCGCTCCGGTACGCTCCGGTGATGTTGTGGCGACTTTCTCCGGAATAGAGAAGTCTTATGACGGGCGCATGATTGTGCACCCCTTCGACTGGACCCTTCGCCGGGGGATGAAGGTCGCCCTTGTCGGCCCCAACGGGGCTGGGAAGTCGACTCTTCTCAAGATTATGGCGGGCGCTGTGGCACCGGACTCCGGTACCTATGGCACGGGGACCAATGTCACCACGGCTTACTATTCACAGCATCAACTGGAGATTCTGGACCCGAACCACACGGTGTTGCAGTCCATGGAATCCGTTGCTCCGGATTCGGAAACCCAGACACGTATCCGCGGGCTTTTAGGGGCCTTCCTCTTCAAGAACGACGAGGTTTTCAAAAAAGTCTCGGTTCTTTCCGGCGGGGAGAAGAGCCGTCTCGCTCTGGCCCGGATGCTTCTCTCTCCTGCGAACCTCCTGCTTCTCGATGAACCGACAAACCACCTCGATCTTCCGTCGAGAGAGGCCCTGGTTGAGGCGCTTGATGCCTACCGAGGGACCCTCGTCTTTATCACCCACGACCGTTATGTGATCGAACGCATTGCCAGCGATATCATCGAAGTCGTTCCGGGAGCCATCCGTCTTTTCATGAACCATCGTTTCGAGACCTACCGGGCCAAACGGGATGCGATCCTTAAGGCACCTCCCCTTGCTCAGCCGTCTGCTCCGTCCTCTTCCTCTTCTCCTGAAAGTCCCAAGAAAGAGGCCGACGCGGGGGAGATTGAGGGAGTGGAACGGAGGATTGCCTGGATCGAGAAAGAGGTGCTCGAACTCGAGTCTCAGGTCGAGCAGCTTGAGGAGGCCTCAAGAAAGGAAGGGGCCGAAGGAAAACGCGCAGCATCGAAGCTTGTTGTTGCCCGAAAAAAATTGACGGAAAAGACCGCCGAGTGGGAACGTCTCGGGAGCCTTCTCGAACGTTCTCCCCAACGACAGTCCTAGAAGTCCCTGCCGACCTCCGGAGCCGTTCCGGGGATGACAGGAAAGGCTTCTGGATGCGGTCAGGAGGAATATGATGGGATCGTCGAACGTCTCGGCACCGACTCAGCCGGTTTACGAAGGTGTGCGTCCGGTGACAGTCTTCTACCACAGGAACTGTTCCGATGGCTTTGGTGCGGCCTGGGCTGCCTGGAAAAAATTTGGCGGAAAGGCTCCCCTTTCCTTTGTGGCCTACAATTATGGAGACGCCCTTCCGGAGATGCCGAAGGGACAGGATGTCTACATCCTTGATCTCTCCTTCGATCCGGACTATTTTGCCCAGCTGAGAAAAAACAACCCTCATGTCACTCTCTTGGATCACCATAAGAGTGCCATGGAAAAAATTCTTCCCCTTTATCCTTCGGACCCGGAAGTTGTTTTCGACATGAACCGTTCCGGAGCGATGATCGCCTGGCAAACCTTCTTTCCGGGAGAGCCCGTTCCCAACCTGATCCGTTATGTGGAGGATCGGGACCTGTGGCGATGGGCGCTGCCGCTTTCCCTCGATATTACCACCGCGATGGCTTCCTATCCCTTCGATTTTGAAGTGTGGGAGGGGATGTATCAGACACTGGGGTACGGACGGGTTTCGGAGGACAATCCTCTGGCCATGGAAGGTCATTCAATTCTCCGGTATCAGTCGCAGCTGATTGGCACGGCCATTCGCGAAACGGGAGTCTGGGGGAGATTCAGTACCGGAGAGAGAGCTTTTTTTGTCAATTCCCCTCTCCTCACCAGTGAGATCGGGGGAGCGCTGAAGCCCGAGGCGCCCTTTGTGGCGATCTGGTCAGTTCGGAAGGACGGTCGGATCTCATACAGCCTCCGGGCCTCCGAGGGAGGTCCGGACCTCTCCAAGGTTGCCAGCGCCTATGGTGGGGGAGGCCATGCCAAGGCCGCGGGATTTCTCGTGGATGCCCCAGTTCACGAGGTTGAGCTGCCAGGAGGAGCGTGGCGTCCTGCCGTTCGTCCCGGAAGGTCTTCCGGCTCTGAGGGAACCGGTGGCTGAGTCATCGCCGAAGGTTCTCTATCTCGGAACCGGGAACCCTCACAAGGTCTCCGAGTTCGAACGCCTTGCCCCTGCATCTCTCTCGATTCATCCCTCCCCGGCACCCCCCGTGCCGGAAACCGGGGCCACCTTTTTTTCCAATGCCTTCATTAAAGCCCGGAATGCCGCTCAGGCCTTTCCCGGACCGGCAGGCCAGATTGTCTTTGCCGATGACTCGGGGCTCATCGTCCCGGCACTGGGGGGTGAGCCCGGAGTCCTTTCAGCCCGATATGCCGGAGAGAATGCCACCGATCTTGAAAATCGGGAAAAACTCCAGAGAAAAATGAAGGGGCTTCCTCCCGAGGAGAGGGGGGCATTTTTTGCCTGCGTCTTGGTCGCTGTTCAAAGTGGGAGCGGACGCCTTGTTGCCGCGACCGCCGGCTACGTCTTCGGAAAAATTGCCCGGGGTCCGATGGGTGACGGAGGTTTTGGATACGATCCGCTTTTCATCCCCGACGGATATCATGTGAGCTTCGGACTCATGGCCCCGGAGGAAAAGAACCGGATCTCGCATCGAGCCATCGCCTTTCGCCGGCTGGTGTCTCTGTTGGCCCTTCAGGAAGAGGGAGGGCGCTGACAATGTCTGACGTGGGACGCCTTTTGTGGGTCAGTCTTCCCGGACCGGACCTGACCGCTGCCGATCGGGAGTTTCTTGAGCGCGTCGATCCTCTCGGAGTGGTGATCTTTCGGGAAAATGTCAGAAATGCTGCCCAGGTGAAGTCCCTGATCGAGGAGATCCGGTCTGTTCCGGGATCACCGCGCCTTTTGGCTGTCGACCAGGAAGGTGGAAGGGTGGCTCGTCTCTCCGATGGCGTCCCTGCCCTTCCTGCCATGAAAATCCTCGGAGCACAGCCGGAGCGGGAGATCGAGGAAGCCGGATTTTCTCTGGGTGAGGCCCTTCATCGCCTGGGCTTTGATGTCGACTTTGCCCCCGTCCTCGATGTGGATTCCAATCCACAAAATCCCATCATCGGAGACCGTGCCTTCTCTTCCGATCCGGAAGAGGCCGGAGTGAAGGCCCTGGCCTTTGCCCGCGGACTTCTTAGGGCCGGGATCCTTCCCTGCGGAAAGCATTTTCCCGGCCATGGCGATACGAGCCTCGATTCTCATGTGGCTCTTCCGGTTGTGGATGCCCCCCTTTCCCTCCTCGAGGCGAGGGAGCTTGTTCCCTTCAGGATGGCAATCGAACGCGAGATCCCTCTCATGATGACCGCGCACGTCGTTTATCCCTCCATAGACAAGGCTGTTCCGGCCACACTCTCCCGAGCTGTCGTTACCGGGATTCTGAGGGAGAAGTTGAATTATGGGGGGCTTGTTCTCTCCGATGATCTGCTGATGGCCGCCGTGGCAAGAGGCGGCGTGGTCGAGGCCGCTCTGGCATCAATTGATGCTGGTTGCGATGGCCTGCTGGTCCTCAAAAGCCAAAGCCAGGCCCTGGCCGTGGCCGATAGACTCGAAGAAATTCTTCGGGGGGAACCCGGACGTCTGGCACCTGCCCTGGAGAGGGTGAGCCGTTGGTGGAGCCACTGGAGGGGGGGCCGATGATTGCGGAAGGAACACGGGAAAACTTTTCGCCGGAGGAGCGGATTGGGGCTCTCTTTGAGGAGAGGGGACTTCCGGTCCCGGATCCAGTCGAGATTGGGGAATGGCGAGCGGAGGCTCCCTCGGAGGAGATTTTTTTTGAAAGAGTCTATACGGGGTTGAAGGAGGCCGTTTGTGCCAGGGCCCTAGAGAGCTTCGGATTTGGGCTTGAGTCCCTTGATCCGGAAATCCGGGAAGAGCTGTTTTCAGGGATTGGCGGGGAGGTCTTTGATCAGGATCTGATTGAAGTTCGGGGGAGGATCCATTCGGCGATGGCCAGGATCCTGGTTGCCGCCATCGAAGAGGAGGCTCCTCCCATGCTGCGCTTTTCTCGCCTCCTGACCTCTCCGATCATTCACTTTGCCCTAGCCTGGTCCGATCTCCCCCCTCCTCCCCTCCCCTGGAAGGAAGGGGGGGCTCCTCTGGAGAGGCAGCTTCTCCGTGGAGCGGAGCGGGCCTTTGCCCATCAGGGAAAGCCCTTTTTTCGGCCCCAATTGACGGAAGAGATTCGGGAAGGCCGCCGCCAGTTCCGGGCGGAGATGAGGCGGGTTCGTTCTCAGGAAGCGATGGAAAAGCGCCGAGAAAAAAGCTTTCGGCTGTGGGTGCGCTCCCTGTGGAATGAGCGACGGGTCCGACGCGAGCTTTGCATCAAGCCGTCGGAGTTTTCTGCCTGGGTCGAGGAGGGGAGGATCCCTGTTCTTCTCAGAATCGAAACCCTTCGGGAAGGGAGGGTGAGGGAGCAAAAACTCTTTGACCCAGAGACAGTCCGGCGGATTTCTCCCGCCATGATTGCGCGGTGGCGGCGATTCCGGGAAAAATCTCCCGAAAGATCAAAGAAGAAAAAGAAGGATTGAGAAGCTCTTTTACCTGGGTCTTTTCTTTTCTCGGTAACTCCGGCAGGCGTCGAAAAAACTGTCACGAAGGATACGGCTGACCGGATCCTCTGGCGGCATGCGCTCCGGATGCCATTGCACCCCCAACAAAAAAGGATGGCTCGGGTCACGAAAGGCCTCCACCAGATTGTCCTCAGTGCTGACTCCAATCACCTCCAGCCCCGATCCCACCCGTTTGACTCCCTGATGATGAAAGCTGTTGACCGTCGCCTCCCCCCTTCCGGAAAGGTCTTTTAAGAATCCGGAGAAAACTGCTTTGTGCGATGATCCCTGATGTCGGATGGGCCCGGGACGCTCCATAGGAAGATCCTGAATGAGGCTTCCGCCCCGAGAGACGTTCATGGTCTGAAACCCTCCGCAGATGCCAAAGAGGGGGACTCCGGCCTTCTCAGCCCTAGACAGGATCGACAGTTCGAGATTGACGCGCCGGGGATCCATCCAGTCTCCGGGAAAGACCCTTTGCTCCTCTCCATAGAAGGAGGGCGGAATGTCGGGTCCTGAACCGGAGAGGACAAAGCCATCAAGGAAGTCCAGCTCGTCCGTATCGGCAGTGGCTGAAAAGGGAAGGAGCAGAACCATGGAGTGGGGGGTTGAAAAATAGGTGACGTAGGATTCCTTCAAAAAAAAACGAGCCCCCCGATCGGATTCGGAGGGCTCGTAGTCTGTGGTAATCCCGATGAGAAGAGGGCGTCCCATAGAGTGGGGCTCCTAGGCTTCGCTCGGAACCGGGCTCGTCCGTGAGGGGCGATCCGCATTCGAAGAGCGGTGAACGGAGGAAGTATGACGCGGGCCATGCCCGGCTGGCTTATCCCTCCGCCATTCACTGCGACCGGATCCGCCGGCTGGGCGATCGGTTCGTCCACCCTGACGAAATCCCGGACGCCCTTCTCCCGGAGCGTCTGAGCGGAATGTGCGCTCTCCCCGGAAGCCCCCAGGGCGGGGTCCACCGCTGGAGCGGGGTCCGGATGAGCGGAAGGGGCGATCGCCTTTCGGTTGAGGCGGGGGCGACAGCGGTGATACAGGAACGGAGGATCCCAGGAGGCGTTCGATATCCCTCAGGAGATTGCGGTCGGCAGGATGGCAGAAAGAAATGGCTCGTCCTGACCGTCCGGCGCGACCGGTGCGTCCGATCCGGTGAACGTAGTCTTCGGGAGACTGGGGAAGGTCATAGTTGATCACGCAGGTCACGGTATCAATGTCGAGCCCCCGGGCTGCCACATCGGTGGCCACAAGAATCCGGGTCTGGCCGGCACGGAACTTGGAAAGGACCCGATTCCTCTGAGACTGACTCTTGTCTCCGTGCAGGGCATCGCTCGGGAAGCCCTCTGCAAGAAGCTGGTTCGCCAGATCTTCCGCTCCTCTTTTTGTTCGGGTAAAGATGAGTGTCTGACCTTCGGTTGTCTGAGGCTCGGTGAGGATCGTTTTGAGCAGTCCCCACTTCTGTGCTCCGTGGCTGATGGCAACAACCTCTTGGTCAATGGAGACAGGCGGGGCGCTGGCTGTCTCAAGACGGATAAGGACGGGATCCTTCTGGTAGGTTTTTGTCAGCATCTGGATGCGGGCAGGAAGGGTCGCCGTAAACAGGAGTGTCTGACGCTCGGGATGAAGGGCCTTGAGGATTGTCTCCACATCGGGAAGAAATCCCATGTCGAGCATCCGGTCGGCCTCATCGAGAACAACCGTGTGAACATGGGACAGGTTGATGGTCCCGCGCTGCATGTGGTCAATGAGGCGTCCGGGGGTGGCAATCACCAGGTCCCAGGGTCTGCGAAGAAAATCGATCTGGCGTCGCATGTCCGTTCCACCGACGAGAAGAACGGTGCGGCTCCGGAGATATTTTCCGTATTCACGAGCGGAGCGCTCGATCTGCCCTGCCAGCTCCCGGGTCGGGGAGAGGACGAGGATCTGATGGCGTGTGCGGTTTCCCTGGGCGCGTTTGTTCCGGTGGAGAGAGGGGAGAAGAAATCCTCCGGTCTTGCCGGAACCGGTCTGGGCCACTCCGAGGACATCCCGTCCCTCGATGATCGGAGGAATGGTTTGTTTTTGGATGGGTGTGGGGGATTCGTGTTTGAGGTCGGAAAGAGCGCGCAGAAGATCCGGATTGAGGCCAAGGGTCTCAAATGACATTGTTACTCCTAGCAGAATAGACGAACGTGAGTGTGACGGCGGGGATCCCGGGGAGGAATTCATGCTCCATGGTGGAGCGTTCCCGGCACCGCGGCGCCTCCGCCCGAGACAAAAAACGGGGGGGTCGGACGCCGAAGGAACTGTTTTCTCCAACAGAGTGCCGGGAATGATCAGCGGGGGTTGAACAAGCGGTCGGACACGAGTCCATCTGGCAGGGTCAAAACCTTGAATCCGGCGAATTCGGCGCATTCTTGCGCAGCGATACACAATCCACGATGCCCGACGTATATCAAGGCCAATTATCCTTCGTGCAGTCCTGAAAGTCAAGAAGAATTTGGGTCCGGGGGTGATCCTTCAGGAAAAATGAAGTGAAATAGCCGTTTCTTTCAGAAGAAAGCAATGACTTAAACGAAGATCGATCGTAGGGGGGAGAGGAATGCGTGGTCCGGTCAGATTCACCACGGAGAGGTAGCTGGATCGGGGAAGGAAGAGTGCAGGACGGGAATTCCGTCCTGCAGGAGTGGGCTATTTGATTGATGAAAGCTTCTTGAGCTGGGCGGCAGTTAGAACCTTGGCGGCGTTGAGGTGGCCCGTCAGATGATCCGCGGTGGCCTGAGCCATCAGCCAGGCAATGTTGTGAAGATCCTTGTGAAGCTTCTTGGGATCTACCCGGCTTTTTTCAGCCATGGCGAGATAGGCGGCGCGCTGGGCATTGATCTTCTTGAACTGCGCAAGCGAGCGGGCCAGCATGTGGCGACGAATGACCTTAAGCTGCTTGATCTGTTTTTCCGTCAGGCCGAGATCCTTGGCATGAGAAAGGATAAAGGTCACTCCCGGATGGTTCTTGAAGACTTGGGGGAGGAGAAAGTCCTTGCCGGCCTGGGAGCGGAAATCATTGAACATCTTTGCCGTTTTAGCTCCTGTGAGCGGAGGGAGATTGTCAGCATGAGAGATGACTGGTGTGGCGGATATGAGAAGAGCAGAAAAAAGGGGGAAAATGAGAGCCTTTTTTATCATGAGACGCTCCTTCCAAGGATAATGTGAGTTTTTCAGAAAAAGAACGATTCGGTGTGGTCGATTTGATTCTAGTGGAGGGACAGGGCGAAGACAAGAGAAGCAGGAACGACCTCATGAAAGGTCATCTCCTGCCTCCGTCTGATGAGAAACGCATGATTTACTTCGTGGCAAGGACCCACTTTGCAACCGCTTCGGCCTGGTCCATGGACATTCCAGGATGCGGTGGCATCATCACGCCTCCGGTGACATCATTCCAGTGTCCGTTTCCGCCGGCGATGATCTTTTTTGCCAGCATCTCGTCGGCACCTTTCTGTCCCCGATACTTGTCGGCCACCATCTTGAAGGAGGGTCCGACCATTTTTGTGTCGACGGAGTGGCAGGCGAAACAGCCGTTGGCATTGATCAGATCCTTGACGCTGGTGGCATAAGAGGCAGAAGAGAGAGCGAGAATGGAAAGAATTCCCAATGAAATGGTGAGCTTTTTCATCGTTATTGCGCTTCCCGTCACCCCTTTTGGGAAAGAGGATAAAGGTGCGCTCTCCTTTCTTGAATAGGTCAAGGGCCTTCCACCCGATCGGTCCGGAAGATTCCGGCTCTGCCAGCCACGCCCCTTAAGAGATTGGAAGGAAAGCTTCTTCTCTCGAGGAGGAAGCAACCTGACACCCTCATTATAGCCCTGCATGGAGAAATGGCAATATCAACGTTATGGTTTTTTTGTTAATAACAATAGAGTCTTGCTTCGTCATTCCGGAGTTGAAACCGCTGGCGAAGATTCTGAAAATAGAGGCAAGTTAAGAATGGACGCTCTTTTCGATCCGTTTTGATTGGGGTGCAGTACATTCATCTGGAAGCCAAGATGGTACGGCCTTTTCTTTTTGCCCATCCTTCCGGGAGGGAATGAGGGCTATCCTCTTTCGTTGAAGCTTTCCTGCCCGCTGTCTGAGAGCGCACTTGAGGCTCCTGATGCTCTCCTCATCCGTATGATCAGCTCCTCGACGGATTTCGACGGGGAGGTGATGGCCAGCCGCTCCCTCCACCGCTGGAAGATTTTAGCTCCATCCGGACGTCCATCGCTGAAGACGTCGCGATCCTCGATCATGAAATCCGTTCGCGGAAAGAGATGGATGTGCAGGTGGGGAAGAACCTCGCCAAAGCTCAAAGTGTAGATCTTCTGAACTCCGGGGATTTTGAGGATTTCCCTCGTTGCGTGGGACTGTAGGCGGGCCAGATCCCCTAACTCCATCTCGTGAAGCTCGCCAGCATGTTCCACATGGCGGATCGGCGCGACGACCAGATATCCCGGCAGGTCGATGCCAGACATGTGGTAGAGAAGGGCATGAGAGGTCTTCCAAAGGGTCATGGAATCGGGTGATGACAGGATGCGATCGCAGAGGGTGCAGGAATCGGACATGATGAATCCTCCCGTGAGAGACCTTTCCAGAGGGTGATGTGAATCGTCGTGAGGATAATATTGGAGTTGAGCTATGGTGAATGAAAAAGGCCGACCTCTCGAAATATTTTCATCGAGAGAGTCTGGAGAATCCTCAAATACAAAGAGATTTACCTCTATGAATACCACTCTCCCCGAGAAGCTCGAGAGGAATCTAATCCTGGTGCACCATCGGCAGCAGAGAAAAACCTCACCAGACCTTGGGGGAGTAGACCCCTTGGAAAGTCCACACGAAACTGACTCTGACGGATTGAGCCACCTAAGCCTCTCTCCTTAGGCTGGAAATAACTTCCTCGGAAATATGGTTGCGGAAGTCTTGACATCCTCCCCTTACTCTCGCTTCCATCGCCGCGATTGCGGAAAGGAGGGGGATTCCGGCGGCGGCAGTCAGGCCGCTTCGGTGGGTTCCTG
>DGKK01000058.1 GCA_002387725.1 Nitrospirae bacterium UBA4572
AAAGGTGCGGGTCTCTTTTTGAGGTCGCGCCCTTCCGCGATCAAATTTCCTTATCGGAGGTGCCATGTCCGCAGAGATCATCTATGATTCCCCGAACCACAAGTTTTGCTGGCTGGGTCGCGATGAGACCGGGCTGGAGGAAGGGGTCCAGACAAATCAGTATCTGATCGTCGACAATGGACGGGGAACGCTCCTCGATCCCGGGGGGTTCGGGGTCTTTTCCCGGGTCGTCGTGAACATGAGCGAGTTTGTCGACCCCGAAAAGGTCGACCATATCTTTCTCTGCCACCAGGACCCCGACGTGGGAGGAGGGCTCGCTTCCTGGCTCGACATGACCCCGGCCCGGGTTCATGTTTCCTCCCTCTGGATCCGCTTTCTCCTTCATTACGGAGTCACGGCCATCGACCGCATCGACGGCATCCCCGACGGGGGGGGGACACTGACCTTGGCCTCGGGAAATCGCCTGGAATTCATTCCCGCTCATTTTCTCCATTCTCCCGGGAACTTTCACGTCTTCGACCATGCCTCGGGCATCCTCTTTACGGGAGACGTGGGGGCGGCCATCTACCCCAAAGGGGAGACCCCCCTCTACGTGGACAACTTCGAGGACCATGTGAAGCATATGGAGGGCTTTCATGTGCGCTATGTGGGAACGTCGAAGGCGATCGAGTACTGGATCGGAAAGATCCGAAACCTTCCGATCAAGATGATCTGCCCGCAGCACGGATCGATCTTCCGCGAGAAGGAGGCGCGCCAGTTTCTTGAATGGATCTCCCGCGCCAAGGTCGGATTTGATGCCAACATCTTTACCTGAGAGTCTCAGTCATTCTGGCGGGAATCCTGTTTCCCGCTTCCCACAGGAGCGCCCATGAGCAGTGGCAAGACGGATATCGAAAATCTCGTTCTCCAGGTCGGCACCAATCAGATGGAGCTGGTCGACTTTCGCATCTTCCAGGTCGACAAGAGCAATCCCGACAAGATCCTGGAAGGAATCTATGGGGTCAATGTGGCGAAGGTGATCGAGATCATCAAGCTTCCGGAGATTACCCCGGTTCCTAACGCCAATCCCTTTCAGGACGGTGTAATCAACCTTCGGGGAATTGTCATTCCCATCATCAATCTTGCCCGATGGATGCGGGTGACCGAGCCCCCCGGGATTACCTCGACTCAGGTGATCGTCACCGAGTTCTCCAACATTCGCCTGGGGTTCCTTGTCCACCAGAGCGTTCAGATCCGTCGGGTGTCATGGAAGAGCATTGTGCCGATCAATCTTCCCTCCACCGCCGGCCATAAGGACTCGAGTGTGGTCGGGACGATCAAGCTGACCGACGGTCCCGATGCGGGCCGGGTTCTCCTGATCCTTGATTTCGAGACGATTGTGGAGGAGATGGGGCTTTACTCCCGGCAGGAGCACGATCTCGAGTCGATGCAGAAGGCGCCCCCGACCGGGAAGGTCGTTCTCGTGGTGGACGACAGCGCCGTGGCCCGCAACATGCTCTCCAAGGCCCTCGACAAGGATGGCTACAAGGTTCTTCTCGGGCGAAACGGCGAGGAGGGGCTCACGGTCCTCTCCCAAATCTGGAAAAAGAATCCCGACGATCTGGCCGCCATCATTTCGGATGTGGAGATGCCGGTCATGGACGGGTACTCCTTTGTCAAAAAGATCAAGGAGCACCCCGAGTGGAAAAATATTCCCATCATCATGAATTCTTCCATGAGCGGAACCGAAAATGTCCGGAAGGGGAGGGAGCTCGGGATTGATGAATATGTCGTGAAATTCGAGCCCCAGAAATTCCTGGAAGCCTTGAATGCGGCCCTGGCGAAGCATCAGGCGAAGATGGCGGAACCCAAAACATCCTGAGACAAGTCTCGTGTGCGAATGCGCAGGCCGGGGAGATGTCTCCCCGGCCTTTTTTTTGATTCCGGTCAAGGGTGATCGGGGGACGTTCTTTCAGGCAGGGCCGGAGAGGGGAAGGGCCGCTCCTTCGGGAAGACGTTCATTGAAGGACGGCGCCAGGAGATTAAAATTTGGGAAAATAGATAAAAGACTCGGCAAAGAGGAGACCAAAGGCAAAAATCCATGGGAGCTGGGGGGCCAGACGATAGAGGGTCGTGGGCTCGGTTCCGTCGATGATATCGGGCCGAGCCTCTTCCAAGAGCGCCCCGAAGCCGACCGCCGCCGCCAGACTTCCGGTAATGGTGAACCAGGAAATCATTTCGAGGCCGCCGATATTGTGCGTGACCCCATAGAGATTGGCCGTCATTCCTCCCTGGATCAGGAGAAACTCGAGGCCGAGGTAGAGGATCAGGCGGGTGATGAAGAATGTCTTCTCATTCATGGGGCTCTTTCTCCAGTCAGGACGGGGGTGTGGTCTTGGCTCTCCCGGGCGAGCTGTCCACAGGCGGCCAGAACATCAGGGCCCATCGACTTGCGAACGGTGGCGGTGATATGAAATCCGGCCAGCACCTCCTGGAAAGCCGCCACCGAGCTGTCCGTCGGACGGTGATAGGGGGAGCCGGGAAAGGGGTTGAAGGGGATCAGGTTCACCTTCGATCGGAATGGTGCCAGAAGCCGTCCCAGCTGACGGGCCTGGAGAGGGCTGTCGTTGACCCCGGCCAGAAGAACGTATTCAAAGGTGATCCTGTCCCGGTTCCGGAGAGGGAATCGGCGGCAGGCCGCAAGGATCTCCTCGATGGAGTAGATCCGTCCCACCGGCATGATTTCCCGCCGAAGCGCATCGTCAGGGGCACACAGGCTGATGGCCAGACGGACACCCGTATTGGCCTCGCCCAGGGTGTCAATGCGGGGAACCAGTCCCGAGGTCGAGACCGTGATGCGGCGCGGAGAGAGTCCGGCGCCATCGGGATGGGTCAGGGAGCGGATGGCAGGAATCAGGGCCTCAAGGTTGGCCAATGGTTCGCCCATTCCCATGAAGACGATGTGGTCGATGTGGGACTCTCCGGGAGGGAGTGTCTCGACAAATCGTGCGGCCAGAAGCCATTGTGAGAGGATTTCTGCCGTGGAGAGGTTCCTCGTGAGACCCATGGAGGCCGTGCGACAGAAGCGGCACCCGATCCCGCATCCGGCCTGGGTGGAGAGGCACAGGGTCCATTGGCCCTTTCTGGGAATCAGGACCGACTCGATCACCGGACCGTCCTGGAGCCGGAGGGCCATCTTGACGGTTCCGTCAAGGGACTGGGCGGTGGAGAGAACGGTCGGAAGGTCGAGAGAGAGCGTGCCGGAGGAGAGCAGGTCTCGAACCCCTGGCGGAATGTTGGACATCTTCCGGGGGTCGGTCGTGAGGCGCTGGTAGACCCAGTGGGCCACCTGTCGACCGCGATAGGCCGGATGCCCCCTCTTTTCCAGGATCTCGCCCCAGGTGGACGGAGGGTGATCCAGAAGATTCATGGGGTTGCCTTTGTGTCGGTGGGTGGGGGAAGTCCATTCCGAACCCGCGGGAGAATCGCTCGACGGACAATCTCCGTGGAGAGAAGTCCTATGACGGCTCCTCCCAGAACATCCAGGGGAAAGTGGGCTCCCACATAGATCCGAGAGAGTCCTGTGAGGCTGGCCATGGCATAGAGGGGGATGGTCAGTCCGGGATAAAGGCCCGCGAATAGGGAGGCGGTGGAGAAGGCGGTAAAGGTATGTCCCGAGGGAAAGGAGTTGGCGTAGAGCGACGGTCCCAGTACATGCACCGCAATTTGGTGGTGGGCGATGCCATCGTGCAGTGCCGCGAGGGGACGGTTGCGGTGGACCAGGTGCTTGAGGGTCGTCCCGATGATGAAGGAGATGAAGGAGGTCGAGGCCCAGAGAATGAAGTCGCGGCGAAAGTTCCGACGAGCAAAGAGGGCCATGAGAAGGAGGCCCAGAGGAAAGAGATAGAACCCGTTCCCCAGGGATGTTGCCGCTTCCATCACAGGGTCAAGCCAAGGGCGGGACAGGGAGTTGTTGAGCCAGAGGAAGAGGCTCTGATCCATGGCGATGAGGCTGGTCATGTTCTAGTCCGAACGGTCCCGGTTAAGAAGATCCTGAAGAAGTCCCTGAACCTTGTTCTTGGACCATTCGGCCGGATAGGAGATGCGGATCAGCCCTCCGGCATCCCGGAAGCCATGCTTGTCGATCAGGTATCGAGCTGTCTCAAGGACCTGATCCTTCCAGGGGGAGGAGCTGGTCCAACGCATCGCTTCAAGGAGAAGTTCTCCGAATTCTTCTTCGGTCAGGTGATCGGGGTGCCATAGGTCGATTTCTCCCGTATGGTCGGGATCCCGGCTGACGAGGGAGTAGACAGGCATGAAGGAAAGTCCTCGGGGATTGACGATGTAGAGTCGAAGGCGTGTTTAGGGCTATTATACACCAATGACAAATTTCTACCAGACATCAACGGCCAACATTCGGTCCGGATATCGGGACGGGGTCTCTTGAGCCACACAGCCGCCTTGTGCGTGATCGTCTCCGTGGTCCTGTCGGGGGCCCTTCTTCTGACCCGTCTTGCCGGCAGGCTCCGGGTTCCGGACATCCTGTGGTTCATGCTCCTGGGCCTGGTTTTGGGGCCATTCGGCCTCAATCTGGCCTCGGGCGAGAGCCTGATGGGCCAGGACCACGTCTTTTTGCTGGGTGCCGTCTTTCTGGTCCTTTACGAAGCGGGGACGGGAACACGTCTGGCACTTCTCAAGAGCCATGCCATCTCCGTCGGACTTCTTGTCACCGCCGGGCTTCTCCTGACAACGGCCATGCTCGCAGCGAGCGCCCATCTCTTCCTTGGGTATACCCTGGCTCAGGGGCTCCTGCTGGGTGCCATCCTCTCCACGACGGATCCCGCCTCCATCCTTCCCATTCTCCGGCGTCTCCCCATTCCTGCCCGGGTGGTCGAGACACTTGTGGCAGAAAGTGCCATCGGGGATGTCACGGGAAGCCTTCTCTCCCTCTTTCTCCTGTCGTGGCTGTCGGCCCCTCCGTCGGGGGGGATTCTCCGGATGGGGTTGGGGTTTTTGTGGTCCGTTGCCGGCGCCACTTTGGTGGGACTGTCGTTGGGCTGGCTCTTTGTCCTCCTGACCCGCCACCCCCGATTGGGCATTTTTCGCCGGAGCGTTCCGGTCTTTCTTGTGGCCATTCTGCTCGGGGGCTTCGGGATTTCCCTGCTCTTCCATCTCCAGACACTCCTTTTGGGGTATCTTTTGGGGGTCGCTGCCGGGCAAACCCGACGAGAGGAACCTTCCCTGGGGGCGATGGAGCCTCCTTTGGGGGGCGGAAGCCGCCCCGGAGACTTTGAGACAATGAATGACCTGCTCGTCTATCTGGCGACCTTTTTCATCTTTCTGGTGATGGGAACGCTGATCCCCCATGCCGGGAGCGGATTCTCCCTGGGGGGGGCCCTTCTCTTCCTGGCCTCTCTCCTTCTCGTGGTCCGCCCGGTGGTCGTCTTTTCCCTGGTCCCCTTTGACCGGCGATCCGGTTTTAGCCGACAGGAGATGGGGTTCATGGCGACGGTGAGGGAGACCGGCATCATGGCCGGGGCACTTCTGGGGCTTGTTCACGGGGAGCTTCCGGCCTCCGCCTCCGCGGTCGTCTTTGCCGTTGTCGTCGGGACAATCGCCGTGGGGGCCCTTGTGGCGGCCCCGGCCGCCCGTATTCTGGGCCTTGAGACAGGGACAGGCCACACGGAAGGCGGAACGCCCTCATGAGGCTTCGTGAGCTCTTTCTAAGCCTTCTCCTGGCCTCGGGGCTTTCCTCCTGTGGCCTTCCCTCCAACCCGCAGACCCCTCCGGAGGTTCTGGTCACGGCCCTGGGCTCCACCACGTCGTCGGGAGAGGCCAGGGGGTTTGCCATTCCCTTCGGAAACGATCCGGGATCCCTCTCCTCTCAACCCCTCCCGGCGGATTTGACCCTCTGGGGAGCCGCGGTCGCCGACAGCACCCTGATCCTTCTGGCCCGCACCGGGNNGGGGGGAGTTTCTCCTCTCCCCCCTGCCTCTGTCCCCGGCAGGTCCCGTGACTGTGACAGGGCTGACCGGGACCCCCTATGCCCTGGCGGTGTCGGGCCAGGTCGTCGTCGTTCTCGAGACAACGACATCGTTTCCCGAAGGCTGCCTTCAGACCTTTTCGGTGGGATCCCTGATCTCCCTCTCCCTCACCGGAGGATCGGTCACGCCCCTCAGCTCCTGCCAAGGGCTCCCCCCCGGAAGCAACCCTCTGAAGGGAGGGTTGCTTCTTCCCATGGCGGACGGAGTGGAGTTTCTTGTGGGGGCTCTTTATGGGGCCTCGAGTCCCCTCGACCTTCTCCTTTATCCACTGTCGACGGTCATTGATGGAGCCTCCCTCTCCTCCCCACAAAACACATGGACCACCGTCGGCTCCTATAATGGCGGCACTCCCCTGTCCGGCGTGGCCCTCTCCTCCCTCCTTCTGCTTCCGGATCCCACCTCCCCGTCGGTGGATCTCTATCAGGTGACCACACTTTATAATGGAGGAGGGGGGACTCTCGCGCCGCTTTCGAAGACCTCCCTCTCCCTGCCGGCTCCGCCGACCCTGCTTTCTGTGGATCCGGCCCAAAATTTTCTGATGGCCGGCTCTTCGGGGTCGGTTTCGCTCTTTGGGCTTGGGGCGGTCCTGAGCCCTCCGGGAACTCTGGGCGCCCTGGGGGACATTCCTGCCCTCTCAGGGCTCTCTCTGGGAGCCATGGCGATCTACACCGGAAGCTCCTAGACGTCGGTTCCGGTGAGCGATCGTCCGGAGTTGATTCTCGAGGACAAGCCCAGGGTGACGTCTTTCTCTGGAGGAAGGAGATTGGGGAATGCACAGCGCCGGACTCGAAGGCATCTATCTTCTTCTGGGGGGGGTGTCGGGCTTCCTGTCGGGACTTCTGGGGATCGGGGGAGGAGTCGTCCTGCTCCCGGCCCTCCTCTTTCTTCTGCCTCTGGTGTCTCATGTAAGGATTGCTCCTTTCATGGCCACGGAGATCTCCATGATCCAGGTGGCCTTTGCCTCCCTCACCGGGATCATCGCCCATCGGCCGTCGGCCCATGTGCCGCTCGGGAGGCTTCTCTTCTGGGCCGGATNNCGGGCCGGATCGGCCCTCGCCGGAGGAGCCGTGGGTGCCGTCGTCTCCTGGAGACTCTCCGGAAGGGTCATCCTCTGGATCTTTCTTGCCGAAACCTTGCTGGCGCTGACCCTGCTCCTCTTTCGTCCCCCCGAGAGACCTCCCGGCGAGGCCCATCGCCCTCCCCTACTTTCCGCGGAATTTCTGGCCATTTTCTCCATCGGCCTGTCCAGCGGGATTCTGGGAGTGGGGGGGGGCTTTCTCGTTTACCCTGTTCTGACCCTGCTCTTTGGTTACCCCTCCTTCGTGGCAGTGGGATCAAGCCTTGCCGTGATGTTTCCGATGGCGGCGACGGCAGCCCTGACCAAGTCGCTGGTGTCGGGAGGAGTTCCTCCCCATACCTTGACCATTGTCGTGGGGGCGCTGATGGGCTCCTTTCTGGGGGCCCGGTTCACCCGAAGGCTGGGGGGGAAACGAATCCGGATCTTTCAGGGGACACTGCTTCTTCTGACGGTTGTTCGGCTTCTTTATGGCCTGCTTGCAGGTGGGGGAGAGTAAGAAGTGAGCCGCTCAAGAAAGGCGGCTTCGGGGAGGGGACGGGCAAAGAAATAGCCCTGGAAGATCTGGCATCCGCTTTGGTCGAGGATGTCGCGCTGCGTGGAGGTCTCGACTCCCTCTGCCACGACGGTCAGATCCAGGGCCTTGGCCATGGCAAGGATCGTCGTGACGATGGTGCGATCCCCCTTGTCCCGACCGATCTCCTGGACGAAGGAGCGGTCAATTTTGAGCTGGTCAAGTGGCAACTGCCTGAGATACTGGAGCGAAGAGTAGCCCGTGCCGAAGTCGTCGAGAGAGAAAAGGACCCCCGTTTCCCGCAGACTATGGACAGGAGATCGTGTCGGAGGAGACGGTCTGGGTCACGTCGAGAACCAGCAAGTCGCCGATCGACGTGCGGTAGGAGTCGAGATGTCCCTGCTCCCAAAGGGAGTCCCCGATATCAAAGATCAGGGACGAGACGCGCGACGAAGGGACTGGATCGAGAAGACGCCGGATATGGGGGGCGGAAGGAATCTTGAAGACCCCGAAGATTGTGGAGGCATTATTGCGTCCGAGCCTCTTCTGGTGGTTCTCCCGTTGGGCATCGAGAAAGGAGGGATGCTGAAAGTAAAAGACAGAAAACGCGGAGAGAAGCGCATCCCGCATCTCGTAACGTCGGGCAGGATAAGAGGACTGTCGGGCATCGGGCAGAGAGGAAGCCAGATCTCTCAGGGCGACGACGACCTCATCAAAGGACGAATAGCGTCCCTTGGATTGTTTTCGCTTCCGGAGGCTCGACGACGAGCCAAGGGTCTGTGTGGAGGGGGCCATGTCCCCACTGCATCAGAAGCAACGGTTTGTGTTCAGCATTCTAAGCGACCTTCAATGAATGCATCTTAATATAGGCAGGAAAGAGCCTGTTGACAGGGATCTTTGAAAAAAGGTTTTAGAAATCCTCCGGCCCCTGACAATAGGAGTTGGGGTCACCCGTCGGAATGCGAAGGGGGGGGGTCCGTGAGGGGAGGGGGCTCATCTTCTCCGATCCGATACTCGCGCATCTTGGCATAGAGAGACTTCCGGCTGATCCCAAGAATCCGCGCCGCAAGGCTTTTGTTTCCGGCCGAATCCCGGATGGCGCGTCGGATCTGCTCCCGCTCTCCTTCCTTGAGGGTCCGAGGCGGAGGAAGGGGAGATGATTCCTCTCCGACTCGCTCCCGGGAGAGTGTCAGGACGGGAGCGATCATCTCCCGCTCAAGTTCAAAGGTTCGGTTTCTTCCGGACATCCCAGCGGGATCCTCCATGTCGTAGGTCACCGAAATCTCGATCATGCGGTTCCTGAGCTCCCGGACATTGCCGGGCCAAGGGTAGGCAAGAAGGACCTCTTCCGCTGCCGGAGCGATGTGGACGGACGTCTCGGGGATTTCCAGAGCCTCCCCCAGAAACTTTCTGGCCAGGAGCGCCACATCCCTCCCGCGCTCCCTCAAAGGGGGGACATCGATGGGGAAGACATTCAATCGATAATAGAGGTCCTCCCGAAGGCGACCCTGGTCGACCAATTTCTGGGGATCGACATTGGTTGCGCCGATGATCCGTGCCCGGAAGGCCAGCTCCTCCGTTCCTCCCACGCGATAAAAGGTCCGGTTTTCAATGACCCGCAAAAGGGAGATCTGGGTCGACAGATCCATGGTGCCGATTTCATCGAGAAAGAGGGTGCCCTTTCCGGCGGTCAGGAGCCATCCGTCCTTCCTGTTCTGGGCGCTGGTGAAGGCTCCCTTTTCATGGCCAAAGAGCTCAGAGTTCACGAGTTCTTTGGAGATGGCGCCGGTGTTGACGGCAATGAAGGGTTCCTCCCTGCGGGGGGAGAGGTTGTGGATGGATCGGGCCACCAGCTCTTTTCCCGTTCCGGACTCTCCCGTGATCAGGATGGGGATCGAGTGGGAGGCGGCCTTCCGGATTCTTTCGCGCAGAAGGTGCATGGGAGGGCTTTCGCCGGCCAGGAGAAGTCCGAAGGGGGCTGCCTCGGGAAGCTCGTTCGGGAGGAGAAGATCGTCGATCAGGGAGAGCAGCTTTTTCTCGTCGATGGGCTTTTCGAGATAGTTCGAGGCTCCGTTCCTGATCGCCTCCACCGCAGTCTCGACGGAGGCGTGTGCGGTCATGATGACGACTGGGACCTGAGGATAGAGAGAGCGAAGTGGCATGACAAGGGCGTTGCCTGTGGTGTCGGGAAGCTTCAGGTCGAGGAGTATCAGGGAGCGCCGGGGGGGGAGGGGGTCGTGGCTGAGTGTGTCGAGGGCTTCCTGTCCGGTGGCAGCTTCCCGAACGAGATATCCTTCATGGGTCAGAAGGGTCTTCAGATAGAGGCGCGTATTGGCGTGGTCGTCCACGACAAGGATGTGGGGACGGGAGGTCATTTCAGACTTTTTTCCAGGTTGGAAAACTCCTTCAGCGTCTTTTTCACCTGGGAAAGCTTTTGTCGGAGCTCATTGTTTTCCCTGCGGAGCTGGGCATTTCTCCGGGTCTGATCGAGGAGTCTCTGGGAGGCCTCACGGATTTCATAGGGAGTTTTGGGAGTGTCGAGTCCGGAGAGAAGGGTCGCTCCCTCCCGACGACCTGGAGCTCCCAGATGAAGGTCGGCCAGGGCTTCGGCAAAGAGGAGCCTGTTGCGGAGATCCTGGGAGATCTCGGGGTGGCTGGCCCGGGCCTTCAGAATCTCACGGGCGGCCCGATAGTAGCCCCGGGAAAAAAGGTAGGGCATGCCTGAAAAATATTGGGCATCGTGGTGGCTGAGTTCTGCGATGGCAAATGGGGGAAGAATGATGACGGGGGGGCTGCACTCCGTCGCATGGGAAGGAATGTGGACCTCCTGGCAGGCCGGAAGGAGAACGAGCGCCAGAAGAGGGAGAAGGAGTCGCAGAGGAGCGGAACGGGAAGTCTTGAGGAATCTATCCACGGGGAGCCTCCGCAGGTTCGATGGGAAGGGTCACTCGGGCACATGTGCCTTTGGGGATGTTTTGCCGGATTTCGATCGATCCTCCAAGAGCCAGGACGATTCCCTTGGTGACCGCGAGTCCCAGCCCCAGCCCCTCCTTCGTCCGGGAGTCGAAGGGGGCCACCTGATAGAACTTGTCGAAAAGAAAGGGAATGTTTTCGGGGGGAACTCCGATGCCCGTATCGGAGATCTCGAAATGAATTCGGGTAAAGTCTCTCTTAACGACAAGACTCACCTCTTCTCCCTCCTGGGTGAACTTGAAGGCATTGCCCAGAAGATTGTCGAGAATCTGTGCCAGACGATGGGCATCCGTCTGAATGAATGCCGGAATTTCAGGATCGACTTCCATACGAAAAATTCGCCCCGAGCTTTGGGCGGTCAGGCGGTAGCGCTCCCCGATCCGGTCGAGGAAGGGAACAAGTTCAAGTTCCCGAATCTCCGGGCGCATCTGTCCCGCCTCAATTCGCCCCAGATCGAGAAGCTGGTTCACGAGTGTCACCAGATGGTCGATCTCCTCGGCCACGACGGAGAGACTCTTTTGCTGCTCTTCATTCAATGGTCCCAGGGTCTGACGTTTGAGCATGGCGATGAATCCCCGGATGCTGGTCAGAGGTGTCCTGAGCTCATGGGAGGCGATCGTGACGAACTCCGATTTTTTTCGGGAGAGTTCTCCGAGCTGGTGCGCCATGTCGTTCAACGCCCGGGCAAGATCCCCCATCTCGTCCCGGTTGGGGAGGACAACCGGGTTGTGGAAGGATCCCTGGGAGATCCGGCGGGTTCCCTCGATCAGGGCCATGATGGGCGTCAGGACCATGCGGGAAAAGGAGAAGAGCAACAGGAGGACCAGGAGGGAGCCGACGGCGGTCATCTCGATGCTTACGGTTGTCATTTGTTCTTCGCGGGCTGTCGTTTCGGCAATCCTCTCTTCAAGGGCCTTCTGATAGGACTCCTTAAGCGTCCGGAGAAGGCTGGCCATATGGATGAGGAGCGGGTCGGTGGAGCCTCGGCTGATGGTGATCGCCAATGAGCGGTTTCCGGAGAGGAGTGCCTGGTGCTCTCTTTCGATGGAGTCCTCAATGGCGATCTCGGCGCTCTGGGCCCCTTCAACGAGAAATTTCGTCTTTTGGTCCGGCTGCGGAAGGGTTTTCAGCAAGGCCTTCAGGATCGGCAGTTCCGTGATGACGGGCGAGGGGGATGCGGAAGTGAGCGGGGCAAAGAGAATATAGCGTTTGTCTTCGGCGAGGATCACTCCCGCCCGGTTCTCGACCTGGGAGATCAGGAGGAGACCTGAAACCGACTGGTTCTTGATCTCAAGAAAATTCTTGTGGAGGGCATAGAGGCTGATGATGGCGTAGAGGTTCGATGAGAGAATGATTCCCAAAAGGAGTGCGGAGAAAAGAAGGATCTTTGTTCTGAGCCTGAAGCCCTGGGAATGATTGTCCAATCCGACTCCGTCGCCTTCGCCCTGGTGGTGGATCCCGTCCCTTCCGGAGGAGACCGTGGCTTCATTCTAATGGAAAAAGGAAGGATTGACCAGAAGGGCCAGCCGGGGGCCGGTCCTTCCTTTCGGGACTCAGGCGCACCCTGAAGGGAGGGCGCCTGACGCGGGGGATGGACCCTAGAACCTGTTCAGGATGTAGCGCTTCGGGTTGACCGGAGTATGGTTGACCATGATCTGATAGTGAAGGTGGGGTCCGGTGGAGAGGCCCGTGTTTCCAAGATAGCCGATGATGTCGCCCCTCTTGACCTTCTCTCCCTCGTAGACTGCCACCTTCTCGAGGTGGCCATAAAGGGTCGAGAGACTGCCCGAATGCTCGATGACCACAGTTTTTCCAAAGCCCTGATCCCAGCCGGCCAATGAGACGGTGCCGGAGGCGGTGGCCATGATTGGCGTGCCGATCGAGCCGGCAATGTCGATTCCCGGATGAAAGTCCCGACCGAGACCGAAGGGGGATGTCCGGTAGCCAAAACGGGAGGTCAGGACGCCTCTCGTGGGCCAGATGCTTGGGGTAAAGGCCCACTCTGTCTGGCGCTCCTTGATGGCGTGCTTGAGGTTGGCGAGAGACTCTTCCTGGTTGAGGATCCCTTGTCCCAGATCACCGATCTGCCGGTCCATCTCGGACATGAGGTCCTCCATACCCTGCTTGCCTTTCTGTATCAGGACGGAGGGGGCAACTGTCTGGGTGGGGCCCCCCAGACCCAAGACGACATTTGAGCTGTTGGACTCGGCCGTATTCATGATGAGGCGAACCTTTCTCTCAAGCTTGGCCACATCCACCATCTTCGAGCGGACATCCTGGAGCTTGCGATAGATTCTTACGATTTCCTCTTTCTGTAACCGGCTCTTGTGCTGAAGGGAAATCATCCGGGCTTCTTTCTCGAAGAGGACGATGGAAAGCGCTGAAAATACGGCGACCAGAACCGCGAAGGCAATACCCGCAAAGGTTCCCCAGCGAATCCAGCGACCGGAAATGTCGAATCGTCGGATCCTGTCCGATGGAGAGGGAACGAGAAGGATTGTAAATCGCTTGTCTTTGATGGGCTCTGTGGTTTCCATCGTTGCCTCCCCTGCCAACAACCGCTGCTCGGTTCGAATCTCCCGTCGATGTCCTTTCGGGAAGAGATCGACCTTCCACTAGCGATTATGGCTCATATCACAAAAATGTCAAGTCCCATTAGTCGGCAATATAGTGTGACGCCAATCACGGTATTTTTTAAGTTGTTTTGTATTAACAATAATGTTGTATTAATAAAAATAAATTATCTTTTTACATCTTGCTTTCTTCGCCTTTTCTTATCCGGGAAATGTTGTCCTTGTGGCGGAAAAAGACAAGCAGTGTCATGAGGGTAAAGAGAAGCAGTGTGTGTTTCGGGAGGGCATTCTCGGGAGAAGGGAGGAGCCGTTGCCAGAGGAGAGCCGTCAGTGGCATGAGGGCGAAGCTCCCCAGGGAGGCCAGCGAGGAAGTTCGCGTGAGGGCGAAGATCAAAGCCCATGGGAGGCAGACCAAGGCTCCTAGTGCCGGGTTGATTCCCAGGGAGATTCCGAGTCCTGTGGCGACCCCCTTCCCTCCCTTTCCTCGAAGCCAGAAGGAGAAGATGTGGCCGAAAAAGACCGAAAGTCCTGCCAGAGCGGGTGCCCACTCCGATCCCTGATGAAGTGCCAGCCGGATCGCCAGGGCCCCCTTTCCCATATCGCCCGCCAGCGTCAGAAGTCCGATGAGCTTTCCGCTGCGATCTTTCCCGGCAACTCTCATCACATTGGTAAAGCCGATATTCCCGCTGCCGCTCTTTCGGATGTCGATCCCCTTGATTCGGGCCAGAATCAGACCCGTCGGAATTGACCCAAGAAGGTATGAGATGGCCAGAAGGGCGGGGAGGCTCATCGAGGACCCTCCCGATCCGTGACCCAAATGTACCAGAGCAGATACTGGATGCCGGAGACAATGGCCAGGATAATGGCGACCCAGAAGGCGAGAAGGCCGATCCAGTGGAAATTGAGCAGAAGGTTTGTCCCGGGGATCTTGAGGTGTCGGTTGTTGTCGAGGAGCAGGGCAATCGAGATCGTCTGAAAGGCCATCTTTACCTTTCCGCTTGTCTCTGCGGGGATGACGATTCCCTGCGTCGCCGCGACCTGGCGAAGCCCCGAGACCGCAAACTCCCGTGCGACGATCACGATGGCAAGGAGGGGGGGAAGAAGTCCATGGCCTACAAGGAGTATCAGGACGGAGCTGACAAGGATCTTGTCGGCAATGGGGTCGAGGAGCTTGCCCATGGAGGTGACCTGGTTGAATCGCCGGGCCACATATCCGTCAACGAGGTCGGTGAGCGAGGCGATCACAAAGAGTGTGGCGGCAATGGGGCTGGGGCCGGCCTTGGGAGAGTGGTCGAAGACGATGACCGCCGGGATCAGAAAGATGCGGGCCAGCGTGATGACGTTTGCAAGGTTCAGCACAGTCCGTCCTCGTGGTTGTGGGGGAGTCCTCTCTTTCGGAGAAAAAGAAGGACGTCGGCGACCTCCCGGACGGCACCCGCCCCTCCGGGAGCGTTGGTCACCCAATCAACTTTCGAGGCAAGCCACCGGTCTCCATCGGGAACCGTGATGGAGAGGGCCCCTGTCGTCATCATGGGAAGATCGGTGATGTCGTCGCCCATGACGGCAACCTGGACCGGATCAAACCCCCATGCGATCAACAGCTCTTTGAAAACTGCCCCCTTGTCACGGACCCCCAGGTGGATCTCCTTGATGCCAAGATCTTCAAGGCGCCTTCGGGTCGCCTCTCCGGAGCGTCCGGAGATGATCCCTACAGGGACCCCGTTTCTCAGGAGCCGGACGATTCCGTGGCCATCCCGGACATGAAAGGACTTGAGCTCCTCCTCTCCCGGCCCATAATGGAGGCGCCCATCGGTGAGGACCCCGTCGACGTCAAGGATCAGTCCGCGCACGAGGGGAAGACGACGCCGGACCGAGAGGGAGAGGGGGCGCCTCACAGGACCCCTGCCCGAAGAAGGTCGTGAATGTGGAGGACCCCGGCCACAGTCCGGTCGGGGTGGACGACAACGACGCTGGTAATCTGGCGTGACTCCATCAGGGTGAGGGCGTCCGATGCCAGTGTGGAGGGATCAAGGGTGACCGGGGTTGTCGTCATGACCGTTTGGGCGGGAATGTCGAGGATCGACGGGGCGGAGCTTCCGCGGCGATCGAGGGCGCGACGAAGGTCTCCGTCGGTGAGGATCCCCATCAGGGCTCCCTTGGCGTCGAGTACGGTCGTCATCCCCAGCTTTTTGGCCGTCATTTCGACGATGACCTCCCTCAAGGGGGTTTCCGGGGCAACCCGGGGGATCCGGTCTCCCGTATGCATGAGGGCTCCGATCTGGAGAAAATAACGGCGTCCCAGGGATCCGCCGGGGTGGAGGGAGGCGAAGTCGGGGATTCCGAAATCCCTCTCCGAAAGAACCGTCATGGCCAAGGCATCTCCCATCGCCAGCATCGCCGTTGTACTCGATGTCGGGGCAATTCCCAAGGGGCCGGACTCATGGGAGACCTCGGCGGAGAGAGCCCAGGTGGCCTTTTTGGCAATCGTGGACGCTTTGTTCCCCACAATGGCGATGACCGGGACCTCCATACGTCCAAGAAGGGGGAGCAGAGCGAGAATCTCCTCGGTCTCCCCGGATTTTGAGAAGGCCAGAAGAATGTCCCGGGACTCGAGCATTCCCAAGTCCCCGTGAAGGGCCTCTCCCGGGTGGAGAAAAAAGGCGGGGGTTCCGGTGGAGGAGAATGTGGCCGAGACCTTCCGGGCGATATGGCCGGACTTGCCGATACCTGTGACGGCAAGCTTTCCGGGGTTGTCGAGAATGGCCCCCACCGCTTCGGCAAAGGAAGAGTCAATTCTGGGAAGAAGGTCCCGGATGGCCTGGCTTTCCTCTTCGAGCACCCGGCGGGCAGTCTCGACCCTCAGGCCGATCTTGTCGGGAGAGCCGGCCGTCATGGATGGGCCTCCCGGGAGGGGGCAAAGGCCGGATCCGAGACTCGACCGGTCCGGAATTCATGGAGTTCGAGCGCCTGCCCGAGAAGGGCGGGAAGCTCCGAAAGAGGAATCATGTTCGGGCCGTCGCTGGGAGCCCTGTCGGGATCCGGATGGGTTTCGAGGAAGAGTCCGTCGCATCCGGCGGCCATGGCGGCTCTGACGAGAAGGGGAACGTAGCGACGGTCTCCCCCGGAGCGGTCGCCTCCCCCTCCCGGACTCTGAACGGAATGGGTCCCGTCAAAGATGACCGGATGGGAAAGGCGGGCCATGACCGCCAGTGAGCGAAAGTCGACGACAAGATTGTGGTAGCCGAAGGTTGTTCCCCGCTCGCAGAGAAGAATGCGGGTGTTTCCCGTATCGCTGATCTTCTGGGCGGCCGGCCCCATGTCCTCGGGGGCCATGAATTGTCCTTTTTTCAGATGGACCGGTCGTCCTGATCGTCCGGCCGCCTCGAGAAGGTCGGTCTGCCGTGAGAGAAAGGCCGGGATCTGAAGGATGTCGAGAACGGAAGCGGCGTCGGGAACCTCATCGGGAGTGTGGATATCGGAGAGGACCGGAAGATCGTGGCGGGAGCGGACCTCCGCAAGGACTTCCAGTCCTTTGCTCCTTCCAATCCCCCGGAAGCTTTTCCGGGAGGTGCGATTGGCCTTGTCGTACGAGGCCTTGAAGACGACCGAGATCCGAAGGGCATTTCTGATCTCGGCAATCCGGTGGGCCACCTCCAGGGCATGGCTTCGGCTCTCGATCACGCAGGGACCCAGGATGAAGAGGGGGGAATGGCCTTCTCCCACATAAAATCTCGGGGTCTTTGGGTCTCCAATGGCCACAGGGCCTGTCTTCCGAAGTGTCTCCATTGGCACTACCGCCCTCGAGAGTCCTGATGCCGACTCGCCGCCGCCACAAATCCCAAAAAGAGGGGGTGGGGAGAAAGAGGCCGGGAGGAGAACTCCGGGTGAAACTGGGAGGCCACGAAGAAGGGATGGCGGGGAATTTCGACCACCTCCACAAGCTTTCTCTCCCCGTATGTTCCGGAGATGGCGAGGCCGGCCTTTTCAATGCGGGAGACATAGTCGGCATTGACCTCGAAACGGTGGCGATGGCGCTCCCGGATGCGGGACCGACCATAGAGGGCCTCCACGACCGAGCCCGGGACGAGATCTGCCTCATAGAGGCCCAGCCTCATCGTTCCTCCCAGATCCGGAGTATTGAGCTGCTCCGGAAGAAGGTCGATGACCGGGTCGACGGGGTGAGGGGAAAACTCCCGGCTTGTGGCTCCCGTCAGGCCAAGACGCGTCCGGGCGAACTCGATGACGGCCAGCTGCATGCCAAGGCAGATGCCCAGAAAGGGAATGTTGTTTTCCCGGGCATGGGTAATCGCCCGGATCTTTCCGTCGATCCCCCGGGATCCGAAGCCTCCCGGCACGAGGATGCCCCCCAGCCCTTCGAGAATCTCCTCCGGAGTGCGGGCGGCCTCGATCGCTTCGGCATCGAGCCATTCGAGGCGGACCTTGAGCCCCTTTTCCGTTCCGGCATGGTTTAAGGCTTCGACAAGGCTCTTGTAGGAGTCCTTGAGGTTCAGGTACTTTCCGACGATTCCGATCGACACCTCCTTGCGGGCCTTCCGGATTCGTCCGACCATCCTTCTCCAGGGATCGATCCGGGCCGGGCGGATGGGCATGTGCAGGTGGCGCAGGAGATATCTGTCGAGCTTTTGCCGATAGAACTCCAGGGGGATCTGGTAGATCGTGGGGACATCGGGGGCGGCGATGACCGCTTCGGGATCCACGTCGCAGAAGAGGGCAATCTTGTTCTTGACCTCTTCCGGGATCTCCTCTTCAGCCCGGCAGAGGATGATGTTGGGGCTGATGCCGATCTCCCGAAGCTTGTGGACGGAATGTTGCGAGGGCTTCGTCTTGAGCTCTTCCGAGGCCCGGACATAGGGGACCAGTGTCAGGTGCACATAGGCGACGTTGTGCTTCCCGACCTCCCGGGGAAACTGCCGGATTGTCTCGAGGAAGGGGAGGGACTCGATGTCGCCCACCGTTCCGCCGATCTCCACAAGGACGATGTCGGATTCGGCTCCCCGTTCGAGGATGACACGCTTGATTTCATTGGTGATGTGCGGAACCACCTGGACGGTTCCTCCGAGGAACTCGCCTCGGCGCTCCCGGGCGATGACGTCGTAATAGATCCGTCCGGTCGTGTGGTTATTCTTTTTTCCCATGGAGAGATGGGTAAAGCGTTCGTAGTGGCCCAGGTCAAGATCCGTTTCCGCGCCGTCATCGGTTACATAGACCTCTCCGTGCTGGTAGGGGTTCATCGTGCCGGGGTCGACATTGATGTAGGGATCGAACTTGAGGAAGTCCACCCGGTATCCGCGGCTTTCGAGAAGACAGCCCAGCGAGGCGGAGGCAATTCCCTTGCCGAGGGAGGAGACCACTCCCCCTGTGATGAAGATATATTTCATCGAGACTGTCGCCGGGCGTCCCTCCGGTATCGGGGGGGGAGGCGCCTCCCTAACCCGGCTATCTCCTTTCTTCAGCGCGCCATCGTTTTCGTTATGAGGCCATCTTCATGGGGGAACTCCTGATCAGGTAGAGAAAGGGAATCCTCCCGGTGATCCCTCCTGGATCTGAGCCAGATCTTCGGGCGTATCGACCCGCCAGGACGGAAAGTCCGTTCGGGCGACATAGATGGCGAACCCGTAATACAGGGCCCGCAGCTGTTCCAGCTTTTCCGTCTCCTCGAGCGGAGAGACGGGAAGACGGGCAAACTCCAGAAGTGCGGTCTTTCGGAAGGCATAGATGCCCAGATGCTGGTCCCAGAAAATATCGGAGCGTTGAAGGGCGGTGCCATCGCGGTCCATGGGAATCGTGCTTCTGGAGAAGTAAAGGGCCAGATTCCTCTGATTGGCAATCACCTTGACGATATTGGGATTTTTGATGTCTTCGGGGGCCGTGATGCGCCGCCGGAGGGTCGAGATGGGAATCCTCCCATCCGCCAGAAGAGGCGCCACGGCCTGGTCGATCATTCGCGGGTCGCCCAGAAGCTCGTCCGCCTGGAGGTTGACGACAATCCNNCCACCCGGTCGGTCCCGCAGTGGGCCGAGGGAGAGGTCCTGACAGCCTCCACGCCATACTGTTCGGCCACGGCCAGGATCTCGGAGCTGTCGGTGGCGATCAGAACGCGGTCGACGGCATCGGACCTCCGGGCCAGTTCGGCGACCCGGATGATCAGGGGCCTCCCGGCAACTTGGGCCAACGGCTTTCCTGGAAAACGGGTCGATCCCATGCGGGCCGGGATCACGACCGCCACCTCCGGGTTCTCCTCCTCCGGAGAGATTTCCCTCTGGGATAGGGCCCCGGGAAAGGCGGCAAAAAATGGATGGTTCGACAATGAGGTCACGGATCCTCCTAAACCCTGACCCGGGGGCGAAAGCCTGCCGGTCGGAAGACACCGCTGGGGGTGTCAAAGAGGGAGGAGAAGGACAGCACCTCCCGGAGCTGGTCTCGGGTGACGGTGGAGGTTCCCACCATTCCCACGACGATTCCGGCCGCCAGATTGGAAAGAACGGCCGACTCGAGAAGGGTGGCGCCTGCCGCGTGGGCCAGTGTCAGGGTCGCCATGACCGTGTCCCCGGCCCCGGTCACATCGTAAACATCCTGGGCGACCGCGGGGATATGGGAGGCGTGAAGGGCCTCTCCCCCCTCGAAGAGGGTCATGCCCGCCTCTCCCCGGGTGATGAGGACCGCCTCCGAACGGGTTCGGTCGAGAAGTGTCTGCCCGGCCATGAGAAGGGTCGATTCGTCGCTGATGTCGATGCCGGAGGCACGGGAGGCCTCGAGGTGGTTGGGGGTCAGCAGGGTGGCCCCCGAAAAGAAGTCGATCGAGGCGACCTTGGGGTCGACAAAGACCGGGACGCTTCTCTCCCGGGCAAGGGCGATCATCTCCTGGACCATGGGCGGCGAGAGCATCCCCTTGGCATAGTCGGAGAAGATCACTCCCTGAAGGTTTCCGATGCGGGCTTCGAAGATCTCCAGCGCCTGTCGGGATGTTTCGTGGGAGATGGTTGTCTTGACCTCCCGGTCGACCCGCAGGAGCTGCTGGTTGTGCGCCATGACACGGCTCTTTGTCGTGGTGGGCCGGCCTTCCTCGAGCAGGAGTCCGGCAGTGTCGATTCCGGTCCGGAGCATTTCCTGGGAAAGACGCCGCCCCTCTTCGTCATTTCCGGCCACCGAGAGAATCGAGACTGCCCCTCCGAGCCGACTGATATTGTGGGCGACGTTTGCCGCGCCCCCCAGCCGATAGGAATCCTCCGTGACGCCCACCACCGGAACAGGGGCTTCGGGGGAGACTCGGTCCACCTTGCCCCAGATGTAATGGTCGAGCATGACATCGCCGACGACCATGATCCTGACCGAGGGAAAGCGGTCCATGGTCTCGATGAGCCGGGAGAGGAGAACCTCTCCCATCCAGTTTGGGTTCATGATGGCCTCCCGATCAAAGACTTTGCCCTGCCCTTCCTAGTGAATGATGCGGCCAAGGCGGGCAAGGCGAATCGCATCGTGCTCCTTGTCCCACGACCAGTAAATGAGAATCGCCCGTCCGACGATCTTCCGGCTCTTGACGAACCCCCAGAAGCGCGAGTCGTAAGAGTCATCCCTGTTGTCTCCCATGACGAAGTAGGAGTGAGGCGGGACGATCGTGTCAAAGTTGTCCCGGGGCGTCTGGTCGGTGGTCTCCGGGTCGATGGACTGGATATAGGGTTCGTTCTGAAGGACCCCGTTGACATAGAGCTTCTTCTTGATGATCTGGATATGGTCCCCGGGAATCCCGATCACGCGCTTGATGAAGTCCTTGGTCTCGTCCTTCGGCCACTTGAAGACGACCACATCTCCTCGGTGGGGATGGCCCGTCCGAAACAGATAGCGGTCATGAAAAGGATTTTTGACCCCGTAGGAGAGTTTCGAGACGAGGATCTGGTCGCCGATGAGAAGGGTCGGGATCATCGAGCCCGAGGGAATCCGGAAGGCCTGGATTACGAAAAGCTTGAGAAAGGCAGCGATCACAAAGGCTGTCAGAAGGCCTTCCGTCAGCTCCCGGGCCAGACTTTTCTTTTTCGGGGCCGACGTTTCCCGAGAGGAGGGGGGCTGGGAGGGTTCGCTCACTTTTCCCGGCTCCCTTCCGAGACCCGGAGGACCGCCATGAAGGCCTCCTGCGGAACCTCAACCCGTCCGATCTGTTTCATCCGCTTTTTGCCTTCTTTCTGCTTTTCGAGAAGCTTGCGCTTTCGGGTAATGTCACCGCCGTAGCATTTGGCCAGAACGTTCTTTCGCATGGCTCCAATGGTCTCCCGGGCGATGATGCGGGAGCCGATGGCCGCCTGGATGGCCACCTCGAACATCTGTCGGGGAATGACCTCCTTGAGCTTCTCCACGAGGAGGCGTCCCCGGGAGTAAGCCCTGTCCTTATGAACGATGAAGGAGAGGGCATCGACCCGTTCCCCCGAAACGAGGACGTCGACCTTTTCGAGCTCCGCCGGTCGGGTATCCAGCCATTCGTAATCGAAGGAGGCGTATCCCTTGGAGAGGCTCTTGAGCCGGTCGTAGAAGTCGAGAACCACCTCGTTCAACGGCAGTTCGTACTGGACCTGCACCCGGCGGGAATCGAGATAGCGGAGCTCTCGCTGGATCCCCCGTCTCTCCTGGCACAGGGTCATGACCGGTCCGAGGTATTCGGTGGGCATATAAAGTGAACCCAAGATGAAGGGCTCGAAGATGGTGTCGATCTGGGTGACGGGAGGGAGGTCGGCGGGGTTGACCACCGTGACCTCTTCTCCGCTGGTCAGCCGCACCTGGTAGACGACGGTTGGAGCCGTGCTGATCAGGGAGAGGGAGAATTCCCGCTCCAGTCGCTCCTGGACGATCTCCATGTGCAGAAGTCCCAGAAAGCCGCATCGAAATCCAAATCCCAGCGCCAGGGAGCTTTCCATCTCGAAGGTGAAGGAGGCATCGTTCATCCGGAGCTTGTCCAGGGCCTCCTTGAGGTCCTCATACTGGTCGCTGTCGGTGGGAAAGAGTCCGCAGAAGACCATGGGCTTGGTCTCCTGGAATCCCGGATAGGGGGTAATCTGGGTATTCCCCGCATCGGCCAGGGTATCTCCGATCGGGGTCTCCCGCACCGATTTGATTCCCGTGACGACAAAGCCCACCTCTCCGGCGGAGAGGGAGGGGAGGTCAACCCGTTTTGGGGTGAAGGCCCCCACCGAAAGGACGGGGTGGTCCTTCCCCGTGGAGAGAAGGCGAATGGACTTTCCCGGACGGATTTCACCGTCGAAAACCCGCACAAGGATGACGGCTCCGAGGTAGACATCGAACCAGGAGTCGAAGAGGAGGGCACGAAGGGGCGCAGAGCGGTCTCCGGAGGGAGGGGGCACCCGCGTCACGATGGCTTCGAGGACATCGGTGATTCCGATCCCCTCCTTCGCTGAAATGAGGATGGCCTCCTCGGCATCGAGACCGACGGCATCCTCGATCTGCTCCTTGGCCCGGGGAATGTCGGCGCCGGGAAGGTCGATCTTGTTGATGACGGGAATCATGTGAACGTCGTTTTCGAGGGCGAGGTAGGCATTGGCAATCGTCTGGGCCTCGACCCCCTGGGAGGCGTCCACCACAAGGAGGGCCCCCTCGCAGGCCGCCAGAGATCGGGAGACCTCATAGGTGAAGTCGACATGGCCGGGGGTGTCGATCAGATTCAGAAGGTAGTCCTGGCCGTCCTTGGCCCGGTAGTTGAGGCGCACGTTGTGGGCCTTGATGGTGATGCCGCGCTCCCTTTCGAGATCCATGGCATCGAGGATCTGTTCCCGGGACTCCCGTTTGGAGACGGCTCCCGTCAGGTCCAGAAGCCGGTCGGCCAAGGTCGATTTGCCATGGTCGATATGGGCGATGATGCAGAAGTTGCGTATGCGTTCGATCGGATAGTCCAAGAAGCACATTCCTCATGCCATGTCCAGGGAGGCCGAAAGAGGCGGGCAGAGGCCCGACAAATCTTCCGGATCTGGGCTGGTCCAGGCCTTGATCTGATCTGTGATCAGGCGGGTTTATGGCCGGTTCGAGAGTGATGAAGGTCCGGAGAGAGCGGGGGACCGCCGGATTCCGGGAGGGCAGGGCTCAAGACGGAACGGTCAGGAACTCCACAATGCCCGAAATATCTTACCAGAGCCCCGGCGTTGGTTCAAGGAAGACCGGGGCGGCACTTTGCGACGCCTTCCCGATGAAATCCTGTTTTAACTTGTTGTCTGGAAAGTGTTTGCAAGAAAGTCGACGGGTGATTCCCGGCAGGGACCTTCAGAAACGATGGGGGGCGACAGGAGGGTGAGCCTCCCGCACCCCCCGGAGGTATCGCGGTCGATGGTTCAGGAGTCGTGACGCTTCGTGGGACAGGTGTTGATTCCCAAAAGGGCATAGAGACCGCAGAAGCCAAAGATCCCTGTGGCCAGCGGGAGAAGCCCTATCCAGCCCCACGGTGTCTTGGGGCCCACATAGACGAGCGAGATGAGCACGACACCCAGCAGAACCCGGACCACCCGGTCGAGGGTTTCTGCATTGACTTTCATGAATGCCTCCTTGATTTGTCCGGAGAAAGTGACCGCTCTCCGAAAGACTCCCTTGAAAAGGGTGAAGCAAGGGGACGAGAGATCCTCTCCCGCCTTCTTCCTTTTTTGATTATACTCCCCCCCTCTCCCTCCGCAAGGGGCCGGAGGCGAAGGTGGGGAAAGCAGGACAAAGGTCGGTGCAGGGACATGTCTTGCAGAGAGGCCGCCGGGCCAGGCAGACCCGCCGTCCATGGAGGAGCAGTCGGGACGCGGCTATGCCCCAGTCTTTCTCGGGAATGAGTTCAGAAAGATCCCGCTCGACTCTCTCCGGATCATCGGATTCGGTAAGGCCAAGCCTTTTTGAGACTCTCCCCACATGGGTGTCAACGAAGATGGCCGGCCGGGAAAAGCCGTGGAAGAGAACGACACTGGCCGTCTTTCGTCCGACGCCGGGAAGGGTCACGAGCTCTTCCATGGTTTCGGGGACAACCCCCTGGTATCGGGTGGCGAGAGCTTGGGCGAGCTCCTTCACATGCTGAGCCTTCCTGCGGAAGAATCCGGTGGGGCGAAGAATTGTCTCGAGCTCGGAAAGGCTGGCCTCTGCCAGTGCGGCCGGGGTGGGAAATCGTGCAAAGAGCTCGGGGGTGACACGATTGACCGTCAGGTCGGTGGTCTGGGCGGAGAGGACCGTGGCGACGAGGAGCTCGAAGGGGTTGTGGAACGCGAGCTCGGTCCGGGGGTCCGGGATCGCCTGCTTAAGCCGGGCGAGGATGTTTTTGAGGCGGTCTTTTTTTTGTGCCAGGGATTCTTCTTTCAATGTCCGTCGTCCCAGGGGTGTTTTTCCGGGGAGGCCTGGCAGAGCTCCACCATGGTGAGGACCCATTCGGCATGGCTCCAGGTCAGGGGGGAGGCCGAACGGACCTCCAGTGTCCGGGGGTGATACTGCTCCGCCAGCATTCCCGAGCCCGCGGCCCTCTCCACGACCCAGTCGAGGAGGGCGCGGACATTCTCGGAATGCAGAGGATCGGGGACGGTCCGAATCAGCCATCTCGCCTTCCAGAGGGTCGCGATGATCCAGGGATTTCCTGGATGGGCGGGGTTTTCCCGATAGTAGGAATCGTTGGCGTAGCGAATAACCCCTCCTTCGGGGAGGGTGAGCCGGCGAAAGAGATGCTCCATGGCCGGCGCCAGCCGGGTATCCTGGGGAGAAAAGATGTCGAGCCAGAAGAGGGCCGACAGGCTGGAGTCCGGGACGGGGTCGGGGGAGAGGGAGCCGTTGGCTTCGAGTTTGAGCCCCCGAAGGAATGTCTGGGGGCCGGGATCGAAGAGGCGTTCGGCCAGAGACTCTTTCATTGAGCCGGCAATTTTCTCGAACTCCTGGGCAAAGGAGGTGTCTCCGAATCTTCGTGCCATGCGGGAGGCCGAAAAAAGTCCCGCAATGACCGTGGCCACGGTAAAGGTCCAGATCCCCGCCCGTTCCTCCCACAGGTCGTAGGAGGGGCAGGGAAGGCCGCTGGCGGAGCTCCGGAAGCCTGCAAGAAAGTGGGCGGAGGGGAGGACGAAGGAGCGATAGAGCCCGTAGAGGGAATCGATGTCGCGGTATCGTTCGATATGGCGCTCGAAAGCCCAGATGGACAAGGCTGTCTCGTCCTCCTGAATCGGGAACTCAGGGGTCCCGGGAACCCCTGAAGGATGCCAGGAAGATCCGGGAGAGAGGGAGGGGTGATATTTGTGGAGCAGGAAGCCTTCCCGGGAGAGGAGCCCCGGGAGGAGGTCGNNCCCGGCCATATCGAGGGCGTGGGCGATGATGGCCCCGTCCCGGGGCCAGAGATAGGAGTAGGTATCCCGGGACAGGGAGAGGGAGTCGGAGTCCACGGCGGCCACGATCGCTCCGTTGGCGCTCATGTGGTTTTTCAGGATGAAGAGGCTGTGGCGCATCAGCTTGAGATAGCTTTCCGGAAGGCGGTTGGAACAGGTCACAGGAGTGTCGAGCCAGAAGTCATAGAAGCTTCGGCATCGGGAGAGGGAGAGGGAGGGGGGGGAGGCGACCACCCGGGAGAGCAAATCGGTGGCCCGCCCATAAGAGGAGGCGGCCACAAGAACGGAGGTCCGCTCCACGACGCCTCCCGGAGGCACGGTCAGCCAAACGGCATAGACCGAGTCCACCGCTCCCTGGGCGATGGGGTTGCCTCCCAGCTCTCCGTCCTCGGCATCCCGCCAGGTCCCTTCGCGATGGGCATGGCGGGTTCCGCAGGCGTAGCCGTCGATCCGGGGCCTGTCGCCGTCGAGGGTCGTCATGAGGAAGTAAAAGTGATCCTTGTAGTGAAGCATCGCGCCATGGTCCGAAAGGTACGAGGCCGTATTCCCGATGTCGGAGTTGGCGATGTCCATATCGAAGTGAAAAAAGATCCGGAGCGGGATTTCGGTCTCCGAGGCGTTCTCGACCCGGAGATGGCGATAGAGGATGTCGTCGTTGGTGTCGACCCAGTCCGTCAGAAGAAACGAGAGCGAGGGGAGGGAGTGCAGCACAATCCGGGTGCGGACAACGGGCGCCCGGGATTCATATTCCCGGGAGAGAACATGTTCGGGTGTGATCCACTCGAAGCCGGCGACCGAGGAGAGGCCGATTCGGCAGATGCGTCCTCCGACATGGCTCTCCTTTCCGACATGGGGGTAGGTCAGCTCCCGGATGGATCCCGAGGGGTCGAAGGAGACAAAGAGGCGTCCGTTTGTAAGGGGATGTTCCCTGGCCAAGGAGTCTCCTGACTTGGAGGTGGAGGGAGAGAATCTGACTTCCGGTTCTGATCCTACCTGACGGGAGGCCGGCACGCAACAATGGACATCAGGAGTGCCTCCCGGGAGAAGAGTCTGCTAGAATGACAAGGGGGAGGCATTCTCCCTGTGTGGCATGACCGGCACACTTTGAGTCCACTTATCCGTCCTGAAAAAGACGCAAACGTATAGAAAGAGAGGTTTCTTTATGGCCATTGTCCATTGCGCCCGATGCGGAGCTGATGCTGAAGGCCTTCCCGAGCCCCCCTTCCCTTCCCCCTTCGGCAAGGAGGTTCAGGAAAAGATCTGCGGTGCCTGCTGGGCGGCATGGGAGGATATGCGGGTCAAGGTGATCAACGAGTACCGGATCAACCTGGGGCTCGCGGAACACCGGACGATGCTCGTCAATATCACCCGGGAATTCCTCAACCTCCCGGCCCCCGACAAGAAGGCCTGAGGACAGGGCTCTACCCCTTCCCGGTCTATCCGGAGGAGGCGATCCGGCCGCCGCGAGCAAGCCGGTCCATGTGGCGGCCGGCGCCCTCTCCATAGGGAAGATAGATGGTCGTGGGGTGGCCTCTTTCATAGACAAGCCGGCGCGCCAGCGCATCGGAGACTCCCATATAAAGCTGGAACTCAAACATTCGGGATTGGATCTCCGAAAGCCGGTGGGCCTCCTCGATCAGCTCAGGGTCGTGTGTCGCAATGGCAAAGAAGTTCGAGTCACGGAAGAGGATCTCGAGGAGGAGTCTGTACCGTCCGTTGAGATCCTCCATCCCCTCTGGCCCCTCTGACTCCTCGGGCGCTTTTTTCGATCGGCCTTCCTCTTCGGGGAGCCCCTTGACGAGGCGGACCCTGCCTCGGGACGCCGTGACGGTTGCGAGGTCCGAGAGCACCCGGGGAAGCCGGGCCGAAAGGGTGATCCCCAGATGGGGGAATCGGGGGCGCAGCCCCAGGTAGAGGTCGAGAGCGGCTCCGGCCGTCTCGGGATCTTCCGCCTCAAGCCAGACGCCGTAGCCGTATTCTTCGGCTCGCACCACGAGGGGAGAGAGCCGTTCCATGGCCCGGGCCCACCCTGACTCGATGTCAAAATCCTTGGGGTCGAGGGAAAGCCCCCCGCGAATCAGCTTCATCCCCATGGCCTTGATCAGGCCTTCGACCTCATCGGTGGCCAGATCGGCCCGTTGCGACTCGGAGAGGCCTCCTTCCCGCGGGAAGTGGGGAGCCAACAGTGTTCCCAGCCCCTCCTTGTTCAGATGCCGGGCCCGTTCGAGAGCCTCGTCACGCGTTTTGCCTGCCAGATAGTTTTCCATGAAGTCCCCTTTCGGTCTCGAAATTCCTCGGCATATGGTCCGATTCCATTCTGCTGACTGAGATCGTCCTCTGTCTCTATTGTGCCTGTGCTCATTGTCCAAAGTCGATGAGTGCGCGCATCTCCTCAAGAGACAATGCATCGCCTCCTTCGGCCAGGGACTCCTCTCCGCCCAGAAGACGGGAGAAGATGTCCCGTTTGACCTTCTTCAAATCCTGGACCCGCTCCTCGACCGTCCCCCGGACAAGAAATCGATAAATGAAGACCGAGCGGGTTTGACCGATCCGATGGGAGCGGTCGGAGGCCTGGGCCTCGACCTGGGGATTCCACCAGGGATCATAGTGAAAGACGTAGTCGGCCTTTGTGAGCGTGAGCCCCACCCCTCCCGCCTTGAGGCTTGAAAGAAAGACCCGGGGGGAGTCGGGGGCATCGCTCTGGAAGAGTGCCACTCGCTTCTGTCGTTCGGAGATGGGCGTCGAGCCGTCGAGGCGGACCGTCGATATCCCCCGAGAGGGAAGGGCCTCCTCGAAGAGGTCGAGCATGCCGGTGAACTGGCTGAAGAGGAGGATCTTGTGTCCCTCCTCGACGCCTTCGGCAATCTTGTCGAGGGTCAGAATGAACTTGGAGGAGTGTCCCCTTTTTCCCCGAAGCTCGGGGGGGAGGAGCCCCGGATGGCAGGCCTGCTGTCTGAGCCGCAGAAGAAGCGTGAGATAGGCCATCCGCAGGGGAGCTCCCTCGACCTCGCCCATCTGTTCGATCTGACGGCGAGCCTGGCTTTTGATCTCGTGGATATGGAGGAGCTCGTCCTCGGTGGGATCGACCCAGATCTCCACCTCCATCTTGGGGGGAAGATCTCTCAGAACCATCTCCTTGGTTCGACGGAGAATCAGGGGAGAGACAAGATTCCGGAGGAGGGTGATTCTCCTGTTGCGCTCCTCTCCCGAGGTCTCCTCTCTTAAAAATCGCCGTTCAAACTGGCTCCGGGAGCCAAGAAGACCAGGCATAAGAAGGGCAAAGAGCCCCCAAAGGTCGGTCAGATGATTCTCCACCGGCGTTCCGGTGACGGCAATCCTGAGTCGCGCCGGAATCTGAGATAGGGCCTTGTGGGTCAGCGAGTCCGGGTTCTTGACCTGGTGGGCTTCGTCCATGACAAGGGCGGCAAAGGGGGGGCCCTGGGCGAGCTGGGGATCGTTTCGGAGAGTCCCGAAAGTCGTCAGGATGAGGTCGGGCGGGGAGACCAGGGCCTGGAAGCGCTTCCAGCGATCGGGACCGGCATGAAGGTGGAGGAGGATCCCGGGACAGAAACGTTGGGCCTCATGGGCCCAGTTATAAAGGAGCGAGGCCGGAAGTGCTACGATCGGGGGCCGTTCCTCGGGAGAAAAACGGCCAGTCAGCTTTTGCATCAGAAGAAAGCCCAGAACACTGATGGTCTTCCCCAGCCCCATCTCATCGGCCAGGATCCCCGAGAGCTTCTCCCGGGCGAGAGAGTGAAGAAAGGAAACCGCCTCCTTCTGATAGGGGCGGAGAGAGGCCGAAAAGACTTGGGCGAGGCGGTCAAAGTCGTTCCCGGAGACCGGCATCGGCGAAAAGGGGGAGAGATCCATCTCCGGTGACGGGGCAAAGGGAAGGTCCGGGCGGAGAAGGTGGAGCATTGACACATAGTAGCGTGAGGCCTGGGCCTGGCCGTTCCCGTCGAGGGCGAAAAGCTGACGGATCTCCTCCTCCTGCCTGCGCTCCGGGCCTTCGAGGTAGACCGAGGGTCCGTGGGGAAGAGGGAGGAGGGGGGAGTCCTCCTCCCCCTTTTTGCGTCCAGGCAGTGGGAAGGTTCCCGCCTTTGTCAGGAGTCGCGCCGTGACACGAATCTTCTCGTCCGTCCCCGCAAAAAGGTCCAGAGTCAGGGAGACGGGGCCCCCGATGATCTCGTCTCCGAAGAGGGCCCCCCGGTCGATCGTGAATCCCGCCGACTCCAGCGCCGGAAGAGTGCGGTCAAGGATCGATGCCACATCGGTCCGTTGCACCGGGATTTTTTTTCCGCTGTGGGAGAGTCGGGTGATCTTTTCGAAGACGTTGCGAAAATAAAGCTCCCGCTCCCGATCCCGGGAGATCAGTCGGACCCTCGTGCCGTCGCTGTCTGAAAGATAGTCTCCCAGGCGATGGCGATCGGGGCCGAAAAGCGGCAGGGAGACGCCTTTGGAGTAACGAATTTCCGGAAGAAGGGAAAGCCCCCCCTCGCCCAACCCTTCGATACGAACGACAGGGGGGGCATTCTTGCCGGAGAGGTAGTCCGGCGCCATCTCGGGAGGGTTGAAGGCGAGGAGGGATGAGATGTCTGTCCCCTGACGTTCCGGGTCCAGAAGGGGCATCCATTCCGCCGGGGCCAGGGAGTCTCCCCTCAAGGCGCGCTCCACAAGCCGCATGGCAGGTCGGGAAAGGGGAGGATCGGGAAGGAAAAAGCGAATCTTTCCTTCTCCGCAGACGATGGCGGTCTCTCCGAAGGAGAAAAAAAAATGGATTTTGGGGGAAAGCGGTCCTTCCGGGGAGTCGATGGTCGCATGAAGACGGAGTTGAGCTCCCGGATCTTCCGCCCACTCTCCGGTCAGTCGGAGGCGGGGGGGAGGAGTGGGGGGAAGGACCCGGTACGGGGAGCGGGTGCGGGCCGAGAGGACGGGGAGACCTTCCCGGAGAAGGGCAAAAAGAGAGTCAGTCTCACCCCTTCGGGGGCGAAAACCCCGGAGAGTCTGTCCCGGCCTCTGGTCAGTGAACGGGACGAATGCGGCCGCAAAGAGGGCCGTGACCATAGGAAGGGACTCCCCCTCTCTGGCCTGTTGGGTCAGCGGTGCGAACTCCTCCGGCGAGAGGAGGTCTCCGTTGTCCTTGAGGGCCACGAAAAGGGGGGCCTCCCGATGTCCCGCCAGGACAAGGGCCGTGATTCGGGGGGGGGCGCGTCGGGAGGCCCGGACAAGGCGGGACGGCGATGAGGGAGGCGGGAGTGAAGATTCTCCTGGAGTCTCGATGTCTCGGGGGGCTTTCTCTCTAAGGATTTCGAGGGCGGCAATCGCGTGGGGGCAGGGGAGATCCCCCTCGATTCCGCACAGGGGACACGCGCAAAGAAGATCCTTGGGCGACAGCCAAAGGGTAATCTCGGCAGGCGGGGGACCGTCGGAGAGGGTGAAGAGGACGGTGATCCGGTCGGAGCCCATTCCTTCGGGGGGCACCTCGACGGTGGCCCGGGGGATCAGTCGGCGTGCCGCCGAGAGCTCGAGAGGAGAGAATCTCCGGGAGAAAAAAGGGTGATTCATGGGGGCCGACGTTCCCTATCGGGAGGCGTTGATCTCCGAGATCAGGAGGACCGCAGAAAAGAGAAATCCCACGACAAAGGCTCCCCCGATCAGGAGAAGGGCCCGTGTCGTATCTTTTTTCCGGGATTCGGGGCTTCTGACCGGGGCCGTGAGGTGGTCGGCAGAGATGAGAGTTCGCCCGAGAAGCCCGTCGACCACACAAAAAGAGGCCATGGCCTGGATCAGCGAGAGGGCCGTCCCGGTGGCAAGGAGGACCATCCCGGTGGCATAGAGGACCGGATGGGAAAAGACAAGATGCCACTTTTCGTTGTAGATCACGACAAAGACGAGTCCTGCGAAGGCCCCGGCTCCCCGGATCCATCGCCCTTTCCGGTCGATGTTGCAGACACCGGGAATGTAGGTGTCTGTGTTCTGGGCCGGTCTTTCGGAAGATCGCTGTCCAAATTCTTCATCTTTCATCGAGGGGGTCCTTTCCCGGGGTGGGGGCATCGTCCGGAAGAAGAGGGCGTATGAGACCGACGACGCGTCCCCGGATCCGCTGGAGCAAGTCCTTTTTTCTCAGTTCATGGCGACTGGGCGTCTCTCCGGGAGGAGTCAGGGCAAAGAGTCCGTATTTTTTGGACACAATCCCCACGGTCAGTCTCCCGTGAAGGAGGTCTTCGAGAACAACGATGTCTCCCGTGCTAGGTGCCCAATCCGGCGATTGTTCGACAAAGAGGATGTCCCTGCGGTCAATCCTTTTGTCGGGAAAGCGGACATCGGTATCGAGGCGAAAGGCAAAATCGGGAGAGGCCCCCAGAAGGGTGCATGGAATAGAAATTGTTGTCTCCGGAAGCTCCCCGGAGTTCTTCCCGATGATCAGCGGAACCTCTCTTTTGGGGGAAGGAACTCCCTTTTCGAGGAGGTCCTCGGCGGCCCGGGTGAGTCGAATGGAGCGTGCCTGCCCCGCCTCTCTTGTAATGTACCCCTTCCGGACGAGTGCTTCAATGTGCCCCAGCCCTCGCCGGCTGCTTCCGCGAGAGCCCATGTGGAGGGAGAGTTCCATGATGGTGGGGGGGCGGTGGGTATGTCGAATCGTTGCGGCAATGAACTCCAGGGCTTCTCGTTGCTTTTCCGTGAGCGGGCGCACGGGAGAACCTAGAAGCCGAATTCGGAGAGGAGCTGGTCCACCGCACTCTGGTCAATGTCTCCGGTCGCTCCGACCCCTTTCAGTGTCTCTGACGTGGGGGCGGCCGATTTTGTCTCTGAGCCCTTATCCGAAGCCCCTTCGGAGGGTTTGGCGACGGGTTCGTCGGTGGATTCTTTCGGGGAAGACTGGTTTGTCTCGATGAGAATCTGGACGAGACGGGACTCCAGGTCGCGAAGATGTCCCCCGATGAGCTTGATGTTCTGTCCCACGAGATCCTGAAAGGCCATGGCTTCGAATCCATGCATGATCCTCTCGTCGGCAGAGGCGAGGATCTCTTCGATTTTTGCCTTTTGGTCGGACTTCTTTGTCTGGCTGTCGGCCAGGATCTTCCTGATCGCCTCGTGTTCCTCCAGGAGGGATTCCAGGGTGTTCATCAGCTTATGGGCGGCATCTTCGGTCATCTGGCTGATGACCTCCAGTCCGTGGGAGGTCTCCGGGAGCTTGCCTTCCATAAATCGAAGGGAGTCCACCAGAGAGGCGGAAAGGGAGAGGACGCGCTGGATATCTCTGGCTGTCTGGCCCACCTGCTGAATCAGTGTCGAGGAGGAGTCTCGTCCATCGCCCGGATTCTGTGCGGGGACGTTCGCAGTGGCTGATGGGGAGGATGTCCAGCCATGGGCTTCCCGAAAGGCGGGGACATCGAGAACCCATGCGTCAGTCCCTTCGATCGTTCGGAGACGGGAGAGAAAGGAGAGCTCCGGGTGCGGGGACCCTTCCCCGGTGCTGTCGAAGATGCGGAGAATCCGTCCAACTCGAGGAACGGCTATGATCGCTTCCCGGCAGGAGGAGAGGGAGATTCCCTTCAGATGGTGGGGATTTTCGGGGATCGGAAGACCGAACCATTCCTGCGGATGGGAGAGCATGGCCATTTTCTCTGCAGGAAAGTCTTTAATGGACTCGATCTTCCTGATTTCCGTCATGCGGATTCCCAGGTCGATGCCCTTGGCCAGGGGAAATGTCATGATCTGCATCGAATTCTTCCTTCCCCCGTTTGAATGGTTGGTGATGGGAGATCCTTTGCTCTGGTCCGCTTTGCGGAACCTGATCCTTATCTGCGGCGAACCCGAGAGGGCGCCTCTTTCTTAAGGGACCCTCCCGGGCTCCGGGAAACTTTTCCCGTTAGGTTAACATATTTTGGAGGGAGACTCCATCAGGGTTTGCCAAGGCGATCGAGCTGGGTGAGGACCTCCATGCTGGCCTTGTCCATGGCCTGGAGGGATTCCACGGCACGGTCGAGGTTCCCCGAGACGAAATTGGTGAGAGCCTCGAGTCCGTATTTGTGGACCGCTTCGTGGGGGGCTTCGAGCTCTCTGAAGGCGGACTTTCCCGAAAGTTTGCGTCCATCCTCGTCATAGTACCACTTGCCGAGGCGGCAGTTGCGATGGCTGGCAAAACTTTCGGGCTTCTTGTCGGAAAGTCCGAAGAGGACGAGGTAGACCTCGAACTTGAAGACGAGGTGGTCCATCTTGACGACTTCAATGAATCCGCCGAGAGCCGAGCTCTCGATCGTGCTCTCCATGTGGCGGAAGGATGAGACCATTCCCTCCATGCTCTGAGAGGCGCCGGCTCCCGCTGCGGAGAGGATTCCGGACTGCTCGGAGAGGGCTTCCATCGCGACCTTGGCGGATTGTGTGGCGTTTTGGATGGCGGTGACCAGGGAGGAGATCTCCTGTGTGGCCGTGGAGGTGCGGGAGGCCAGCTTCCTGACTTCGTCGGCGACGACGGCAAAGCCACGGCCCTGCTCTCCGGCGCGGGCAGACTCGATGGCGGCATTGAGGGCCAGAAGATTCGTCTGGTCGGCAATCTCCCGGATGGCGTTGACAATGGCCCCGATCTGCCCCGCCCGCTCCGAGAGCCCCTCGACCTCCCGGGCCGCCGTCTGGGAGGCCTGGGAGAGTCGGGTCATGTTTTCCGAGATCCCGTTCACCGTTTGGGAGGCCTGAAGGGCCACCCGGTCCGTTTCCGCCATGGCGGTCTTTTCAGAGGCCAGGACCTCGGAAAGGGAGACAAGCGAGCTTCGAACGGTGAAGATCGACTCTCCGAAGTCTTTGACGTGGGAGAGAATCCGTCGGGTGAACTCCATCGTGGCCTTTGTACGCTCCACCTCCTGACGGGCCATCTCGGCTTCGCGCTCGGCCTGGGAGGCGCGAGCGGCCAGCTCGGAATTCATGGGGCTGTCTCCGGAGCGCATCAGCGGTTCAGAGGATTCCTCACGAGCCGGTGCCGGATGTCTGTTGAAGAGACCCATTGTCTTCATCCTTTCTCGATGGATTTTCCTGGACAAGGCCATGAAGCTGTCTTGTCAGCACTCTATTCTTTTTTGAGTGCCCTGATCAATTTGTGCGAGGGATCCCCCGCAACTTGCCTGGGATCTTTTCGGTATCCCGGTCGATCCTCTTGAGCTCTAATGCGGGGACAGCCTCTGGATTGTCCCCTTTCGGCAGGAGAGGAAGGAGAGAGAATGAACCTTGATTCTATAGGAGTTTTCTCCCGCCTTCAGTCGGACCTCGCCCTCGACCGGGCACATGGTGGTGGGGGCCGACCTCAGGTGGTAGGTTCCGGGGGAAAGGTCGTAGGAAAAGCGACCGTCGGAGCGTGTCAGAAACTCAATCTCGGATCCCGGCCGACTCTTGTCCGAGAGAAAAAGGGCGGCCCGGGAAATCGGGTGGTCTTTCCACAGCATGACTCCTTCAAATCGGGCTTTTGAGGGAGAGGGAGGGGGAGTGCGGGAGACTGATTGGCAGGAGATGGGCAAGAGGAGGAGGGTCCCTGCAAGCACTCGGAAAAGGGACGGAGAGATTCGAAGGGATTGTCGGTTTGTCAGCATCAGGGATCTCCATTGTAAAGGTTTTGGGCATGAAGGAGCGACTGGGCCTCCCGATGACGGGTTTCCCGCAGCGAGAGGGGGATTTCAGGGTGTGTTTCCGTCAGATGGTCGATCCAGTCTCCTGCCCTTCGGATCTTGATCTCGAGAAAGTCCTCCCCGGGCCGGTTCTCATGAGGCTCCCGGTTGAAATAGTCCACAAAGGATGCGCGGACATCGACTCCGGCCTCCCTGAGACGCGCGAGTGTTTCCGGGAAGAGTTCATCCATGTTGCCGCCAAACTCCCAGATTTCTTGGCGATACAGATGTTGGCTATAGGGAGAGTGGTGGTTCCCGGAAAGGTCCCGGGCGAGATGGCGATAGCCTTCACGGACCCGATCCCGGTCGGCGGATGGCAGGGGGGAGCGGAAGGGAGTGGCCGGGGGAAGGGAAAAGCCTCCCGGCTTGGCATGATGTCTGACAATGTCACGAAAACGGGCGAATTCCTGCGCGGCGTGCCGGCTCTCCTTGTTGTCGACCTCGAGGGCAATTCCCTGAAGCGAGGGAAGGTGAAGGCGAGTAAGAACCGCCTCGAGAAGGTCGAAAAGGACAATCGGCAATGGGAAGGAGTGGTCATCGACGGGCCAGGTGCGGCCGTCGAGAGACAGGAAATGCATCCCTCCTGCATGGATCTCGACGACCCTTTCCAGCGGAAACCCACCAAGCCAGTCAAGAACGGAGGGGATGTCGACGGGGCGATCCGAAGCGGAAAGGTAGGTCAGGCAATGTCCGAGGTCCAGACCGATGGCAAGGGGCGTCCCCTGGGTAAGGATCCTGAAAAAATCGCCCAGGTCCATCCCTCCCGGGGGATGGGGGGGAAAGGGGGGAGTCTCGACCAGAAGAAGTCGTCCCTCCATGGCCTGCAAGAGAGTCAGCGCCCCCTCCCGGGCGACCTGGGCCCCCTCGGGGGTCAGAAGGGGGGGGGCATAAAGACCAAAGTCAAACCCTTCCATGGATTTCTGTGCACATTCGTGGATCATCCAGGGGGCCCGGAGAGCCTCCATGTGGCGACAGGCCCGCCGCTCCTCCTCCCTGAACTCCGGATCGGTCGAATAGCCTGGCTGGGTGTACCACAGGCAGTCCCCATGATAGGTCAGGGGAAGGGCCGGAGGAAGTTGGGCCCGGAGCTCCTTAAGATCGATGGTCCTTCCCCGGAAGATTTCAAGATAGTCCGGGGGCGATTCTTCCAGGTGCGCGATGAGCTCGGCAACGGGAGGAAAATAAAGATCGGTGGAGAGTCCTGCAAGGGGTCGGTCGCCGGGAGCGATCAAGGGCACGATATCAGTCTCCGGAGTCAGGGGGTGACGGTGGTCTCATTCCGGGGTGGTGGCGGGGGAGATGAATGCCCCGGACTTCTCCCCGGTGAGCCCACTTTCCTGCCCATGATATCAGATCACAGGAACAAGTGTCCCGTGGAGGGATTCCTCCTAAGAACCGCGAATGACTGA
>DGKK01000024.1 GCA_002387725.1 Nitrospirae bacterium UBA4572
GGGGCACGCCTTATATCTCCGCCCTGAACGACGGAGTTTTACGGCGCTTTTGGATAAACCCACCCCCGCGAGTTCCAACGTCCTTTAGAAAAATCCCTTGAGCATTTCAACCATAGGATTGACCTCGGATTTTCCCGTGGAGGACAGAGGAAGATTCACAAGATAGGTCTGGTGGGGACGCTTGGGATCGTCATACGTGACAGAAATCTGAAGGGAGAGAGCGGCCTTCTTCACGAGAGCCTCGTTGAAGGGAAGGTTGAAATAGAGCAAGCCCCCGATCTTCCCGTTAGGGAGAATGTCAGCCTTGGGAGGAAAGGCTTTGTAGGCGAGATCTCGACCAAAGGGAGAGGAGGAGGGTGTCGGTTGGGAAAAGGGAGTGGGAAGAACCCAGATCATCGATCCCAAGCCGAGAGTGACGATCGTAAAGAGAATGAGTCCTGTATAGTAGAGTGTTTTTTTGATGTTCTGATAGGGAACATTCGCCTGCCAGGCAATGTCGAACGCTTCGGCCGGGGAGATGTTTCGGTAGGACTTGCCGATGTAATCAAGGAAAATCGAATTTGGCTCGACATGGACCGTTTGGCCGGGATGCGATGACGAGACAACCAGCAGGATGGGCAAGACATGTTCCCGCCAAAGTCCGTGTGACCCGAAGAGGCTATGGGTATCCTGTGCCAGGTGATAGGAACGGATTCCCAGGGTGATCCCGGTGTCTCCGATGGTGCGCGTCACAGGAAGGGCCTGGGGGTCGGGGTGGGACAGCGGCCGGAAGTGGTAGAAGGAGGAGCAGGAGACAAAGAGAAAGGCAAAGAGGGTGATGAAAACTGTGGCGTTGAAAAGGCGGACCTGCCGCCGGAAATCAGTCATGCTGTCGGTTTTCCGCTTCGTTGGCAAAGGATATTTTGACAAGGATACTGTAGGCATAAACAAGAAGAAGAACGATCACCACATAGAGAATCAACTGGAGAGAGTGATAGGAAAACATGCCGAATCGTTCACTTTCCTTGTAGGACGATTGGGCCTCGACCAAAAGGATTCGGCGAATGGTGGAAATGATCCCGATCAGGATGAAGGAGGCTATGGGAAAGCGTCGCCTCCCGAGATAGCTCAGCATGATCCAGAGGAGTTCGAGAATGATGACGACAAAGAGCATGTCGTTAATGAGCTGGAGAACGGAGTCTGTCGTGAGGGTGGTGAGGTTCAGGGCAGAATGGACAAGGACAATGACGGCCCCTGACATGAGAAAGATGGCGACGATGAGATGAATGAAGTCGTCGATCCGAAGGAGGACTTTCCTGAGCCTTTGGACAAACTCCAGGTGGATGTCATGGCGGGACGCCGGGGGAGAATCCCCAGGGGACTTCACCGGAGGGGGGGGAAGGTCGCTCACGAGTGATCCTTTCCAAGGGAGGGCGAAGAGCCCTGTGAGGTCAGGGCCTGAGCCTTGCGGATTTCGGAATGGGCCTCAGCGATGCGGGCAAGAGAGATATCCCTGCCGAGGAGAAGAAGAACCTCGAATATTCCGGGGCTCACCGTTTTTCCGGTGAGCGCCACACGAACCGGCTGGGCAAGGTCCGACATCTTGCGATTCTGGGCCTCGCCGATTTGGGAAAAGACATTTTTCAGGGAGTCGGTATTCCACTCCTGAAGGGATCCCATCGCAGTCAGGAGAGATTCGAGGATCGGGAGGCTTTCCGGAACCAGGGCTTTTTCCCGAGCGGCAGGATCGATGGTCAAATGGCGGTCGAAGAATGGGCGAGCGCTCTCGGCAAGCTCGACAAGGGTTCGGGCCCGGCCCTTGAGGGCGGCAACGACATTGGCCCGGTAGGAGAGGTCAGAGGTTTGGGGGAGAGGATCCTCGAGACTGGGAAGCAGTTCGAAGACAAGCGGTGAGAGGTCGGAATCGGCAGAGTTCTTGATATAGTGGGCATTCAGCCAGAGAAGCTTCTCGGGATTGAAGACGCTGGGGGAGGATCCCACGTGGTCAAGGTCAAAGAAATCGACAAGCTCCTCCCGGGAAAAGATTTCCTGGTCCTTGTGGGACCACCCAAGTCGAACAAGATAGTTGGCCAGGGCATGGGGAAGGTATCCCATCTCGCGATAGGCCATGACCGAGGTGGCTCCATGACGTTTCGAAAGTTTTGTCCGGTCGGATCCGAAAATCATAGGCAAATGGGCAAACATGGGAATGTCGGCGCCAAGTGCCCGGAAGATGGCTATCTGGCGGGGGGTATTATTGATGTGATCGTCTCCCCGGATGACATGGGAAATCTTCATGTCGGCATCGTCGACCACGACGGCAAAGTTATAGGTGGGCATTCCGTCGGTTCGGAGAATGACAAGGTCGTCGAGAAGATTTCCGTCAAAGGAGAGGGGGCCACGAATGAGGTCGTTGAAGGCGATCGTCTGCTCCGAAGGATTACGGAAGCGGATGACATGGGGAACATCCGGGGAAATGTGACGGTCCCGGCATCGTCCATCGTAGCGGGGCGGGAGGCCCTTTGCCTGGGCCTCCTTGCGGCGCTCCTCGAGTTCGTCCGGAGTGCAGGAGCAACGGTAGGCATGGCCATGGTCTAGAAGTTTTAGGGCCATCTCCCGGTAGCGTTCCAGACGACTGGTCTGGTAGATGGGACCCTCATCCCAACTCAAATCGAGCCAGCGCATTCCGTCGAGGATAGCGGCGATCGCCTCATCGGTTGAGCGCTCCCGATCGGTATCTTCAATTCTGAGGAGAAAGGTTCCTTTATGGTGACGGGCGAAGAGAAAGTTGAAGAGGGCCGTTCTTGCCCCGCCTAGATGGAGATTTCCCGTGGGGCTCGGAGCGAAGCGAACACGAATGGGAGAAATGTTCTGAGAGTTCAAGGGTCTGATCCCGGAATGGGGCCGAAAAGGGGCCAGAATGGGGGAGGATCGCTCCTCCGGACAGGAAAAGTATACATGGCGATTGTATCAGGTCTTCCCCGGGAGGTAAAGGAAAAAAGGAATGACAGGCGGGGATTTCCCTGAAACGAAGGAGTTTTTGACCTCTCCTCGGAGACCGGTCTATAATTTCCTCCGAACGAGAGGACGGCCAGGTGCCATAGGGGTGACCGGTCCGCGGCAGGAATGGGGGGTGCATGACACAGGGTAGTCTTGGGGAGGGAGAAAAAACGTTCTCGGCGAGACGCCTCTCCCTCCGAATGATCAAGGGCATTCGCCCCTTTCTCTTCGGGGGAGCGGGGATGCTTCTTGTGGGAATGCTGATATTGCTCGGAGGATGCGAGGATGTCAAACCCCTGACTCCCGAGCAGCAGTCCTTTGTGTCGGCCTGGAAAATCGGAAAAAAATTGGGAAAGGCTTTCTCCACGGAGTCACCGGAGGCGGTGGAAGCCCTTCTGGGTCCCCCTCTTTCTCTGGACCCCAAGACCCATGCCGGATTGATGGGCATATTTGCCGTTCTGGACAAGATCGATCTCCGCATTGTGATGGATTCTGGAACAGTGGATGAAACCGGCCATGCGATTGTTTTTCATGCGCACTGGACGATGTCGGCCATCTCGAAAGATCCGAAAAAGGCGGGGGCCCGTTACTTCCAGACGGGGGAGTCCCGAATGGTTGTGGGGCTTGCAAAGCCTCCCGGGAAAGCCCGTCTTCTTTCTCTGACGGGTGACACCTTCCTCCGGACATCCATCGCGGCAAAGCCTCCCGGATGAGTCCGACACCGCTTCCGCGACGGATCTCGACGGATTTTTTGATAATCGGCGGAGGAATTGCCGGTTACCAGACGGCGATCAACCTTCTGCCGCTGGGAAGCGTGACGCTGGTCTCCCGCGGATCGATTGCTTCGGGAAGCTCCTACTATGCCCAGGGGGGGCTGGCACTGCCCTGGGGATTCAACCGCGAGGCGGTCGAATCCCATGTGGCGGATACCTTGCGGGCAGGAGCGGGCTTTTGCGACGAAGCCAATGTGAGGGTCCTGATCGAAGGAGCGGAGGAAGCCTTTGCCACGCTGGTCTCACTCGGAGTCCCGTTTGACAGGGACAGTGGGGGGGACTTCCTTCTGACCCGGGAAGCCGCCCATTCGAGGCCAAGGATCATCCATGCCGGAGGGGACAAGACCGGCTCCCTCATCGTCAAGACCCTGGCGCAGAACGTCCATGGCCATGAGAGATTCACATTTCTTACCCCCTTCCGGCTGCACCGCCTCCTGAAGGGAGAAGGCTCCCGGATTGTGGGGGGGTTGTTCATGGGCGAGGATGAGGATGGCTGGG
>DGKK01000044.1 GCA_002387725.1 Nitrospirae bacterium UBA4572
GCCAACTATGACGGGACCCTGTCAACCGATATCAACGTCCCTCCTCTTCATTCCGGCGATCTCCTCACGTTGCTGCCATGATTTGACACCCCCCCATTCAGGGACTCTATGATGAACAATGTAATCTAGCCAGACTAGACCAATATTTTTTCACCCATTTTGGAGGGTCGGATGAAAACCGTCAATATTCTTGAGGCCAAGTCCACGTTGTCGAAGCTGATCGATGCGGTCGAAACGGGACGGGAAAAGGAAATCGTCATTGCGCGCCATGGTCGCCCCGTGGCCCGCCTGACAAAGATCGACGAGGTGGGATCAACCGTGAGGTTGGGGATAGCCAAAGGGCTTTTTTCCGCTCCGGAGTCGATCGATGAGAAGAATGAGCTCATCGCTTCATTTTTTTATGGCAAGCCCACCAAGTGAGGGTGTTGCTCGATACGCATGTCGCCCTTTGGGCCCTTGTGGACGCTCCTCGATTGTCTTCTTCGGCCCGCATACTGATCGAGGATTCGAGGAACATCCTGTGTGTGAGTGCGGCCACCGTCTGGGAAATCAGCATCAAGAGGACGGTAAGCCCCGAAAAAATGCCCATTTCGGGGGTGGAGGCCGTTTGATTTTTTCAACGTGCCGGCTACCGGTTTCTCGATATCTCCCCGGATCATGCCTTAAAGGTGGAAACACTCCCTCGTCACCACAACGATCCCTTCGACCGCCTCATTGTGGCCCAAGCTCTCATCGAACCGCTTGTTCTGGTGACGAGCGACAGGATCCTCTCCCTCTATAGCGATTCCTTCATCATTGTCCCCTGAACTTCGTTCCTGGCCCGCTCTGGTGGCTGAAACAAAAAAAAGGGGAGCCGATGGCTCCCCTTTCCTCTTTCCTGTGACGAAAAACACTCTTACATATTGTTGATGATCTCGGTTCCGAATTCGGAGCACTTGACCTCGACGGCTCCCGGAAGCTGGCGGGCAAAATCGTAGGTCACCCGCTTCTTCTGGATGGCGTTCTTCACGCCCTTCAGGATGAGGTCGGCGGCTTCCTTCCAGCCGAGATAGCGGAACATCATCTCCCCGGAGAGGATCACGGCTCCCGGATTGACCTTGTCCAGCCCCGCATATTTGGGGGCGGTGCCGTGGGTCGCCTCGAAGCCGGCAAAGCCGGTTTCATAGTTGATGTTGGCTCCGGGGGCGATTCCGATTCCACCGACCTGGGCCGCGAGGGCGTCGGAGAGGTAGTCCCCGTTCAGGTTGAGGGTGGCGATCACATCGTACTCGTCGGCGCGAAGAAGGATCTTCTGTAGGAAGGCGTCGGCGATCTCGTCGCGGATCAGGAGCTTTCCGGCGGGAGGATTGCCTCCGCACTCGTCCCAGCTCACCGTCTTGTCCCCGAACTCTTCCTTGGCCACCTCATAGCCCCACTTGCGGAAGAACCCTTCGGTGAACTTCATGATGTTGCCCTTGTGGACGATGGTCACGCTCCGGCGGTTGTTGGCCAGGGCGAAGCGGATGGCCGCCCGGACGAGGCGCTTGGTTCCCTCTTCGGAGACCGGCTTGATCCCGATGCTGGCGGTCTTGGGGAAGCGGATCTTCTTCATGACCCCTTCCTTTTCGAAGATCTTGTAGAACTCGGCGATGGCGGGAGAGCCGGCGGCCCATTCGATTCCGGCGTAGATGTCTTCCGTGTTTTCCCGGAAGATGACCATGTTCACCTTCTCCGGCTGCTTCACGGGGGAGGGGGAGCCGAACCACTCGACGGGACGCACGCAGGCGTAGAGGTCGAGCTCCTGGCGAAGGGCCACGTTGATGCTGCGGAAGCCGCCGCCCACGGGGGTCGTGAGGGGCCCCTTGATTCCCACCAGAAACTCCCGGTAAGCGGTCAGGGTGTCTTCGGGGAGCCAGGTGTTGGCGCCGTAGACCTCGTTCGCCTTTTCGCCGGCGAAGGTTTCGAACCAGACAACCTTTTTCTTCCCGTTGTAGGCCTTGGCGACGGCGGCATCGAAGACGCGCACGGAGGCGTTCCAGATGTCGGGTCCGGTGCCGTCGCCGGCGATGAACGGAATGATCGGGTTGTCGGGAACGACGAGCTTCCCGTTCTGCATGGTGATCTTCTGCCCGTCTTTGGGCGGGGTGAGTTTCTGGTAGGACGCCATGAATTCCCTCCTCGATGAATGGAATAGGTGGTGGTCGGGCCTTGGCGGAATCGACGGATCGGATCCATCGGTCCGCATGTTGACCCTGGCTTTTAAGAGCGGCTTCGTGTGTGATCAGGGGGGAGAGGGGGCGAAAAGCCGTCGACTCGCCGTTGATCGAGAGGCCTTCTCTTCTTGATCCCGAAAATCCCGGCTCCTGGTCCCGACGTCATTGTCGGGGGAGTCGAGGTGACGGGCCATCTGAAAACCGGAATGCACGGATCCGCGATCCTGGCATGAAGGTGCGAATTCGCTCGAAATTCGTGCATAAACGCTCCAAATTTTCAATCTTATGAATTCTACACGCACACCGTCACCTTGGCAAGACGGCAAAACGATTTTTTTGACAGTGATTATCACACTCATTCGTTCAGATCTGGTTCCTACTTCTTCTCTTTTTTTGACAATAACTTATAAAAAATTCCCGGGGAATCTTCCTTCGATGTCGATCGGATCGTACTGATTTGTGAAATAATATATCTTCTTTGACAATAACTTATGTTCTGGCATCGGGGTTGCTTAAGAACCTCCCGAAAGGAGGTCTGCCATGCCGCATGCCGAGCTCGTGAATGTTTTTGTCGACAACTTCGGGGAAAATCCCCTCATTACTGAGTTTGCCAACAACGTTGCCAACTTTGTGGTTTATGGTCTGGGGGCCTTTCTCTTCATCCTGGGAATGGCCCGGGCGGGCTTTGCCATGAAGAGCCACGATGCCGACGGGATCCGACAGGGAGTCATGACCGTGGCGGGAGGGGCCCTCGTCCTCATGTCCAAGGCCATTTGGGACACCCTGACCGTCTGGGCCGGACTCTGATGGAGTCCTACCGGCACATTTTCAAGACGCCCCTTCTGGGTCGGTACGAGGTCCCCTGGGACCTCGCACTGCCCCTCTCCTTTCTCCTGGGGGGATTTCTTTTCGGCGCCAATCTTCTCTTTCTCCTCTTTCTGCTTCTTCTCTCCATGACGGCTCTCTTCTGGGTTCGGAGGTCGGGGGAGGGGACGATACGCGGGTGGATCGCTTACGCCCTCCGGGAAAAGGTTCATCGTGTGGAGTAGGAAGACTCTCCCCGGCGATGCCGTTCACCGCCTCTTCGATCTCGCCAGCCTCTCCGGAAAGACCCTCGTGGGCCACAGCGGCCGCCTCTCCCGCCTCCTTTTTCTTTCGGGCGCCAACATCTTCCCTCTGGACGCCGACGAAACTCTCCAGCTCTACCGGGGGATTGCGGCCCTCATCGGCCACCTTCCCGTCGGGTATGGCCTTCAGTTTCGGGTGGAGTTTCGCCATGGGACTCCCTCGGAGCGCTCCTTTCTTCTTCCTTCCGGGCCGTCGCCCTTCGTCTGGAACGAAGAGGGCACAGGAGAGATCCTTCTGGCCGAAGACAAGAATGAGGATTTCGGGAGTCGACCGACCAGAAAGCGCCATCTCTCCCTGGCCATCGTCGGCTATCCCGACCACGAGCGGGATCGCCTCAGGCTCTCCCATTTTCCTAGGGGAGGAGCCTTGCCCGTCCCCAAGGGTCGGGAGGAGACGCCTGGGCGACGGGAGGAGCGACTCCGGGAGATACGGCAGATCGAGGAAACGGTTCTGGCGCTTCTTCCGGGGGCAGGAATGGAGGGGAGCTCCCCGGGAGAGGAGGAGCTTCTGGCCCATCTGGCCGGTCGGGCCAATCCCGGCCTCCTCGCGCTCGACGGCTTCCGGGAGGATGCCCGGGGTCCGCTTCCCCCCCTCTTTCAGACGACCTTCCAGGAGTTTCCGGGAGAGCTCAAGGCCTACCGCCCGGATGGCGAGGTCCTCTGGGGACGATTCCATGCCCTGAGGCAGCTTCCTGCCGCCTTCCACCGGGAGACCCTGGCCCCCATCCTGGAGGGGCCCGACTTCGACTGCGATCTGACCCTGAACCTCTTCAAGCCCGACCGCGCCCTGGCGAGCCGGGCCATTCAGTCGAACTCCACCCTCAATCGCTTCCTGACGCTTCTCCTTCCCGGAAAATCCTACCGCCTCGAATCGGTGATCGCCGAGCAGGAGGACTGTCTCAAAACCCTTCACGAAGGCCCCGAAGAGGAGAGCGCCCCGCTCCTTCTCAATCTGACCCTGGGCTACTGGCATTCCGACAAGAGACGGCTCTCCGGGATGGGGCAGGAGACCCTGCGGGCCTTTTCGGAGGCCGACGGGGCCCTCTGCGCCGCCGAGCCCTACCGCCAATGGCCCCTTTTCCGGAGCCAGTTCCCTGCGGACGGATGCGCCAACGACCGTTGGGAGGTGGTGACGGCCGCCCAGGCGGCACGATTTCTCCCGGTATGGGACAAATTTCCCGACATGGAGCGGCCCTGGTTCTTTGCCAAGAACCACCGCCAGGAGCCGGTCTCCCTCGACTTCTGGAGCCGGGAGCTTCCCAACGCCAACGGCCTGGTGATCGGCCGGTCAGGCTCGGGGAAGTCCTTCGGGGTCAAGATGCTCCTCCATCAGTATCTTTTGGCCAGCCCCGACCATCATGCCGTCATCGTGGAAAATGGCGGGGATTTCGAGCGCCTGTGCGCCTTTTTCGGGGGCGACTATGTCCGGGTCGACCTCTCGGGGAACTTTTCCCTGAACCCCTTTCCCCTCAAGGAAGATCTCGCCCGGGAAGGGGGCCTTTACGACCCCGACTGGATGGGCTTTCTCGTGGCCCTGATCGAGACCTTCCTGATTACCGCCCACCCGGTGACCCCTCTTCATCGGGGCATTCTCGGGCAATGCCTGGGGGATCTTTACGATCGCCTTCCCTACGCCCAGGGGCGCCCCTCTCTCAGCGATCTTGTCCGCACTCTTTTTTCCTTCCGGGGACGGGATGCCGAGGACGAGGAGAACGCCGTGCGCATGGCCAAGACCCTCGAGTCCTGGTCGACCGGACTTTATGCTCCTCTCTTCAACAACCCCCAAGGCTTCCGCCCCCGCTCCCGCCTTCTGGCCTTCGACCTCTCGGGCCTCGACCGCCAGGAGGCGCTCCGGGGAATCGTCTTCGCCTTCATCGCCGGGCTCTCCATGGAAAAGCTCTTTCGTGAAAAGAACCGCCGGCTCTATTTCGTCTATGACGAGGCCCACCGGCTGATGACGCAGTTTTCAGGGACGGGCTTTCTCGAACACATGTACCGTACGGCCCGGAAGTTTGGCGGGGGAGTCGTCGCCATGAGCCAGTCCCCGGAGGACTGGCTGGGAGAGAGCCGGGAGGGGGGGATCCTCGGCAACTCCTCCTGGAAGTGGATCTTCCCGTGCTCCGTCCTTCCGGAGACCTACCGGAGGATCGGACTGTCGGAGCGGGAAACCCGGATCATCGACTCCCTGGACTTTGTCCGGGGCGACTTCTCGGAGTGCTACCTTTCCATGGGCACCCGCCGGGGGATCCTCAGGCTTGAGCCGTCTCCTCTCGAGTACTGGATGGCGGCCCGGTCTCCGGAGGAGGACCGACTCTTTGCCCGGGCGCTTGAGGAAGAGGGTTCGGTCAGGGAGGCCCTTCTGGCCCTCGCCCGGGAGAGCCGGCAAAAACGCGAAGGGGAGGAGGAATGACGCCATGAATCGCCGGAAAGGAGCGGGAACGCTGATCGTCTCCCTTCTTCTTCTGGGAGCCTTCCCCCGGACGAGCCTGGCCGGGATTCTCCCCGGCCCCGACACCGTTCTCGAAAGCCGGATCCTCTGGGTCGAAAATCAGATGCGGCTCTCCATGAGCCGCTTTCACCAAATCTTTCTTCAAAAGAATCGAGGGAACGACTTCTATGCGACCCCGATGCTTCCCCCGGTCCCGGTCATGACCCTGCCGGCCCCCGTAGGGGGAACGGGGGTCTCCGGGGTGACCCAGTCGGCGGCCGAGGGGATGGGGCAGGCCGTCTCGGGGCTTCCCCAGGTTCCCACGGCCTACGCCAGCGGAAGCGGGGTCCACGACATGGCCTACCAGGCCAGCCCCGAAGGGGCCATCCGCCTCGGGGCCGACATGGAGGGGCGGATGTTCCAGACCCTGGTGACGATCCATCAGGACCTTCTCTATCTTCTCAAGGTGCAGTCCTCCCGCTCGGGACTCAAGGGTCAGGTTCTCGACCAGAACCACTTTGAGAATCTCCGGGACCAGGAGATCCTGAAGATCGACCTCCCCCAGTGGATCATGTACCGGTGAGGAGGAGACCCGGGTGAGCTGTCCCAGCGCCGAGGGGATCCTCGTCTTTCAGGATACGGCGACGATTCCCTGCGTTCTTCTCCCGGTGCGCCAGCAGATCGCCGGGCTGACCCGGGTCCTCCTCTTCGTGAGCCTCCCTCTTGCATTGGTTTTCCTTTGGCTCAAGTTGCGGGGAGGGGAGCGGATCTTCGGGGATCTTCTCCGGGGACTGGTCGTCTTTATCGCCCTGGCCGGCTACGACGGCTGGTTCACCGACGGCGTCACGGTGGTGGGGGCTCTGGCCCAGTCTCTTTATCCCAGCTCCCTCGTTCTGGCCTTCTACGAACGGATCTGGCAGTCGAGCCTCATCCCGGGATCGGTGGGCTCCTTCGTGGGCTTTCTCTCCGATCCGATGGGGATCCTCTATCTCATTCTCCTCGATGCCCTCAAGGTCATCGTCCTGGCCTTTTCCCTGGTGAGGTATGCCCTTCTGGCCTTTCTCTATGTTGTCGGCCCCCTGCTTCTGGCCGTTTCCGTCATTCCGGGACTTTTCTTTCTCGTCTCACAGTGGGCCCGGAACTCCCTGGAGATCAGCCTGTGGCTCCTCTTCCACAATCTCCTCATCGGGATCTTCTCCTCGATCAATCTCTACCAGGCCCTGGCTCCCGGCCCCGTCTCCCAGACCCTCGTCAACCGGGTACTCGAGATCGGGATTCTCCTCGTTCTGGTCCTCATGATCCTCTTTGTTCCGATCCTCACCCATCTCCTTCTCGACCGCTCCTACGAGGGGATCGGCTCCTTCATGGGCCCCCAGGCAGAAACTCTGGGACGAAGCCTCTGGCACAACATCGTCTCGAAGCCTCTCCTCAAGGGAGAGCTCCCCTTCGGCATGGGAGAGTTCAAGGCGGGAACGACCACCAAGGACCTGGGGCAGGGGAAGCGGGTCTATCGAAAACGGCAGCTGCGCCTTGGCCCACTGGACTTCACCTCGATGGTCTGGCAGCGGGTGGCCAAGAAAAAGACAGGCGAGGAGGCGGCCAGGGTCCCGAACGCCGAATCGGGTCAAAAGACCAAAAAAACGGGCCGGACGAGCTCCCCGAAGAGGACCACACGAACGAAAAAAAGTGCTTCCGCAGGCGCGAAGAAGAGCGCCGCTCCCCGCCGCGCCCCCCGGAAGAAGTCCGAGGACAAGGCTGACGCGGAGAAGAGTCTCCCGGCCAGGAAGCCACGGGTCCGGAAGAGTCCGGACCCCAAAAACGATTAGCCCTTGAAGGATGCGGAGATGG
>DGKK01000055.1 GCA_002387725.1 Nitrospirae bacterium UBA4572
GTGATCGAGGCCTTTCGCGCTTACATGCAACGACGCGGACATGACGCCATCCTGCTTGCCGCCGAACATAATGATACGGCCTTGCGTCATGTCCACCTCGTGATCCCTGAGGTTTATAGGGGTTGGGATAAACATCGTCACAAGACGTACATTTCCTACCACATTCCCCAGTATCGCCTGACACGAACCCTCCCCTTCCGTCTCGGGGTCAATCTCATCCGTGATCTGGGGCGGCGGCCAGACATTCCCACTCTCAACCATGTGGCCCACGAAATGCGCTGGACGCCGATCGACGACCGGATCCGCTACCGCATGTCAAAGGACCGGATCCTCGACCTCAACCCCGCCCATCGCACTTTCGAATCTGTCTATGACCGGATCGAGCACCTCGAAGAAGTGAAAAGAATGAAGTTTCTCATGAAGTCAACTGTCAGAATGGTTGAACTGATCGATGGTCGCAAAAATGTTTACAAGATTCTTCCCGCCCATGATGAACTCCTGTATTCCCTCAAGCGATCCTCGCCGCGTCTCTATGTCTTCCATCATGCCAGGAAGTATGTCTTGTCCCTGGACGAGTTGAGATCTCGCGGCTTCCGTCTCGACACGCGGCTCGTTCCCCCTGGCCTTGAAGAAAGCCGTTACGATTTTGACATGAGACACTCGACGGCTTTTTATCGGGGGGTCTCCTTCGCCCGTCTCGAGCTGAACCGCGACATCTCCTTTCAGAAGGTGGTCGCCCTTTCCTACATTCCTGTCGATCCTCTGGCTCCCTACGTCCGGGCCAACCAGGTGATCCTTGTCGATCGCCGCACTGGTCTTATCCGGGTCGCCCGTTTTGGCGACATCGATCCCGACAAGGGCCATCTCCTGACGCCCGCCTATGATGCTTACCGTCGCGAACACAACATCACGAAATCGTATCGTGAGGTCAATATCACTGAATTCCAGAGACTCCATGGCGTCGACGACGACTTCAAGGCCAAACTCGAAATCGAAGCCGACTTCTGGCGCCGCTGGCGTTTTTATCTCGATCACCAGGAGGACAAGATCGAAAAGTATCTTGTGAAACGCCAACAAAAGGTCGAACACAAACAGGAAAGAGAACTCGAGAGAACCAATGAGAGAAACCTGACCCCCGAACAGGCCGTCCATCGGGAGGTCACCCTCGATTTTGCCCAGTCGGTCAGCCAGAAAGAGTCGCATGATCGAGACCTCGAACTGGAGGGCGGGCTCCAACTCGGATCGGACGATTTTTGAGGCTGTCGGACAAAAGCCACTTTTCCGATCCGAAATTGGACAAAATGCTTTTCGGGCATTTTTTCGTGAAAGAATGTTCCTAATCGGGAGGTCTTCTTTTGAAAACGCTCAAGCTTTCTTTTGAGGATGGCGCACTGGAGGCGTTTGAAGCCTACGCCGCCTCGGTCAAAATGTCACCGGCCGAGATCCTGGGGAATTCACCAAAAATAGAGTTTGAGCTTGTCTTTAAAACGACCTAAAGTTCGAGTGGAATCCAATTGGGATCTAAAAGTCTCAACATCGCCATGCGGGCAAAATGCACCATCTTAATCATCTGATCAACTTAAACAGTGTCTATTTTGGTGAAGTACTGTGACCATCCTTACCCTTCCAGAGCTTGCCCCCTCCTGCGCGTCAAGGTTTCAACCCTTTGTCAGATGGCGAGGGATGGCAGGCTACCTGCGAAGAAGGTTGGAAGATCCTGGTTGATCCTAGAAGATGATTTTCGATCTTGGATGAGCCAAAATGATAACCGGCCCGCTCCGGTCAAAAAGGAGCCGATATGCTGTTCAAACGGAAGGATTCGCCCATTTGGTGGGTCAGCTTTACCGTCAGGGGCCGACGAACTCGATGTTCGGCTGGCACGACGGACAAAGCGCAAGCGCTAGAACTCCACGACAGGTGGAAATCGGAGGCATGGAGAGAAATTTCCCTCAAAGAAAAACCAAAGCTCGGCTGGAAGGAGGCAGCCCTAAAATGGCTTGAGGTAAAGTCAGCAAAGGCAACAATCCATGACGACGAAGCACACCTTCTGTTCATCCAGAATTTTTGGAAGGGAAAAAAATTGTCAGAAATCGGAAAGGAGGAGATCGATAGTCTGAAGGTGAAAAAAAAGGCAACCGGGGTCAGCAATGCGACCGTCAACCGGATGCTTTCGTTGGTCCGAGCAATCTTGCGGATGTCTTTCAAGCTGGGATGGATAGAATCGGTCCCCCCGGTCGAACTTATGCCGGAACCCAAAAAAAGGATCCGGTGGTTAACAAAGGAAGAGGCGGCGAAACTTCTTTCTTACCTTCCGGAGCATCAAGAACGGATTGCAAGATTTGCTCTTCTGACAGGACTCCGGCAGGGAAACATTTTAGGGTTGGAATGGTCTCAGGTCGATCTGGTACGCAAGGTCCTATGGATCCACGCGGATCAGGCAAAAGGGAGGAAGGCGATCGGAATACCCCTTCCTGATGCGGCAGTGACCCTCCTGAGAGAGTTAAGCGGACAACATCCCCAGTGGGTTTTCACTTACAAGGGAAACCGGATCAACCAAGTCAATACCCTAGCTTGGCGTAAGGCACTCAAAAAGGCGGGGATTGAAAATTTCAGATGGCACGATCTTCGCCACTGTTGGGCCTCATGGCACATCCAAGACGGAACACCCCTCTACGCCCTAAAAGAACTCGGAGGCTGGGAGTCGATGGACATGGTGATGAGATACTCTCACATGGCCCCGGAACACCTTGCGCCTTATGTCCAGAAGAAGGATATTGTCACGAATCTGTCACGGACGCTCAAAGTCGTTTGAGCTAAGTGGTGGTGGGCCGAGGGAGGATCGAACTCCCAACCCGCTGATTAAGAGTCAGCTGCTCTGCCAATTGAGCTATCGGCCCGCAATGTTTTTACCAAATCGGGCTCAAAAACTCAATAGGTTTTTTGATTTTCCTGTCTTCCGGAGAACCGGTCTCCAAGCCCCGCATTTATTGTGGTACCCTTTTGTGGTGGTGGAGTCACGCTTTTATCCATTCTCCCACTCGAATATGGTCGAAATGTCCCTCCTTCCCATTGATATACTGGAGCCACCAAAAATGGAGCCGTCTCGCACTCTTATCGACTGGCCAGGACGCCGTGCTGCCTGGATTTCGGCCTCTGATCCACCAAAATCGGTACTTGATCAGAAATTTCAGCACGACCCCCGCCGTCACACCCTTGTCTGCGGTGACAACCTCGATGCATTGAAGCTTCTTCTCCCCTCTCTCGAGAGAAAGGTCCGGGTGATCTATATCGACCCTCCCTACAATACGGGCAACGGGCTTCTCTACAACGACCGATTCGGATCCTGGGGGAGAGACGGGGACCGCCATGCAGCGTGGCTTTCCATGATGGCGCCCCGACTTCTTCTTGCATGGAGGTTTCTTCGAGATGACGGGGTCTTTTTTGCCAGCATCGACGACCGGGAGCTCCCCCGCCTCCGATTGCTCTGTGATGAGGTCTTTGGAGAGGACAATCTTGTCTCGACGGTCATCTGGAGAAAAAAGGTTGTCCGGGGTCGAGGCAACCGCCACATTCTCCCGCAAACGGAATACATTCTTGCCTATGCCCGGGATATCAACGCCCTCCCTCCCTTCCACGAAAACCTCACTCCCGGGATGAAGAAAGAATACGCTCACCATGACTCACTCGGGCCCTATAAAAAGATACCTCTCGCCAAATCGGGAACGCGCCAGTCCCCCCGTCCGAACCTCTACTACTCCCTGATGGCTCCCGACGGCAGCGAGATTCCCTGTCCCACTCATCAGTGGCGATGGAGTCGGGAGACCGTTGAGCGCCGAAAAAATGAGATCTTGATGGAGAAGAACCGAAAGGGGAGATGGACGGTCTATACCAAACAGTATCTTCGGTCCCCTGAAGGGGAGGAACGGAAACGCACCCCGGAATCCTACTATGATCGGGTGACAACGAGCGACGGGACGGCGGAGATGAAAGAGCTCTTCGGGGAGGTCATCCTCGACTTTCCCAAGCCCTCCCGTCTGATCCGTGATCTCATCTCCTGGGCCACACCCCGGGGGTCGAGCGATCCCGTCATGGACTTTTTCGCCGGATCGGGCTCCACTGGCCAGGCCGTTCTGGAGCTCAACGCCCAGGATGGGGGCTCCCGGCCCTTTTACCTTGTCCAGTCGGACGATCCGATTGTCCATCCGGAATTTCGGAGCATCTATGAAATTTGCCGGGGGCGTGTGGAACGGGTGATCAAAAGGCTTGAAAAAACGGGGCATTCACCGCTTGAGGTGAGGGAGTATCGGGTGGTGGGCTATCCCTTGAAGCCGTGACGAAAAACATAACGGTAGAAGGCGGGCTGAAGCCAGCGGGATCGTTTCATGGGAGGGGAGACAAAGGAGGCGATCCGATCGGCCATGACGGCCGGGTGGGTCCCATGAAACGGCTTGAGGAATTCGTAGTGCTCCGGCATGTAGTCCTGGGCATCCAGGATACCGACATCCTTGGGCTCGGGTTTGCCCTCCCAGTAATAATCGACCTGAACCTGGATTTTCTGGCGGAGAAGGGCTCGAGACTTCACCCACCCATAGTGATACATGTGCCCCTCGGAATACCGCCAGAGATCCCTTTCCCTTTTTCCGATAAACAGTCCGTCGGAGACCCGGGCAAAGCCCAGGGCATCACCGACCGAGGTTACCTTGGTTGGGCGAACGATCCGAAGGGCCCGCCGGTAGGCCCAAGGATCAAGGCGATAGTAATCCCCCACAAAATGCCGATAGCGAAACATGAGGCCGAGAATGGAGGGATCGTCCTTGTACCGCTCCATGGAGCGACGGATCCCGGCATAGTCCTTCTCGTGGAAGATCTCATCGGACTGGAGGTAGATCGCCCAGTCCGCATCCTTCCGGCACTGCTCCAGTGCGATGTTTGTCTGGTCGGCATAGACAAGACCGTCACGAGCCCGCGCCTTGTCCCAAACGGATTCGATGATCCGGATCTTGGGATCGCCGATCTTCTTGACCCGTTCGAGCGTCCGGTCTTCGGAGTCTCCGACATTGACGATCAATTCATCGACCAACGGCAGAAGTGACCGGATCGACTCCTCAAAGGGGTAGTCGAGCTTTTCCACATTGCGGCAAAATGTAAATCCCGAGACGATCAAATCCTGATTCTCCCCATGCACCATCAGCGGCTCATTTTCCTTCACGCCCTTCAATTGCAAAACCTCTTCATGTTACCATAGCCGTGGCAACCCTGAAAGCTGCTCACCATTGGCCTCTCCCGCAGAGTCTCGCAGGACGGGAGGGCCGGCAGATCCCACCTAGCGGCGCCTGTGCGCCACGCCCAGAGGGCGGAGGTTTCTTCGACGATGACCCCCGAACGCCCGCCGGCCCTTGCCGGAAACTTCTACCCGGAGGACCCGCTCGAGCTCGAGCGGCGAATTGCCGCACTTCTGGACTCCCCTCCTCCCGGGAACCTTCCGCGCCTCGACCCGGATCGAATACGGGCCATCGTCGTCCCCCACGGCGACCTTCTTCGCGCCGGAGAGGTTCAGGCGATCGCCTACCGCCTCCTTCAAAAGAGAAAAAAACCTCCGGCCCGAATTCTTCTCCTTGGCCCTCTTCATACAGGATCCTCCTATGGCATTGTCCTGCCGACCCATCCGTCCTTCCGGATTCCAACGGGAGCCTTTCCTGTGGACCGGACGACCATTCGCCAGCTGGCAGCCTTTGCCGAAACCCTGTTTTCCGACGAGTCCCACGAATTCGAACACTCCCTCGAAACCCAGCTGCCCTTCCTCATGGGGATCTGGGGAGGGATCCCCATCGTTCCGGTAGGCTATTCCGACATTACCGCCCATGTTCTTTTCCGTGTCCTTGAGCCTTTGATGAATGATCCGGAGACCGTGACCATCTGTTCGGCCGACTTTTCCCACTACTTTTCGGCGGAAAAAGCCGCGAAGATCGACCAGACGACCGTTTCCAGGATCCTTTCCGGAGGAGAGGTCGATCGCCTCGAATCCTGCGGCTCCATCGCCCTCAATGCCCTAAACCACCTGGCCCATCAATTCGGAACCCTCCCCTCACTTCTGACCCTCTCCCACTCGGGGGCCTCCACGGGAGAGACCGGACAGGTGATCGGCTACGCGGCGATCGCCTATACCCAGCCCCGGCGTTGACCCCTCCGGAAACAGCTCCCTCTTCACGGCGGNNACGGCGGCTGCCAAACCCCGCGCCTGTCTATCTCCTCATCGCTTCCCGGGTTGCCCGAAGCGTCGGCCAGGGAGCCCTTGCCGCCAATTTCATTCTTGAACTCAAACGGCTTCAATGGAGTGCTCCCTCCATCGGAGCCGTGCTCTCAGGAGGCATCCTTTTTTCCATTGCCGCGACACTCCTCTTCGGTCCGGCCAGTGACCGATATGGCCGAAAACCCTTTCTCGCGGGATACGAGCTCCTTCAGTGTCTTTGCGCTTTCGCCGGATTCCTGACGGAAGCCGGCACCCCCTCGGTCCTGGTTCTGTCGATACTGGCGATCGCGGGAGGGTTCGGTCAGGCCACCGGAGGCGGAGCCGGCGCCTTTTCTCCCGTCGAGCAATCCTGGCTGTCCCGATTTCTTCCGGACAGACTGCGGGCCCACTACTTCAGCCTGAATACGGCCATCGGCTTCTTTGGAATGGCCCTGGGCACCCTGAGCGGTCTTTACCCGCATTTTTTCCCCACTCTCAGCTCTCCTGAGGCTCATGCGCGCGCAGTCTTCCTGACGGTCATGGTGGGGGCTCTCCTCTCCCTTTTCCTCCTTCTCCTTGTTCCGGACAGCCGCGAAAAGTTTCCCACGGCACCTCTGGAGGAGACCCTTAAGAAAGAGTGGTCCCTTCTCAGAACGCTGATCGGGATCAATGCCCTTAATGGGTTCTCTCTGGGGCTTTATGCCCCACTGATGGCCTACTGGTTCTCCCTGCGCTTCGGCAAAGGTCCGGGCTCCATCGGTCTGGCCATGGGGGGTGGATATCTTCTTGCCGGTCTCTTTTCCTTGGCGTTGGCCCCCCTCACTCGACGCATTGGAGGGGTTCGTACGGTTATCGTCGGTCGTGGAGCCGGACTGGTCTTTACCCTTCTCATCCCCCTCATGCCCACTTTCTTTTTGGCCGTTTTTTTTCACCTTCTCCGGGTGGCCTCCAACCAGGGAACCATCGGGGCACGTCAGGCCCTTTCGGTGGGACTGGTGGGAGAGGCCCGGCGAGGCCTTGCCGCCAGTCTTCACAATGTCTCGATGCAGATTCCCCAGTCGATCGGTCCTGCCATGGGTGCCGCACTTCTCTCCCACGGTCTTCTCGGAGCTCCCTTTTATATCGGAGCGCTCATTCAGGGAGGCTATCTCTATTTTTACTACCGGGCCTTCGAGGGATTCGACAGAGATCAAAAAAAAGAGTGAGGGGAAGGGAAAGGAGCGTCAAAAAAAAAGGGGGAAGGAGCAACGCTCCCTCCCCCCAGGGGTATCAGAGACGGCGTGGGGCCGGTTAACGATGAACCGGATAGTCGATGTACCCCTTCTCCCCGCCCATATAGAAAGTTGAGGAATCGGCGGGAGCCAGAGGCGCCTTCTTCGCAAATCTCTCCACAAGATCAGGGTTCGAAATAAAGGGAACCCCAAAGGCCACCAGGTCGGCCAGCCCGCTTTCGATGACACGGTTGCCGCTTTCGCGGTCAAATCCCGTGTTCGTCATGAGGATCCCCTTGTAGCGGGGACGATAGTAGGCGGTCACGTTCTCCACCATGTTGGGGATTGCCGAGACGTCGGAGGCCTTTTCGCGAAGGTGAAGATAGGCGAGCCCCGTCCCGGAAAGGCGGCCGATGATGTAATCATAGAGGGCCTTCGTATCCGAATCGGCCGGAATGTTCCAGACATTGGCCGGAGAGAGCCGGACCCCGGTCCGGTCTCGGCCGACCGCTTTCGAAACGGCATCCACGATCTCGAAAAGAAACCGGGAACGATTCTCGACGGACCCACCGTACCGATCTGTCCTTTTGTTTGTTTTGTCTCTCAGAAACTGCTCGATCAGATAGCCGTTGGCCCCATGGATCTCAACCCCGTCGAAGCCGGCCCGACGGGCATTCTCTGCCCCCTTGGCAAACTCGGCCACCACCTCTTCGACCTCTTTCGTCTCCAGTGCCCGGGGAGCAACCGACTTTTTCAACCCTTGAGGCGTGTAGACGTCGACCTCCGGATCAATGGCCGAAGGAGCCACGGGAAGCTCTCCTCCCAGGAGATCGGGGTGGGAAATGCGACCAACATGCCAAAGCTGGAGAAAGATCCGTCCCCCCTTTTCATGAACGGCGCGGGTGACCTTTTTCCATCCCTCGACCTGGGACTCGGAATGGATCCCGGGAGTATTCATATAGCCGACACCCATCGCAGATACCTGAGAGCCCTCGGTGATCAGTAGTCCGGCCGAGGCTCTCTGGGCATAGTAGGTTGCCATGATATCGACCGGGACAAGGTCCTTGTTTTCGGCACGGTTGCGTGTCATGGGGGCCATGACAACCCGGTTCGGAAGCGTCAGCTGTCCCATGGACAGGGGGGTCAGCAAGGGCTGTTTTTCGTCCTGATGCATTGATGACTCCTCCTTGAAGATGGTGTGGACAGACTAGAGTCCATCCTTGATAAAGCGAGAGAAGGCCTTGAGCGTCTTCTCATTTCTGCGGTAATAGGTCCATTGCCCCTGGCGGCTGGCATCGACAAGCCCGGCCTTCTGGAGGATGGAGAGATAATGGGAGACTGTCGACTGGGAAAGACCCGACTTTTTGGCCAGAAGACCGACACAGATCCCGTGCTTCCGGGAATGCCCGCCGGTCCCCTCCGGATCATCCGGAAAATATCGGTCAGGGTCCCCCAGCCATTTCAGAAACTGGAGACGGGATTCATTGGACAGTGCCTTGAAAACCTCGACCGGATCCATGCCATCCATTATATCGAATTTCCTCGAAATATCAATTTATGACCTCATGCTCCAAGGAGCCTTTCGGCGTGATAGGAAGAGCGAACGAGGGGAGCACTCTCTACCGCATGGAAACCGAGGCCTTTCGCCACAGCCCCGATCTCATCGAATTCGGAGGGGGTGAGATAGCGCTCAACAGGGAGATGCTTGAGCGAAGGGGGAAGGTACTGGCCAACCGTCACCATGGTCACCCCCGCCTCCCGCATGTCCCGAAGAACCTCCTCGATCTCATCTCGACGCTCCCCCATTCCCACCATGATGCCTGACTTCACAGGAGTTCCCGGAGAAAGGGCGGAAAAACGGGAAAGAAGAGAAAGGGAGTGTCGGTAATCGGCTCCCGGGCGGACCCTTCCGTAAAGGCGGGGAACGGTTTCGAGATTGTGGTTGAAGACAGTGGGCAAGATCGTGCCGAGAACCGGCAGCGCCTTATCGAGACAGTGTCGGAAGTCGGGAACGAGAATCTCGACCCCGACAGAGGGAAGACGCCTTCTCAGGGCCTTCACCACCTCGGCAAAGTGCCCGGCGCCCCCGTCGGCAAGATCGTCCCGGTCCACCGAGGTGACCACAAGATAGCGGATGCCGGTCTCGGAGGCCATGCGGGCCACCCGCTCGGGCTCGTCCGGGTCGGGGGGGGCGGGCCGNNCGTCACAGAAGGGGCAGGCTCGGGTGCAGACTCTTCCGAGAATCATGATGGTGGCCACGCCCTCACGGAAACAGCTCCCGAGGTTGGGACAGGAGGCCTCTTCGCAGACCGTCGCCAACCCGTGAAGGCGAAGCCGGGCCTTCATTCCGGCAACCTCCGGCCCCAAGGGGGGGCGAACCCTCAGCCAGTCGGGTTTTGGGGCGGGAAGGGGACGGACCGGTTGCATGGGGAAATCGACCGCGGATAAAGGGAGAAAGTCTTCAGTCACTTGTGGTATCCTTGTTCAGATAGACTGCGGCGTCGCGCCACTCTCAGGAGGCTCATCGAACCGACTTATCTGCCTGAAAAAATCGATGACAGAGCAGAAGCCCATGCCGTCGCAGAAAGACGACCCGCTCGGTGTCCCATGACGAACGGAATTCCGATGCGTCGGCAAGGGAGGTGCCCCTTGGGTGACGACAGCGCTGATGTTCAATGCATTGGGGCGACATTCTTGCTTTCATCATAACACAGCGACCATGTCGGAATCGGCGAGCGACGTCCCCGAGGATCCCCTTTTAACCGCTGAGCTCTTCCTCGATTCCTGGCATCTGTGGCTGGCGACATCTTTGCTGATCTTCACATGACTGATCCCGACACGTTGAGACCCTGCCCGGATCAGCACCCGAACAACCATCATCCGAGGAGCGGCTGTGAAGGATAAGACATCCGAAGAAAAAAAGAAAAAGATCCCCTCGAAGGCCCGGCCGTCAGCCATTGAGAAATCTCCGCCCCCCCCCTCTTCTCTTCCCGGACTCTCGAAAAAAACCCGTCCGGAGCTGGTTGCCCTTGCCCATTCTCTGGGGATCAAGACAGAAGAGGAGGATCGGCGCGTTGATCTCATCGAGAAGATCAAGGCACACGATGTGCGAACATCCGCTCCGACTCCGAAGAAGGTCTCCCGGCCCGCCACTCCACCGTCAGGGTCCAAGGCCGAAAAAAAGACGACGACCCCACTCAAGAAGCCCCCGACAAAGTCAGCCGCCCCCCCTCCCCTGACAGCGGCGGCGGNNGGCCGTTACCGCACCGGCGGCCGAAAAAGCTCCTTTGCCCCCCTCCCGTCCCGGAGCAGTCGGGTGGAAGGACTTTCTCGACATCCCCTTCGAGCCGGTGCGCCGGGAGACGGGTCATTTCGTGACGATTCTCCCCCTTTCCCCCTTCCGCATCATGGCCTTCTTCGGAACCGACCCTCACGATCCCTCTCCGGCTTTCCGAAACGGCCATCCGGAAATCGTCCTCAAGGTTCGGGACATCACCAGGGCCATGGAGGAGAAGCCCCGACCCTTCGCGGACGACCTCCCCGCCGACTACGTTTTTGATGTGGGTACGGGCCTCTCTGATCGATGGAGGATCCCGCTGTGGTCGACCCATCGCTGGATTGAAGCCTGGCTGGGTTACTACGAGGAGGGCTCCTTCCGCATTCTGGCGCGGTCGAAAAAAATCCGGACTCCCCGGGGTGGCCCGGCGAAACGATGGGGGAATCTTTTTCACCTCAAAGAGGGGAGCTATCTCGAAAAGGATCTTCCGTGGCTCGCTGAAGATGCCGCTCTTCGGCGACTCGCCCGTCTTCCGTCATCACACGAGCGTCCCTCGAGCCAAACACGACCCCTGAATACCTCGTCCGGAAGCTCGCCGAACGGATGATTCTGAAGCACATTCCGTCAACCGAATCGCAAGGAGCAGAACTATGGGACTTCTCGATAGAATGAAAACCATCTTCCAGGCACAGGCGAATGCGACCCTCGACACTCTCGAGGATCCCAAGGCCATGATCGCCCAGCAGCTTCGCAACCTCGACGACAAGCTTCAGAGTGCCCGGGGAGAATTGGTCAAGGCCATGGCAGAGGTCAAGCTTCTCGAACAGAAAATGGGGGAGACGCAGGAACAGATTGACCTTTATCAGCAACGGGCCGAAAAGTCTGTCGCCGCCGGAAACGATGACCTTGCCCGCAAGGCCCTGCTCGAGAAGAGCCGCCTTTCGGGAGAGCTTGCCGACCTCACCAGACAGCGTGACGACCAGAAGAAGATCGTCGACGAACTTTCCGGGGACCTCGACAGCCTGACTGCCATGCGCGATGATTTTGCACGAAAGCAGTCCAACCTGACCCTCCGGGAGGAGCGGGCCAAGGCCAAGGAAGAGATCAACGCCGTCCGGGCCGAGATCGACCCTCATCACATCGGCCAGGAAATGGGCCGAATGGCCGATAAGATTTCCCGCATGGAGGCCCAGGCCGAAGCGACAAAGGAATATGCCGACAGACAGAAGGGCAGCGACCTCGACAGCGCCTTTGCCTCCCTTGATGCGAAGAAACCTGATATTGAAGCCGAGCTGGCTCTCTTGAAGCAGAAAAAATCCTGAGGGCCCGCATGAAAAATTTTTTCCCCACTCGGGCGGTCGCCCTTGGAATTCTCATTTCGGCTGCTTCGGCAGCGATCCTTCTTCAGAGCTCTCCGTCCCTGGCGGACGGAAGCTTTTCCGAGGGACTCAAGCTCTACCACCAGGGCCGTTATGAAAAGGCCCTGAAAATTTTCAAGGATCTCCATGATCACCAGCCCTCAGGCTCCGGGAAGTTCCAGTACTTCATGGCCCTTGCCGAACATCACCAGGGGCTCGAACACCCCGCCCTGATGGATCTTGAGGGGGCCATCCATACCAATCCCTCCCTCTCCTTTGCCAGGAATCCCGGCCACGTCCGATCCCTGCACGACCGTCTCGTGAAGGCCGTCGAGGAGGGGCAGAGCCCCCTCCCCGCCCCTCACCCCACGCTCTTCTCCCCCTCCCGATCGGAAGGATCTTCCCATCTTCCCATGCTCCTTCTCCTTCTGGCTGTCGGGGGCGGACTGATCTTCTGGGCTCTCAAGAAACGGGAAAAGACCCAACAGGCCTCCCTGTCAAAAGACAAACAGGAGATGGAGGAGACGGCCGAGCGGCTCATGAAGGCCGTGGACAAGCTTCTCGAGGACAAGAACTACTACCTTCTCGACCACCCCGACCGAAAGGCTGCGGTGGAGGCCGCCTTCCATGCGCTTGACCCGGCCTACCGTAATGTCCTCTCCATTCTCCGTGAGCCTGAAACACCCCAGACAAACTGGAGCGAACGGAGAAACCGATTTGAAGCGGCACTAGAACCGGTGGACCAGGCCATCCTTTCCATCAAAAACCTTCTGGGGGAATCCCCAGCCTCCGCCCCCACCGCCTCCGCATCCTCTCCGGGGCCGGAGGCAGGAAACACTCCTCCCCCCCCCGATGCCGCCCCCGTTGGGGGAGACCGGTGCGTTTTCTGCGGACGCGATGCCCGGGAAGGCCGAACGGTCCCCCTCGAACGCCAGGGAAAGGTGGCCTATGCCCGTGCCTGCCCCACGTGTCTTGCCGAGATGGACCAGCACTATCAACAGACGGGGCAATACCAGCCCCCCGCTGCCTTCTATTCCGGCGGGATGCCCTACATGGGGGGAGGGCTCTCCTTCGGAGACCTCATGCTGCTTGACTGGATGACTCATGAAGGACATTCCGACAGTCCTCCGGTCTCCATGCCCGAATCTCACGCCCAGGGAGACTGGGGAGGCGGGGGAGGGTTTGGACGGGAAGACCGGGAAGGCGGGGATCACGGAGGGGGAGACCGCTCCTGATGCGGATTCTCTTTTATGCCACAAACGGACTGGGGTTGGGCCATGTCACCCGACTGTTGGCCCTTAGCCGGGCTGTCGCCCGACGGGAGCCTCGCCACGAAAGGCTCTTTTTGACCCGATGCGAGGCCGGCCCCTTCCCGGAAGAGAACGACCCCTTTGCCATCCGAATTCCCGGAGTCTCCCGGGCGCGCAAGTCCGGACTGACGCCCAAATCCTATCTCCAGATGGCCCACCCCCTTCTCTGGCAAACCGTCTCCTCCTTCGACCCCCACATCATGGTCGTCGACACTTTCCCGGAAGGCCCCGAAGGAGAGCTGGCACCGCTCATGCGCTGGCCGATCAGAAAGGTCTTCATTTACCGGGAGTCACGGAAGGAGGCCCTTCCCAAGGACCGGATCGCCTCCCTTTTCTCGTCCTACAGCCTGATTCTTGCCGCCCATGACGAAGGAACGATTTCGCTTCCCCCTCCGCTGGATCGGGATGCCCGGGTCCACTTTGTGGGCCCCATCACCGCAGGTGTTCCGAAAAACGCAAACCGGGAGTCCCTCCGCAATCGGCTGGGTCTCGGGAGCAGCGAAATGGCGGCGATCGTGACATTGGGGGGCGGGGGAGACCCCGAGGCTGGCCGCATCGCGGGAGAGGCGGCACAGGAGCTTCGGCGAAAGGGGGTGACCGTCTTTGCCTCCACCGGTCCCCTGGTCCGGACCCCCCCTGAGGGAATCACGGCCCGGGAATGGTTTCCTGTCTGGCCTCTTGCCCCCTGGCTTCCGGCCTTTGACCTGGCCGTTGGCGGGGGAGGCTACAATACGGTGGCCGAGCTGCGGGAGGCCGGACTGCCCACTCTGCTGATCCCCTTCCATCGGGATGTCGACGACCAGCACGCACGGGCAAAAGATGCCGTCGAAAACGGATGGGCCCGTATGGCCACCTCATCTGATGAGATCCGCCATGGGCTTGAAGAGATTCTCTCAGAAACAAGCCGGCCTCTCCCGACGGCAAGGGGAGCGGCATCTGCCGGCGGCGCCGACCGGGCGGCCGAACTCATCCTGTCTCTCCATTCCTCCAGAGTCACCACCACCTCCTCGCGGCCATGACCTTTCTCCGGAGCCCCCTCATGATCCCCGTTCCCAAACACCTTTCGCCACCATCTCTTGCCCGGATTTTTCGAAGAGGACTTTTTCTCGCCTTTCTTCTCCTCCCCATCCTCCTGGAAGCCCCGCCGGGAGAGGCCATGGAACAGGAGTCATTAGCCCACGTTCTCCAGGATGATGCCAAAGGGATTTACCTCACCCACATCCCCGGAGTCTTCTCACTTCATGCCGTAAAGGTTAAGACAGGAGTCTCCTACTCCGGAACGATCCGGGATCCGGGAGGATGGGTCCACATTACCCGAGCCGCCGATCCGAGACGGGAAATGGTCATCGAGCGACTCTCCCGGGATACGGTCCGATTTCTCGTTGCCCCAACGAGCCTCACCCATGTGGTCGGATTTTCCTTCGAAACAAGCACGGGATGCTTCACGCTCAGAGCCAGAGAGCTTCCCTCCGGACATCACCCCCGCATTCATCTCAACGGATATGGCCCCATTGTGAAGAAATTTCCCGTCATCTTTTGCGGAAACGGTCCTCACGTGCGGATTGAATGGCAAGGACCCCTTCCACCACTAAAGAGGCCCTCCGCCCGGCAAGCCCATGGCTGAATCTGACCGCCTAGAAAAACTCGTTGCGCTTTTTGTCATTGTGGCTGACATCCTGGAGAACCCCCCGCTCATCAAATCGCAGACGAAGGGTCTTTGACGAGGTATGGACGCTCAGAAATCCCTGGCTTTTGATATGACGGTAGACCCAAACCTCCTCGCCCAGAAGCTTCGACTTTTTCTCGGGGGGGCCAAACATCTTGAGGACATCCTTTTCGGTCGTCTTGCCCACCACGAGGGCCAGGACCTTGGCCTCGGGGATCGGCCGCCCCTCCTCCCGGGAACATCCATTCAACAGAACGGCCGCAAGACACAGGATCCCAAATCCCTTCCACACTCCCCCGCGAAGAAAAGAACGCGGAGAGACTCCTTTCGTCACTGTCACCGAAAGACCTCCCTTCACTCTTTGGGACATTGCCCTCTCATCACTGCTCCAACGAAATGGGAGCGACACGTGGCATGACCGCCCCGACGAAGCCTCCCATACCCCGGCCTTCTCCCCAAAAACGTCGCCCGAGGCGTCCGGGGAGGCGCAAGAACATTCTCCTGATCGTCATTGGGATTGTCCTGACTCTCCTGACAGGAGTCGCCATCGGAATCTCCCTGATCGACAAGAAGATCCTCGCACGCATCGATGAAATTCGCAACGCCCGTCCCATCCCGGTCTTCTCCCAACCGCTGACCCTTCGCACCGGAGAGAGCATCCCTCTCTTCCGGGTCTGGCATTATCTTGTCCTCTCCCGGGAGGGAGGAACCATCCCCTTTTCGCCCGGATACAACAAATCTCAACGCACCATCACCCTCTCGACCGGTCCCGGTGCTCAGACTCTCATAGGATGGAACGAGGAGGGGCAAATCGCCTTCATTCGCTCCCACTCAAAGGACCTCCCAGATACCTCACTCGAACAAATGACACTTCCCCCCCTCCACCTGGGATCGATTGTCGAGGGTCACACCGTCGAATACCGGCCCATCTCCTTTGATCAGGTATCGCCTGCCATCAAGAAAACATTTCTCCTCTCCGAAGACCGGCGTTTTTTTTCCTCTCCGGCCATCGACCTCCGGGGAATCGGACGGGCCTTCTTTCATGATCTCAAGGCCCATCGCTTCAAGGAAGGAGGCAGCACCCTGACCCAGCAGGTGGTGAAGATCCTCTTTCTCGAACGCCGGAAGACACTGACGAGAAAAATCGAGGAAGCGGTACTCTCGCTCAGGATGGCCGCAATTCTTCCTCCGGAGCAGATCTTCTCCCTCTATCTCAACCACATTGATCTCGGCGGCTACGGAACCGAGAGAATTGTTGGAGTGGAGTCGGCCTCCCTTCTCTACTTCGGCCGGCATGCCAATCAGGTGGGCTGGAAGGAAGCGGCGACACTCGCCGCATTGGTTCGGGCCACGACGTATTACTCGCCCTTTCTCCACCCCCGGAGAACCCTGGCCCTTCGAAACCGGATATTGGGGCTTCTCCACGACCACAAGATCCTATCGACCAGGCAATGGAAAACCCTGACCGCCTCACCTTTGGGCCTTATCGAACCCAAGGGTCTCTTTCACCCGCTTGGCCCCTACTTCCTTTCGGAGGTCGCCAAGCGGGTCGCATCAACTTCCCCACCCGCACTTCCAGACGCGCTTCGAACTACCATGGATCCCCTTCTTCAGGAAGAGGCGGACCATCTTCTTGGCCTTTTTCTTTCGCGATACGACCGAAGCCTGCCCCCCAAAATTCGCGCGACCCATCCTCACGACCTTCAGGGGGTCATCATTGTGATGGATCCCCGAACAGGGGCAATCCGGGCCATGACCGGGGGAAGGGACTTTGCCACATCACCTCTCAACAGGGCTACTCGGTCGAAACGCCAACCCGCATCGCTTTTCAAGATTGTCCCCTACCTTACGGCCCTTTCTCCGGAGGACAGCCTTCCTCCGCAATTCACCCTAGCCTCACCTCTCTCCAATGCCCCCATGCACCGGATCCTGGCGCACCGGCGGTGGATTCCCAAAAACGATGTCTACGACCCGCGCGCCACAATCATTCTCTACCGGGCTCTGGCCCGCTCCATGAATCTTCCGGCCATCCATATGACGGAGGCCCTTCCGAAGGAAAATCTCGTGGATACAGCCAGAAAACTGGGGCTCGATACCCCGGGACCCTCCCGCATTCCCCTCTCCTATCCTCTGGGAGTTGTGACCCAGACTCCCCTCCAGATGGCCACGGCCTACAGCATCATTGCCAATGGAGGACTTTCTGTCTCGCCGGTTCTTCTGTCTCCCTCTCCGGGTGCTCCGGCGCCTCCCGCTCCCCCCCGCGTCTTTCCCGCCGCTTCGGTCTACCTTCTCTGGAGTGCCCTGCAAGGGGTTCTGGATGACGGGACCGGGGCGACCTTTCTTCAGGGCAATCCTCAAAGGAATCTTTGGGCAGGAAAAACGGGAACTGCCAACAGGGGACGCGATGCCTGGTTTGTGGCGATTTCCCCCACGGAGGTCGTCCTTTGCTGGATCGGATTTGACGACAATACCCCCACCATGCGCTTTGGGGCACAACTCGCCCTTCCCATCGCGAGCGCCCTCATTTCCTGGCAGAACGTATCTCCTCCTGCCGTCTCCCCCCCCGCGGATATTGTCTTTGCCGACATTGACAGAAAAACGGGCCTTCTTGCCGACTCCTCCTGCGGCCCCTCACTGCACCTTCCCTTTCTCCCGGGAACGGTTCCTCAGGATAGCTGTACCAAGACGCTTCCATTCCCCCCAGAAAACCCCATTCTTCACTTCTTCCGAAAGTTCTTTTGAGATTTCATCGTCTCCCTCGGGGACGGGGGGGGATCTGACTGCCATTTTTCGTCGATTTTCCACAATTCTTGTCGAGCAAAGAAGGGCCTCAAGTTTAGGCGAATGCCAACCTCTTGGGCCTAAGGTCTCCATTAAAGCCTTTTTTCCATCACAAAGTGAGTTTTCGGGAAGAGGGGTCTTTACCGGTGTTTGGGATTTACTAACTGAAATGACTTAATTGGTGCGCCCGGCAGGAGTTGAACCTGCGACCTTCAGATTCGTAG
>DGKK01000016.1 GCA_002387725.1 Nitrospirae bacterium UBA4572
AGGGCGGGGTGGTTGACGGGACTCCTCCTGAAATTTGAATGATTGCGACAAGAATGAGCTAGACGGACATCTCCCCAATCCGGTCCAGCTCCCGCTTGAATGCCACGGGATCATGGCTAAGACGATCCGGCGGCAGGGCCAAAAATGCCTCAATGCGATGGCGCAAGAGGCGATAGGCCGTCTCAAAGGCCCGATCGATCTCTCGCTCGCTCCCGGTGGCCTTGGCCGGATCCTCCACCCCCCAATGGGATCTGAGGGCGGGGCCGAGATAAGCGGGGCATGTCTCTCCGGCGGCACTTGCGCAGACTGTAATGACCACATCGGGAACGACGGGAAGAGCCTCCCAGGATTTGCTGGAGAGCCCCTCCACAGAAATGCCCTCCCGCCTCAGAAGGGCGAGGCTTCGGGGGTGGACCGTGCCGGTGGGATGGCTTCCGGCACTCATCGCCCGAAGTCCCGCCGGGGCGAGATGGTTAAAGGTGGCCTCCGCCAGAATCGAGCGGCAGGAATTTCCCGTGCAAAGAAAAAGGACATTCATCGCGGCCTTCACTCCCTCCTAAAGACGTGACAAGAACCACCACCTCCGCCCCCGTCGGATGTGAGTAAACAATCGGCGAAAGCTTCAGGACTCAGAAGAGCCTCAGCTCGATAATTTCAACATTACAACAATAGTTGAAATTAAGTCAAGCAAGAAATGCCAGGACGAAGATCTATGAGGAACAACATGATATTGGCATGGACAGGGGCAAAAAAGGGGAAGGCGATGATAAGAGGGATACTTAAGGAGGGAGGGGCGATCGGAAAAGATGACCCCGGAAAAAAAAACCGTGACAGGAAGAAGGATCGTGGCCCCCTAAAGCTCCCGAAGGAGTTTCGCAGGCAAGAAGCCATTCTTCCCGACACGGCGGCGCCATCGCAAAAGGGCGGAGAAGGGAGTCCTCCGCCAGGATTCTCTCCCTTTAGGGACGCAGGGAGGCCATATCGATGGAGAAGCGATACTTGACGTCGGATTTTAGGAGCCGTTCATAGGCCTCATTCACCTTCTGGATGGGAATGACCTCCACATCGGCGGTTATATTATGATCCCCGCAGAAGTCGAGCATCTCCTGGGTCTCCTTGATCCCGCCGATCAGAGAGCCCGAGAGGGTTCTCCGACCGAAGAGAAGGGCAAAGGAGGCAACGGGAAGGGGCTTTTCCGGAGCGCCCACCAAGGTCAGATGGCCATCGAGCCCAAGCATCCCCAGAAGGGCGTTGATGTCGTGGTCCGCGGCGATGGTGTCGAGGATGAAGTCGAAGCTTCCGGCGTGTTTTTTCATCTCGTCGGGATTCGTGGAGAGGATCACCTCATGGGCTCCCAGCCTCAGGGCATCCTCCTTCTTTTTGGGGGAGGTGGTGAAGACCGCCACATGGGCCCCGAAGGCCCGGGCAAACTTCACCCCCATATGGCCCAGACCCCCAAGCCCCACAACCCCCACCTTCTTCCCCCGGATCTCCCCCCAGCGGCGGATGGGTGAATAGGTGGTGATGCCGGCGCACAGGAGGGGAGCCACCCCCGCAGGGGCAAGATTGGAAGGAACACGCAGGACAAAGTGGCGGTCGACGACGATGCTGTCGGAGTACCCCCCATAGGTCACCCCACCGAGGTGTTTGTCGGGGGAGTTGTAGGTAAAGACGCCGTTTGGGCAGAACTGCTCGAGATTGGCCCGGCAGCTGGGACAGCTCTGGTCGGAGTCGACGAGACACCCGACACCCACGAGATCTCCCGCCTTGAGGTCCTTGACCGCCGAACCCACCCCCACCACGCGGCCCACGATTTCATGGCCGGGAACCGCCGGATAGACCGTCGGCATGACCGAGTTCCACTCGTTGCGGACGGTATGAAGATCGGAGTGGCAGATCCCGCAGTAGAGGATGTCGATCTGTACGTCCCGCTCGGTGAGGTCGCGGCGGGGGATCTGGGTCGGGGCAAGGGGGGCCGTGGGGCTGGCCGCAGAATAGGCTTTGGCGTGATACATTTTCGAACTCCTTTTTTTGAGAGTGCTCTGTCAGAGACCGGTCATCCGCTCCATCTTTTCCGGATACCGATCTCCATGGACAGGTGTTGCGACCGAAAGCGCGTTGATCTCCTCGAGATCCTGAGGAGAAAGGGCAAGGGAGAGGGCCCCGATGTTTTCGTCAAGGCGCTCCTTTCGGGTGGTTCCCGGGATGGGCACAACAAAGGGCCGCTTTGCCAGAAGCCACGCCAGGGCCACCTGGGCCGGGGTGGCGTGATGGCGGACTGCGATCTCCCCGAGCCGCTCCACCAGGATCTGGTTGTGGCGGAGAGCCTCGGGAGAAAATCGCGGGAGGCTCTGGCGAAAGTCTCCCGCCTCGAAGGTCGTGCCCTCGCGAAGGGCCCCGGTCAGAAATCCCCGCCCCAGAGGGCTGTAGGCCACCAACCCGATCCCCAGCCTTTCGAGACAGGGGAGGAGCTCCTCCTCCGGACGCCGAAACCACAAGGAATACTCGTTCTGGACCGCGGCGACGGGCTGCACGGCATGGGCCCGGGCAATGGTCCCCACGCCGGCTTCCGAGAGGCCAAAGTGGCGGACCTTCCCCTCGCGGATGAGATCCTTGACCGCCCCGGCCACCTCCTCGATGGGGACATCGGGATCGATCCGATGCTGGTAGAAGATATCGATGACCTCTGTGCGAAGCCTTGCAAGAGAGGCGTGGCAGACCTCCCGTATATGCTCCGGGCGGCTGTTCAGGACCGGGCCCGATCCGGCGGTCGTTCGGGGATCCACCGAGGTGTCAAAGCCGAACTTCGTCGCAATCACCACCCGATCGCGCACCGGCGCCAGCGCCTCCCCCACCAGCTCTTCATTGGTGAAGGGACCGTAAACTTCGGCCGTGTCGAAGAAGGTGATTCCCCGCTCCACCGCATGGCGGATCAGGGCCACCATCTCTTTTTTGTCCTTGGGCGGACCATAGGAAAAGCTCATTCCCATGCATCCAAGTCCCAGGGCAGAGACCTCCAGATCCCCTCTTCCCAATAGGCGTTTTTTCATGGGCAATGCCTCCCTAGAACGAGTTGTGCCGTCGTCATCCCAATGACCTCACCTCCCGAGAGTACCTCACCAGGGAGACAATGGGGTAGACAATTCCTATGAATTTTTTGCCTAAAAATGCAAAGTCAGAAAAGAGAGTTTGCCCGGAAGAAAAAGGTCATGTAGGATGAAAAGAGGGAGGTAATGATGGAAATCGTTAAAAAATTCGACATGGAAAAAGAGAGGGAAACGGATCTTCTTGTGGGAGGCCTCTCGGAAAAAATTGCCCGATTGACCAAACACGGGGACATGACGGCCACCGCCGTCCCCGGACTCTCCCTCTTTCGCCGGGAGGAGCCGACGGAGCCCTTCAGCGGCCTCTATGAACCCAGCCTGTGCCTGGTCGCCCAGGGCAGCAAACGCGTTCTTCTGGGAGACGATACCTATACCTACGATCCCCGAAACTACCTGATCACCTCGGTCCACCTCCCGACGATCGTTTGCGTAACCGAGGCGAGCCGGGAGAGACCCTACCTGGGGCTCAAGCTGGTTCTCGACCTTCGGGAGGTCTCCGAGCTCATGCTGGACACCCATCTCCCCTCACCTCTCCCTCCACAGTTCTGCCGGGGGATGGCAACCGGGCGGGTGACCCTCCCCCTGGTCGACGCCGTCCATCGCCTCATCGACCTTCTGGAGGAGGAGAAGGCTATCCCGATCCTGGGCCCTCTGATTCATCGGGAGATCCTCTATCGCCTCCTGACGGGAGAACAGGGGGCCCGGCTCAGAGAGTTTGCCGTAAGCGGAAGCCGAAGCCGGCAGATCGCTCACACGATCGAATGGATGAAACAGCATTTTACCGAGAGCATCAGCGTGGAGGATCTATCCAGGATGGCCGGCATGAGCCCTTCGAGCTTTCACCAGCACTTCCGCGCCATGACCGCCTTGAGCCCCCTTCAATACCAGAAGCAGCTCCGGCTCCAGGAGGCCCGAAGGCTGATGCTCACTGAGCGCCTCGACGCCGCCACCGCGGCCTTCCGCGTGGGCTATGAGAGCCCGTCCCAGTTCAGCCGGGAATACGGACGGATGTTTGGGGCTCCTCCCCGCCGCGACATGACGCACCTGAGGCAGATCGCCGTCAGCGAATAGGGTCTCAGGAGTCCCTTCCCTGAAGTCTGAACAAGCATCGACCTCACCCGCTCATCTCGTTTACTCTCCCCCTTTTACCCCCTCCTGCCTCAGGAGGGGACTTTCCCGTTTCTACATTCATCAGCTCTTCGCTTCCGACTCGGAGTGCTACTAATTCTAAATTGCAATCAAGATGTCACTAACGTATACTCTCGTCATGGAGGTGCGCCATGGCGAGAAAAGCAACCTTTTCCAACGGAGAGATCGTTCAGGCCAACGAACTCCGAAACAGCGCGAAAACCTTGGAAGAGATGCAACGGGCTCTCTCCGTACTCCTGATGGCGGAAGGCCACATGGAAGCAGAGAAGGCTTCCTCTCTTTTGGGAATCAGCACCCGGACTCTTTTCCGGTACCGAGAAAGTTTTCGCGATCAAGATCTGCCCTCCCGCTCGACCTGGGGTGGACGTCGGCATTGTCTCATGAGCCCGGAAGAAGAACGGGCCTTTCTGGCTCCCTGGCTTCAACAGGCCAAAGAGGGAGGGGTGCTCACGGTTCCTCCCCTTCATGCCGCCCTCGAGGAGACGCTGGGCCGGAAGATTCCTCTCTCGACCACATACCGGCTTCTCTCCCGGCATGGATGGCGGAAGGTCAGCCCGGACACCAAGCATCCCAAGAGTCGACCGGAGGACCAAGAGGAGTTTAAAAAAACTCCCTGAAACTCTGGCGGCCACCGTCCTGACAAGGCCGGAGGACTTTCCGGTCCGTCTTCTTTTTCAGGACGAGGCTCGTTTTGGACGGATGACCGATCCCCGGTCCTGTTGGGCGCCGGCTCCGCTCCGTCCGGTTGTTCCGCTGGCCTTGGTGCGGGAATACGTGTATGAATATGCCGCTGTAAGCCCCCAGGATGGGGCGCTCGACTTCATGACGGCAGAAAAGATGAATACGGAAAGCATGAACCGTTTTCTGGACCAGGTCCGGAAGGCCCATCCGGACGATTTCCTGGTTATGGTCACGGACGGCGCCTCGTCCCACAAAGCCAAGGGGTTGAACATTCCGGAGAGGATGCCTCTGATCTATTTGCCCCCGTATTCTCCGGAACTGAACCCGGTGGAACTGCTCTGGAACATCCTCCGCCGGGACCATTTCGCGAATCGCGTCTTCGATTCCCTCAAAAGCGCGATTCTGCAAGCTGAAACCGGACTGACCAAGATGGCCGCCAACCGATCGTCGATCCGAAGCCTGACAAACTGGCCTTGGATTAACGCCACCTTGAATGCGAATCAGAATTACTTTGGAGCAATCCCTTCTTCTTTTCCGGTTAAGGAAAGATTTCGGAAGGCTTCCAGCCTCTCCTTCCCCCATGCAACCGTATCGTCGAAATCCAACTCCAAGGGGGTTTCAAGCAACTCCCATGTCCTTCTGGCCGATGGGCTCGATTTCATTCTTTCGAGGGATTGATGGATTCCGTCCAGCCGGGTATGAATCAGCCCAGCCATTCTTTGCACGTCGAGAGCCTTCGGATGCATCGACTCGATACAGGTCCAATCGAAAAGATCCCGGGGTGTCAGGTAGGCTCCCCGATAAAACAGCTTTTTGGCCAAGACCTCTTCCACCGGCTCAAGCAAGAAAAGACTTTTTTCGGACGATTCGGGCGACAGTCCCGTCAGGGACATGCGAACGATGAAATCGACTTCGCCCTCGGAAAATTTCAATTTCAAAAAGGTCGCGTCCTCTTCGTACCCCTGCACAAGCTCTCCGACTTTATCGTTCAATCGTGGAGACATGAGTCCAATCCACTGGGGATCGCGGATAAACAAATCGATGTCCCGGCTGATTCTGTGGCCCAATGCGAGCATCAACCGGGTTCCACCGCCCAGAAGGGGGGACAGGCGACCGTTTCCGGAGGAGATCTCCGCATCGGACACAATCTCGGAGGCTCTTTTTTCGAGATATTTCCAACTCCCAAAGACGAGCCAGCGTTCCATTTCTTTTTGACTGATCCGAGGCATGAGGCTCCCAGTGATTAGCGAGTCATTTTTTCCCATTCGGGAGCTGGTGGAAAGGACATCCCTCTTATTTCTTCATAAAGTTCCTGGACGTTTTCGAGCGAACCGCCGCATTCACCAACGGCTTTGAGAATGGACGTCGGGGAATTTTCATGAAAAAGAAAGGCGAGAACGTCTTTGGCGGGAGACCTGATTCCGGCGAGAGTCCCGTGTTTCAAGATTTCATAGACATCCTCTTCCGACACGGTTCCCAGCCCGTAGGGAACGCTCAAATGAAATGCGATCAAGGACCCGGCACTCTCCATTGTCGATCGGCTCATCCTCACCCTCCGGATTTACCTCGAGTTATCATCTAAGACATTGAAATTTTATCACAATTTTTGCTCATAGATCGAAGCCGATGGAGACCGGGGGTAAGCGACAAACTTTAGGACGCGCCTTTCGTCAAGGATCTTTTGAGCGACATGCCCCTCAGAAGATTGACTGACATACATGTCGATAGCCAGGCAAGACGCGCTGAACATTCCTGTATAATTTTGTTATGGACAGGAGGATATTAGAAACCTTGAGGATTGCAGGGGCACAAGAAAAGGTCAGAAACCATTGAAAATACTGGAGCGGGAAACGGGATTCGAACCCGCGACCCTCGCCTTGGCAAGGTTATTTTCGATCAATCACTCGGACCAGGCATTTCCGCTAATTGTTGTTTTTAAAAGATTTTTCCTCTTCCATCCCACCGATATACTCCATGAAAATCATGAAATCTTCTGGGCAAGTAGCACAAATTTAGCACACACCATCACCGATATCAGGAGGATCCTATGAATAGAAAACAAACAAGACTTCAACGTCTGCGAGAGATGTTCTCCGAAAAATTTCGAACGATCATTTCTCCCGGAAAGAAAAAAACACCCTCGGGGCGGCCTTGGAGCAGAGTCGTTCAGAATCCGGAAGGTCTGACGCTCCTGCTCTGGGGACTCGGGGATGGGAGCGTCAATGGCTCTTTTCCTCTTTCGACAGGACAGCCTTTCCGCATTGATCGGGACGACGCGCATCTCAAATTTACCGGAGATCAAGGGGAGATCCTCTTTGGAGGCCCGGACCCCGAGATCAACCGTCGCCTCGCCCGGGAGATCGAGAAGGCGATCAAGAAGACCCGGTTTGGGCACGGCGTCCTCTCCCAGATCCGCTTCCCACTTCTCCCGATGCTGGCGGGCGGGGGAGTCATGCTTATTCTTGTGCTCTTCCTTTTCTCGGGAGAGACAAGGGAGGGAAGCCATTTGGCGAGTCTCTCCCAAGTCGAAAAAATGGTCTCTCAAGGAGTTCCGGATTCTTTCCCCGGACTCGGCGGGGGACTCACTTGCCACGGGGGAGGCCATTGATGGAGGAGGCCGGGTACCGTGAGATCCTCGCACGGTACGACAAGGATCTCCGCTCCCTTCCCGCCAAAATCCTCGGGGGACTGAGCCACCGGTCCACCGGGTTCATCGGTCTTCTCTCGCTGGCGGGAGCGGCTCTTCTGTTTCCGTCCACCTCCGATCTTGCCCTTTTTCTGGGAGCCGTCTCGTTTCCTTACTACTTTCTCAAGCGCGAGACCCTCCCCCTTCGGCTGCCGGTCTCCGCGCGCCGGATCGACCCCCACGATCCCCTGCCGGGAAATCGAGCGGCCTTTTCGATGGCGCGGGGGCTTTTTTTCCTGGGCAGGGACAGGAAGACTCTCGAGGAGTGCTGGCTGACGAAATCGGATATCACCCGTCATCTCCTGGTTCTCGGAACCACCGGCTCCGGAAAAACCGAGTTTCTCCTGGCCATCGCCGCCAATGCCCTGGCCATGGGGGCCGGACTCATCTACGTGGACGCCAAGGGTGCCACCGACGTCTTCTGGCGGATCTACGGGCTGGCCGAACGGTTCGGGAGAGAAGACGATGTCCTGCTCATGAATTTTATTACCGGCAACCGCCGCCAGGACAATCCCACCGAGAAGATCTCGAACACCAACAACATCTTCGCCTCCGGATCGGCGGAGAGCCTCACACAGATCATCGTCGGACTCCTCTCCGGATCGGACGAAGGGGAAAACGCCATTTTCCGCGACCGGGCCATCTCGCTGATGGGCGCGATCATGCGCTGCCTGGTCGATCTCCGGGATGCCGGCAAACTCCCCCTCTCGATCCGGATCCTCTCCGACTGGGTCTCCAATATGGAATTTCTCCTCGATGTCATGCGGGGTCGCTTCGCTGGCCAGCCGTTCGAATTCTCCCTCAACGCCCGGGCAGCAATGACGACCTACCTGAACGCGCTGGGGGGAGCGGACCCCAAAAAATCCGCAAATCAGCAGTCCGAATCGGTGTTGAAGCAACACGGGTTTGCCCAGGCTTACTGGACGAAAGTCCTGTCCGACCTGTCGTTTACCTACGGACATATCTTCGGAGGAGGTCTGGGGGAGATCGACTGGCAGGATGTCGTGGCGAACCGGCGGATCTGTTTCGTCAACATGCCGTCGATGGAAAAGCCGCCGGCCGAGCTCCAATCTCTTGGCCGCGTCATCCTCTCCGGCATCAGAAACGCCATGAGCGTGAGCCTTGGATCCGGGGTAGAGGGGGAACGCTCCCAGGTTCTCGAGTCGAAGCCGTCGGTCTCGAAGGCCCCGACGTTCATTATCCTGGACGAATACGGCTACATCGCGACCGAAGGGTTCGCCGTCGCGGCCGCCCAGGCCCGCTCCCTCGGTTTTTCCATCACGTTCGCCGGGCAGGATTGGGCCGGTTTTACTCGGGGATCGGAGACGGAAGCGGCTCAAATCAAGGGAAACACGTTCGCCAAACTCTTGATGAACGTGCAGGACGAGAAGGAAACCTGGGAGATCTTTCGAGTGGCGGCCGGGCAGGAGGTGGCCACCCGCCTCTCCTCCTTCGATCCGCCCGTCAAGAACAATACCAATACGCGCTTCACCGATTCGACCGTGACGGTCGAGATGCGGGATCGCCTGGTCATCCAGGACGCCCGGGAACAGATCGAGGGAGAGGCGATCGCTCTTCTGGGAGAGAAAGTTCTCCGAGTCTCTCTTCCATTCGTCCCGCCCGACGGTCTGATCGTCGACAAGCTGTCGCTCAACCGGTTTCTTCCAGTTTTTCCGCCGGGGATGATCGATCCGGAAAACGGATCCAGCGTCGCTCCGGAAACTCCGTTCGAGCGTTATCTGAAGGGAAAGGATCCGATTCCGGCGGAGCTGGTGGCCAAACCGGCTCCGGGACTCCGGACCGCCTCGGCGATTCTCTCGGAGGAGGCGCAGCCCCTGACGAAACGCTCAATCCAGGCTTTTCTCGCCACTCTTGGAAACGTCGAGGAGACCGAAGGGGAGAGGGAGGCGGAAGAAATCGAGCGGGACGACCGTCCGGAAGAGGAATCGCCCAGAGATGACTCGGCGGAAGAGACGAAAGAATCCGGAGAGAAAAAAACGGTCGACGAGAGGGACGCTCCGCCTCTTATCCCCCCTCTCCCGGATCCCCCTCCGGCGGCGGATCCCCAAAGAGAAAAGAGCTACCTGGACGATCTTGTCTCCAAGGCGGTCGAAGGGGCAAAAACCGGAGATTAGGATTTGCCGCGGGACTTCCGGGACCGGATCATTGCGGCGACCTCTTTGGCGGTCAGTCCCTTTGATTCCGCAAGATTTTCGACGGCTTTCCAATCCCAGGGAGGGGCCGAGTCGAAAAAGGAATCGAACAGGTCGAGGGAGACCCTCCCTAAGGCCAAATCTCCCAAGTGATACCCGTGAAGAATGATCGGAGGAGCCAGCTCATTGGGGGCAACCTCCGGATTCTTCCAGCGCCCTCCTGAAAACTGGGAGGGAAGAAGCCATGTGTCATCCATGAGAGAGACCCGTTCGCCGTTCTCCCCGGGAGTGTGGATCAATTTTCGGAGGAGGACGATCCGATAGGGACCGGATCGGAGCAGGGCGATTTTGGGCTGGCCGAAAAACGAGGGGGACCCGGAGGTGACAAGGGTCATCGTGACGGGCTCGTCGAAAAACAGATCGATGGCCCGTTTCAAAAGAGACAGATTTCCGGGCATGACCGTCCATACATGGACGCGTGACGGATCCAAGACCCTCTCGTCCATGTTGTAGGAGAGGACCGCGAGCAGATTCGCAATGACCTTATGGGAAAGAATCGGGGACTTTCCCTTCAGCCAGTTTCCGACGTTGGACGGCTGAATTCCCACCACGGAGGCCACATGGGTGATCGTCGTGTCGCTCAGCTCGATGAGGGTCCGAACGATCTCGATGGGGTTAGGATTTTCTGACAAGGAGCGCTCCTTCTTGCACTTTATGCCGAGGCATCTCGGAAGGTTGACTCCTGTAAATTACAGAAGACAGGAAATTTTATCAAGAAACAGGGAGGGGAAGGGATGGCTCTCTGGGTGATTGAAGCCGACGGGAAGGTGAAGCGGTTTCAGGAAATCCTGAAAAAAGCCGGGATCCGGGGAGTGGAGGTCTTCGCCACAGGGGGGCATCTTTTTTCGGCGCCCCAACGCCTTCACCCCCTCGGGATCGACAGAAACTACCAGGATGTTCGGAACCCCGTCAGACCGGACAGGGTTGAGAAATTAACGTTCCTGGCCGGTCTGGCCGATCACCTGATCGTCGCGACGGATCCGGACGACGAGGGCGATGTCATCGCCGGCGACGTGGCACGCCTCGTTCAAAAGATCCGTCCGGATCTACCGATCTCCAGGATCCGCCTTCAGGCTCTCTCGCCCGCCGCCCTGACCTCCGCCCTCGAAAAAAGGGGACCCGTCGGGGAGGGTGTGGCCGGGACGGTCCGCCGGGTCTTCGATCGCTGGATCGGGGGAACGTTTTCTCGATCTCAGGGGGTTCCGGTCGGTCGTGTCTTTTCGGCATTCCTGTCCGTCGTCTCCCAGACCCCTCTCCCTCTCGGGCGGGTCGTCATCCGATATCCGGCCAAAGAGGGGCCCCCCTTTTTGGCGACGGTTCCCCTCCTGGCGGGGAAGAAGGACGAATGGTCGGCCCGGATCCGGGCATTCGACTCTCTTCTCCCGGTTTCTCCCGCGAGGGTCGAACTCCGTCCCCGTCCGGCTCCCTTTTCCTTCGGCGACGCCCTCCTCGATCTCCGAAGAAATGCTGGCATGAGCGTTGTCGAAGGGGCCCGGAGGATCCAGTCCCTTTATGAACGGGGCGTTCTCTCCTATCCGCGGACCGACAGTCGGGGGTTGTCCCCGGAGTCGGCCGAAGACCTCCTCTCCCTGGCGAAAAAAGCGGGGTTGACGGGGTTCGATCCGGCCCGCCTCCCTCCTCTCGATCCCCTCTCGCCTCACGAAGCCCTTCACCCGCTGGGCGAGTCCATACGGATTTCCGATCGCGGAGATCAGACCGTCGTCGAGCGCATTTCCCGGAGGGCTCTGTACGCCGGCCTCCCGCCCTTTCCCGTCGAGATTCCCGCCGCGGAGTCTCTTCCTGAGTGGGCCCGCTCCCTCGGGCTATTCCGGCCGCTTCATCGCCTGGGGCCCGACAGGGAGCCCATGGCCTCCGCGGGAATCTTGACGGATGCTCCCGATGCCGTCGTTCTCCAAGGACTGATGGCCGCCGGACTCGGGCGTCCATCGACCCTCCCCTCCCATGTCGGGAAGATCCTTGCCCAAAATGTTCTGGATTCGGACGGCCGCTTGACGGCTAAAGGACGGGTTTATCGGGACAAGACCCCTGGGGCGATCTCCGACCCCGGTCTGACGGCCGCAATGGAAGGGATCCTGAAAGCGATGGGACAGAACGGAGAAGGGGTTAAAAAAACCATGGAGGCCCTTCTGGAAACACTGCCCGGCGAGATCCGGGAGCAGATGGAAACAGTGCTGGAAGATCCTCTCGCACCTCCAGAGACAGAGATTGAGAGGAATCATGCCCCCTCCGGAATTGGGCTCGAATGGGGCTGATCGGCAAGTGTGAGGGGGAAGGACGATTCAGGGGGTGGCAATCATAAGCCGGATTGTCAACCCGACCAATCTGATTGAGATTGTTTCCAGGGCGAGCCATCTGATGATATGGGTATCTGAATTCTGTGATTGATTTAGGTTCAGATCTCCCCTTTCTCGATCAAGTACAGAAGTGTTGATGTATCCACTTGTCGGATTTCACGAATC
>DGKK01000019.1:0-1236 GCA_002387725.1 Nitrospirae bacterium UBA4572
GAGACGGCAACGATGTCGGATCCCCCCGGGCCGCCCTCCCGGATCTGGCAGACCGCCCGGCTCTCCTCGACATGAATCATCCCCGCCGTTTGCCTCTCCGGTCCTACGGGAAGGGGGGCAGAGATCTCCAGCCGGAGGGACTCGGGGAGGATCCACCGGGGGGAGAGCCCCGATTCTTCGATCCGGGTGAGGAGTCTCGCCACCTCCTCCTGTGAGGCGGCCCAGAGGAGGAGCCTCGAGGGGTTCCCCTTCTGGGGCAGAAGGGAAAAGAGGGTCTCTTCCAGCGGCCAGGGCAGGAGGGACTCGACCTCGGCCCCGGCCACGGCCTCGCGCTCGGCCGACGTGACGGTGGGGGGAAGTCCCGCGGTGGCGGTCAGGGTCCTCTCGTCCGGCCAGAAAAGGAGGAAGGGAATCCGCGGCCGCTCCTCCCTGGGAAGGCCAAGTCCCAGCAAGGCTTCCTCCCAGTCCTCCCCGGAGAGGGGGAGGACCGCCTCTGCGGAGGTTCCATGGCGGCTGCTGGGGGAGAACAGGCCGAGGTGGAGTCTCCCCGGGGTCAGCCGTCCCCCCAGAAATCGCCCGGGAGAGAGGAGATGCCGGAGATTGCGGGCTCTGTCAGTGAGGGATCGGGATGCCATTCATCGCGATGTTCAGGTTTTGGGCGGGGCCGTCGAGGGTGAGTGTCACCTGCCGGACGGGGCTCTGGCCGGAGACGCCGGGAAGGGGGATCGAGGCCAGGGGGCCCTTGAGACGGATGTTGAGCCTCAGGTGGAGGAGGCTGTTCTGGTAAGGGGTGGCCAGCGTGAAGGTCCCCCCGCCGTTGATGTCGGCCAGGGGGCCCACCGCCTGGAGGCGTTCCACCCGACCCCGGCCCCCCGAGACGAAGATTCGGGAGCGCACGGCATCGAAGGCGACGGGGGGAAGCGGGAAGCCCCCCACCTTGAGCGAGCTGAGAACGAGGTGCTGGACCATGGCCACAAAGACCCCGTGTCCCTGGGTCTCCTGTCCGGCCTGCCAGGTGTAGTCGGTGTGGAGGGTCAGCGTCCCTTNNGCCGATTTTCTGGTGGAGGACCGGTTCGGTGAGGCGCAGGTCCACCGGGGTCACCGTCGCTCCCTTGAGGTGGTTTTCCTCGTGGGGCAGGCGCCGGAGATGGCCCTCGAAGAGACCTCCGTAGGCCCGGAGCCTGAAATTGACCCGGGGCTTGCCTGAGGTCAGGCTTGAAAGAAGAAGGGAGCCGG
>DGKK01000019.1:1268-16262 GCA_002387725.1 Nitrospirae bacterium UBA4572
GCCTCTCCCAGAAAATAGCGGGCCAGCTCCCGATGAGGGAATCCCTGGGCCAGCCCTCCGGCAAAGACCACTGCGCCGATGGTTCCGAGGAGAAGGGCCCTTCGCCCGACCCGGGTTCGGGAGGCTTTCCCGGAGGGGGCCTCCGGAATCGTTGCCCTGTCCCGGCCGAAGGATGGACGTCTGAATCGGGCCAGGAGCCGGGTCATTCCCGCAGCGGGAGGGGTCATGGCCGTCTCCCTGCGGAGCCGGTTCGGGGAGGAGTTCCGGCCGAGGCGAAGAATGTCACTTCTCGAGGTCCCACGAGACGATGTCCTTGTTGTTGCCCTTTCCCCCCCGGGCTCCGTCGGCGCCATAGCTCATGATGTCGAACTCTCCGTGGGTGCCGGGGGAGAGGTAGATGTAGGGATGGCCCCAGGGATCCTTGGGGATCTTCGAGATGTAACCGCCCGGCTTGTAGCTGTTGGGCTCGGGGGGCAGGGTGGGCTTCTTGACGAGGGCCGCGAGCCCCTGCTCGGTGGTCGGGTAGCTTCCGTTGTCGAGATGGTAAAGGGAGAGTGCGTTCTCGAACTCCCGGATCTGGGTGAGGGCCGAGGTGCGCTTGGCCTCTTCGGTGCGTCCCACGATCTTGGGAACCACCAGGGCGGCCAGAAGGGCAATGATGAAGATGACGACCATGATCTCGATCAGGGTGAATCCTTCCTCCGGGGGGCTCTTCTTGCGGAGGCGGGAGAGAAAGGAGGGGAAACAGCGGTGTTCGGGCATCTCGATTCTCCGGAGCATGTGTTAGGAAACGGCCTGGCTCATCTCGAAAATGGGGAGAAGGACGGACAGGACCATAAAAAGGACGAGTCCTCCGATAAAGAGTATCATAACCGGTTCGATCAGGGATGTCAGCGTGGCCACGGTCTGGTCGACCTCGGTCTCGTATCCCTGGGCCACCTTCAGGAGGAGCTCCTCGAGCTTGCCGGTCCGCTCCCCCACGGCGATCATGTGGACGGCGAGGGGAGGGAAGACCTTCGACTCCCGAAGGCTCTGGGAGAGGGACCGCCCTTCCGCGATCTCCACCCGGGAGCGGGCGACGGCCTCTTTCACCGGGCCGCTGGTGACCACCGCCTCGGCGACCTCCAGGGCCTTCTGGAGGGGAGTGCCCGAGGCGAGAAGCACCCCCAGGGTCCGGGAAAAACGGGCCACCTGTCCCGCCAGAAGAAGGGTGCCGACCTTGGGAAGGGAGAGGACCAGCCGGTCCAGCGCCCTTCGGTACCTTTTCGCGGCCCGGACCGCAAGAAGAACGACGGCCGCCGTCCCCCCTCCGGCTGCAAGGAGATGGGCGTTGAGCCAGCGGGAGCTGCCCATGAGGATCCGGGTGGGGAGGGGAAGGGTCGCCTTGAGCCCTTCGAAGACCGCCGTGATCCGGGGCATGACCACCAAAAGGAGAAAGACCACCATGAGAAGGCCCACTCCCATGAGAAGGAGGGGATAGAAGAGCGCCCCCAGGACCTTCCGTCGGGTTCCCACCTGCTTTTCCATGAGGTCGGCCAGCCGGTCGAGCATGATCTCGAGGGTCCCCGACTCCTCTCCCGCCCGGACCATGTTGAGGTAGATCCCGGAAAAGACCGCGGGGATTTCTCCCATGGCCGCCGAAAGGGGCCGTCCCTCCTTGACCAGATCCCGGACCCGGGAGGCGACCCGGGCCATGGGGGTGTCGGGCCCCTGGTCCAGGACGGCCCCCAGGGCGTCGACGATGGGAACGCCCGCTCCCACGAGGATGGCCATCTGCCGGGTGAAGACGGAGAGGTCGCCTGCGGAGGGGCGCCGCCCCCCGCCCCGGGGAGGGGCGCCTGTGGTCGGCCCGGCCGTGGCTCTCTCCCCCGAATGGGGCTCGAGGGTGAGGGGAAGGATCCCCTCCTTCCGGAGCTTTTGCCGGGCGGAGGAGAGGCTGTCGGCGTCGACGAGGCCCCGGGTGCGTTCTCCGTTTCCCCGGACTCCGGAGTAGTTCCAGACGGGCAAGGATCCTCCTTGGCGCTAGCCGGCCTCGATCTCGCTCTGGGCGACCCGGAGGACCTCCTCGATGGTGGTGATCCCCTCGAGCACCTTTCGGCGGCCNNTCAGGCTCTGCATGCCCTTCCTGCGGGCGGCCTCCCGGAGCGCGGCGGCATCCTCGCGGATGTTGACGAGATGGGCGATTTCGGCGTCGAGGACGAAGAGTTCATAGATCCCCTGGCGCCCCTTGTATCCGGTGTTCAGACAGTCCGGGCAGCCGGCTCCCCGGAAGAGGGTCCCCCCGGGAAGGGAGGCCGGATCGATGTCGAGGCGGTGAAGCTCGTCCGGCTCCGGACGGTAGGCGACCCGGCAGGAGGGGCAGATCTTGCGGACCAGGCGCTGGGCCAGGACGGCCCGGACCGAAGTCGAGATGAGGAAGGGTTCCACCCCCATGTCGATGAGGCGGGTCATGGCCGACGGGGCATCGTTGGTGTGGAGGGTCGAAAAGACGAGATGGCCGGTGAGGGAGGCCTGGATGGCGATCTCGGCGGTCTCCGTGTCCCGGATTTCTCCGATGAGGATCACGTCGGGGTCCTGGCGCAGGATCGACCGGAGCCCCGAGGCGAAGGTCAGGGAGATGCGCGGGTTGACCTGGATCTGCCCGATGCCCCGAAGCTGGTATTCCACCGGATCCTCGATGGTGATGATGTTCTTGTCCGGGCTGTTGATGGTGTTCAGGATGGCATAGAGGGTCGTGGTCTTGCCGGCTCCGGTGGGACCGGTCACCAGGATGATCCCGCTGGTGAGGGTGATCAGGCGGTTGACGGCGGCCAGGTCCTCCGGGGCGAAGCCGATGTCGGATAGGGGAAGGAGGAGAGTCCCCTGCTCCAGAATCCGGAGGACCACCCGCTCCCCGTGGCGCACGGGAATGGTGGAGACGCGGATATCCACGTCCCGGCCGGCCGCCCGGATCCGGATCCGGCCGTCCTGGGGGAGGCGCTTTTCGGCAATGTTGAGGTTGGCCATGAGCTTGAATCGGGAGAGAAGGCCCGCCTTGAGCTTTTGCGGGACCGAGAGGACGTTGTAGAGCACCCCGTCGAGGCGATACCGGACCTTCACCTCCTCCTCGAAGGGTTCGAGATGGATGTCCGAGGCCTTCTGGCGCACGGCCTGGGAGAGGATGGAGTTGGCCAGGCGGATGATGGGGGCATCGTCCCTGGCATCGAGCAGGTCGACGGTCTCCACCATGGCGAGAAGGTCGAGGGAGCCTTCGGCCTCCTCCTCCGCCCGGTCGAGGATCTGCCCCGTTTCCGTCTGTCCATGGCGCTCGTAGGCGCTGTTGATGAGCCCCAGGAGTGTGGCGGGGGGGAGGAGAACGGGATGGATCCGGACGGGAGCGCCCTCCGGCAGGAGAAAGTCCGCCACCCGGTCGAGGGCCCCAAAGGAGGCGGGGGAGCCGCAGAGAACGGAGAGGATGAAGTGTCCGTCCTCCTCGGAGAGGGAGAGGGGGAGAACCATGTGGCTTTTGGCAAAGCCGATCGGGAGGCGGGGAATGAGGGAGGGATCGAGATCGGCGACCTCCGCCGCACTCCGGTAGGGGTACCCTTGAGCCTCCGACCAGCTCTTCCAGAGGGACTCCCGGGTCATGCCGGCCGCCGCCAGACGATCCTCGAAGTCCGGGGATCCGGGGACGCTCCGGATTGTTCCGAGGATCCCCGCCGGAGTCGTCTCCATCGCCGGTCCTATTCGGGGGCGCCCGGGTCGCCCGGGACATCCACGGTGTTCAAGAACTGATCGCTTGAGGTCGAGGTGGTCTTGCGGTCGAGGAGGAGCTTCTGGAGGAGCTTGTTGTTGCTGGCAAACTTCTTCAGGCCCTCGGGGGCGTCGTGCTTGACCACCGCCAGGTCCTGGGCGTTCCGGATGACGTAGGGCGTCAGGAAGATCAGGAGGTCGTCGCGCTTTTTCTCGTTGTTGGTGTTGGAGAAGAGATAGCCCAGGATGGGGATGTCCGAGAGGAAGGGGATCCCCTGGTCGTTGATGCTGGTCTCTTTCGAGATGAGTCCACCGATGACCACCGTCTGGCCGGAGGAGATGGTGAGGTTGGTCTTGGCGGAGCGCTTTGTGGTCGTGGGGCCCACCGCGATCGTTCCGATGACCTGGGAGGCGTTGGTCAGGGCCGAGATCGTCTGCTTGACGTCGAGGCGGACCCGGTTGTGGGAGAGGATGTGGGGGGTCAGCTCCAGGGTGATCCCCACGTTCTGCCGCTGGATCATGGTCATGACGTTGCCGCCCACCGTCTGGCTCTGGCCGGTGATGAAGGGGACATCCTCGCCGATGGTGATCTTGGCCTTGACCCCGTCGGTCGCCAGGATCTCCGGGGTCGAGAGGGTTCGCACGTCGGAGTAGGTCTCCAGGGCGTTCAGGAGCTCTCCGATGTTGGGGTAGTTCACCCCGTTGTACTTGAATGTCCCTCCGGTGAGGACCCCCGCCACCAGCCCATTGAGCCCGGAGAGGGCCGAGGCGGCTCCGGCGGCCCCCGAGACGACGCCCAGGGATCCGGCAGCTCCGGTGGTGCTGCCCGAGAGGGAGGAGGCTCCCGTCGCCCCGTTGACGATGCTGCCCAGCATCCCGTAGTTGGTGAGTCCGACGACCCCCGAGTTGTTGGAGCCGAGAACGCCGCCCAAAAGGTTGACCTGGATGTTGTTGAGCTTGTCGGTGGAGATCTCGATGAGGGAGGCCTTCACGTACACTTCGCCGGGCTGGGCGTCAAGGGAATGGAGGATGGGTTTGAGCCGTTCGTAGTCGTGGGCGGTGGCGGAGACGATCAGGCTGTTGGAGCTCTTGTCGGGGACGATCTGGATCGGTCCGTCGAAGCCTCCCTCCCGGACCCCTCCCACGGGACGGGGCGCGAATCCCTTGGAAAGGATGGCGTTGACCGTCTTGGCGATGGATTTGGCCGAGGTGTTTTCCAGGGTGTAGAGGAACATCTCCCGGGTCGGCGGGGCCTGTGTCTCCGGGACGATGTAGATCATCCCCTTCTTGCTGACCGCTTCGAAGCCTTTCATCCGGAGGGCGTCGGAAAAGATCCGGAAGGCCTCGGGGACGGTGACCTCGGCCGGGGAGAGGATCGTGAGCTTGCCCTTGACCCGTTCGTCCATGACGATGTTCTGCTGGAGAAGCTCGCTCATGAAGCGGACTAAAACCGAAACGTCCACGTTCCGGAAGTTCATGGAGACCTTCTGGACGGGGGCCGGAAGGGCCAGGGGGGTGGGAGCCGGGGGCGCACCCGGTGCCGCCGCCACGGCCACCGGGACGGTTCCGGGGCCCGGGACCAGAAACAGGAGGAAAAGGACGGCCCAGAAGGCACGTCCGGTCCGGCTCCGGAGTGGGAAGGTCCGAAGATGTTGATCTGTCGGCACGGAAAGAAGGGCTTGTCTCACGAATCGTCGTCCTGTCGGAATATCGGCGGCTTTCGGCCGCGTGATTGTTGTCGCCTGGCGGAGTATCGTCGGGATCCTACTGGATCTGGTAGCTGAAGGTCTGGGGAGCGCCGTTTCTGACGAGATCGATGCTGACCTGGGTCGCGGTTCCCAAGGTCGACAGAGCCTTCATGAAGTTCTGGGGGTCGCTCATCGACATCCCGTTGATCGATTGGATCACGTCGCCGGGGAGGAGTCCCACCTCCTGGTAGAGGCTTCCCGGCTGGATCTCCACGATCCGGAATCCGTCGGGCTTGCCGGCAACCATGTTCGGCACCGCCCGGGCCTGCATCATGAGCTGGTTGAGATTTCTCACGGCGGAATGGACGGCCCGGGCCTCGATGAGCCAGTGGGTTCCGTCAAGACGGCGGATCCCGTGGTTCGTGGCCGGTCCGGACTCGGAGAGTGTCTGCCCGCCATCGTCCTCCGCCGTATAGCGCGCCTTGAGGAGGCCGTAGGAGGCTCCGACCCGCAGGATCACGGCGGCCTTTTCCACATGGACCAGCAGGACCCGTCCGGGGATCACGCTCTCGTTGACGTGATAGAAGTTCTGGGTTTTTTTCGCCGTATCCTCGAGAACCGCCCCCGAGAGCGTCCCCGATCCCATGAGGGTTCCCACAAGGCGAAGCTTCAGGCTGTTCGGGGAGAGGACGGGAAGGTTCTTCTGGTTCTGCCAGCTTCCCACCGCCACCACCGGTTCGCGGCTTTGGGAGGAAGGAGCGTCCCCCAGGTCCATGTCTCCGGGTAGCACGGCCTCGGCTCCCCGGTGCGCCGGGTCGAAGACATTGCCCCGGGCGATGGAGGCCAGATCCATGGCCGTGGGAAGATTCTCCCGGGGGCTGACCATCAGCGCATGGATCTCCGGCAGGGAGTAGGAGCCGGCAATCCGGTCGCGAATGGTCTCGTTCACCGCATCGGCGGNNGGCCATGTAGGAGGCCGCCGAAACGAGGGCGATCTGCCCGAGAAGAAATGTCCGCTGAATCCGTGTGTCGAGCATCCTGGTTCCTGCCGTCCGGAGACGGTCCTGTTATATTCGGGGGTATGCCTGGGGTAAGGATTCCGGGGAATCATCCCCGAACGCCGCCGGAATCCATCCCCCTGCATGAACGATCGCTCGAAACTCAAACGCGATGGCCGACGGTCTCTGAGTTTTGGGCACCTTCCGGTATTATAATACAAGAAGGCAAAAATGAACATTGAGTCGAAGGGGGATCGGGACATATGGAGATCGTGGTCAATGGGGAACGACGGACTGTGGGGGAGGGGCTGACCCTTGAGGGTCTTGTCCGGGAGATGGGATTTCTCGAGAAGCCGGTTGTCTGTGAGGTGAACCTCTCCATCGTCTCCCGGAAGGACTGGGCCGGAGCGGTCCTGTCGCCGGGAGACACCGTCGAGGTGATCGGGTTTGTGGGGGGAGGGTGATTGCTGGATCTGGACGAGAAAGGGGAAAGAGGCGGCGGAGCGCTTGAGTTTTTCGTGACGGTGTGGTAAAAAATGATCGACATGCCAAACCAAAGAGGGCGGGATTAACTCAGCGGTAGAGTGTCAGCTTCCCAAGCTGAAGGTCGTGGGTTCGAATCCCATATCCCGCTCCAAATTCCACAAGCACTTAGACGACTTCCTCCCGAACCTCACTTCCCCGCTTGTCCGTTTTAGTGTCCGTTCCATCCTGAATTTTCCCCTTCGAAATCCGGTTGACTGCCTGGGTCAGATGAGCCCCGGAAAGGTGACTGTATCGCGTGGTCATGGCAAGCGTCTTGTGTCCGAGAATCTCCTGAACCGTCCGGATGTCCACCCCGGCCATCACGAGACGGCTTGCACAGGTATGCCGGAGCGTGTGCCAGATCACATCCTTGATTCCGGCCTTCTCCAATGCGGGTAGATACACTCTCCGGTAGAAATTCTGCGGGTCGATATGCGTTGCCGGATTCTGGGACGGAAAGCACCAGGCGCTCACGACCCGCCTCTCTGTCCGGATCGCCTTCAATATTTCGACGGCCTCGTCCGAAAGCGGGACGTGACGGGTTCCTCCATGCTTGGATCGCGGGATGGTCAGGACGCGGTTTTGTAGGTCGATATCGGACCAGGTGAGGGAAAATTGCTCTTCCCGTCGGAGTCCCGTCAATATCGCAAACCGGACAAGGCGGAAGTCGGCGGGTGTCATGACCTCCCGGAGCCGTAATTCTTCTCCCTCCGTCAGGAACCGAAGACGGCCACGGGGAGTGGGCAGGAGAGAGAATCCCTGCATCGGGGAGTGGTCGATCTTCCCGTCCCGCAGGGCCTCGTTGAGCGCGGCCCGGAGATGGCCGAAGAAATGGTTGATGGTCTGTGGGCTGAGGTCACGGGAGTCTCGGGCCTCGTTCAGGATCTTTCGGAGATCAGAAGGGGTTAAGTCGTTGGTCCGCTTCTCTCCGATCTTCTCGATCCACCAGGAAGCGTATCTCTTCTCGTTCACCCCCTGACGGCCCGAGAACCGGCTGGCCCTCTCTGTCACCACCTCCCGGACGGTTGGGAAGATCCGTTTCTTTTCCCGCGGGACAAGGCGACCCTCCCGCGCTTCGGTCTTAAGTCGCTCATAAACAGCCTTGGCCGCCGTCTTCGGCCCTACCTTCCGGCGAATCCTCTTCCCTTCATGTCGCAAATCCACCCACCAGACCCCCGACCCAGGGGGAATCTCCCGAATCCCTCGATCCTTTCCTCCTTTACGCGCCATGTCACCCTCCCTTTTTTGCCCATGACGTGGGCGGTTTTGAACCCGAGAGCCCCAAGTGTTCCAGGGACTTCCCGTGTCTCTCCCGCGTTGCCTCCCATGCCTTCTCTCGGGAGAGTCCTGCCTTGATCTTTCGGTAGAAATACATCCGCGGGGTCTGGTCCGACCTCTTGGAAGACGGGACATCATGTGCCCGTTTCCGGCAGGCTTCGGAGCAAAAAATTCGCTTTCCTTTAGAAACAAACATTTTTCCACAACGAGGCCCTGGGCAAATTTGAATTGAGCTTAGTTTTTCCCTCAATTCATTCTGCAACACCTGAATCTCAGGAGAGGGGATTTGCTTAAAAACATCCCAAAAATTCTGAAACTCTCTTTCTAATAGCAAGGTTATCCCTTGGGGCGAAGACAAAAGAATGAGAGCGATTTTCTTATCAAGTTCATCATCTGCCTTTTTTTTCTTAAGAATCATCGAAATATAGTTTGTCCACTCGTCAACGGAACTCTCCAATATCTCCCCCGTCAGAAGGACTGGAGAATGTCCCTTCAGATAACTAAGCACGGCCTTTTCTCCCCCTGAGTGGATCGCTCGGAGGATTTGGGCGTAGTGCCGAATAATTTTTGCGGCAGTCCGGCTCCACCAGACGGCGAGTCGGTTCTCCCGCCCTCCACTCCTCAAAAGAAATTCGATTTCATTCAAGAGTTCTTCAATCGTCGTCATGTAACCAGTTTATTATAGGGTTCATTTTGTGTGACAAATCCCTTGATATTCCTCGAGAATTAAAGATAGCATGAAGGTGTGGACGCGTCAATAATGTAATAATAAATAAGTTAACAGTTTAATTGAGGGTTGGATGAAAAATTTGTTGAACATCGATGAAACCGCAAAGCGGCTTGGAGTGTCGCCCCGGACGATTCGGGGATGGCTTTACCGTGGTGAACTTGCTTATGTCCGAGTAGGGAAAAAGGCAATCCGGATCGAGGAATCCGTGGTGGAACGGCTGATTGAAAAGGGGCGGCACGAGGCGATCGGTATTTAACTATTAACTGCGTCGTTTGGAGGGATAATGCCGAAGGGAGCGAAAGATGGGAACAAAAAAAGCGGCCCCATCAGACCGCCAGAATACCAGCAGATTGATTTTGACATAGCGGAACAATTCCTGCAAGGGCTTGATCCGGCGGGGCAATTCACATTCCAGGCGCTCGGGGATCGCGTCAAAGATCCGGATCTTGTCCGAACATTACACGGACCCTTTGCAGAGCATCGGGACGAACTCGCCCGGCTGAACCGTCTAGGCGCGGGGGTCTTCGTAACGATCAACCGGACGGATGGAAGAGGCCGGAAAGCTGAGAATATCACGGCGATTAGAGCCGTATTCCTGGATTTGGACGGGGCTCCTCTCCCCGAAGAATGGCCGATTGAACCCCACCTTATTATCGAGTCCAGCCTTGAACGATATCATGTGTACTGGCTCCAGGAGTCCGGATTCCCTTTGGATCGATTCGAGGGCATTCAAAAGGCCCTTGCCAGCCGATATGGAGGAGATACAAGCGTCTGTGACCTGCCAAGGGTCATGCGGGTTCCCGGGTTCTTTCACCAGAAAAAAGAGCCCTTCCTGAGCCGGATTCGCCGGAACTGGAGCGAAGAGCCCCGCTACGCCCCGGCACAGATTCTCGCGGCCTTTCCCCCCGTTTCCGAACCGAAATCCCGTCCCAACGTCGATACCGGGGATGACATTATTCTGAAAGCCCTTGCCGAACGGGGATTGCTGATCGGCCCGGGGCGGGAAAAGGGAATGTACCGGATGAACTGTCCGTGGACTTCGGAGCACACGAACGGCGACCCGGAAGCGATTTATTACCTTCCCAACCATGGAGGATTCAAAGAGCCGGCGTACAAATGTCTGCATAAACACTGTAAGGAACGGAAGATCAAGGATCTTAAGGTCTTTCTGGGGATCTCGGATGACGGCTCTTTTGAGCTTGTCCGGGTGTCAGAATTATGGGACGAGCAGGACGACGAGCCGGAGTGGGCGGTCGAACATCTTCTCCCAGAGGGGTCTGTGGGGATTCTAGGCTCTCGCCCCAAGACCGGCAAAAGCACATTCGCACGATGCCTGGCGGTCGCTGTAGCCAGTGGGGAGCTCTTTCTTGACGAATTGGAAACCGTCCACGGCGACGTCATCTATCTTGCCCTAGAAGAGAACAAGCGGGCCGTAGTCCGGGCATTCAAGATGGTGGCGCTAAAGGGCTTTGGGATGGATGAGGCCCGAGCCCGGGAGGTTCTCTCCCATATCGGACTAATCACTGGCCCAACCCCCAAGGACTTCCCGAAAAAACTGGCCGACCTGGTTGAAAAGCACCAACCCGTCTTGATCATCGTAGACACCCTGATCCGGCTGTTGAAGTTACAAGACAGCAACGCGTATTCCGAAACATCCGCGGGACTGGAGCCCCTGCTCCACATGGCCCACGAACGGAACATAGCGGTCCTGCTCTTGCACCACACGAAGAAGAGCGATCAAGGGGAGCTTTTGGGGAGTACCGGGATCGCCGCTTCCGCGGACGTGATCCTTACCCTGGGGAAAAAGGACGGAACCCGAACCCTGGTCGCAGAGGGGAGGGGCGTCGCATTCGAGCCGGTAACGTTAAGTTTTCATCCGGATTCCCTGTTTTACAGCATGGGGGTTCCGGTAGACGAAGCGGAGATTCATGTCGTCATGGAGCGAATCCGGGCTTTCATGGGGAATCACCCGGACAGCCCCGTTTTCTGGAAGGATCTTCAAGCCGGTGTGGAGGGCCGAAAGCAAACGAAAAACGAGGCCATCCGTCGGTTGGAACATGAGGGGGTCATCGAGCGGAAGGGAACCCCCCGATCAAAGAAAGATCCCCTCCATTTCATCTTGGTTCCCAAAGGTTCCTACAATACACAGGAACCAAGATACCAAGATGCGGAAAGTGGCCCCAGTCCTAGCTGGATCTTGGTTCCCGAAAATCCAGAAAATCTTGGTTCCCACGAAAAACATAAAAACTCGGGAACCAAGATGCCCCCCGAAATTGATCTTTCCGGCGCGGAGGTTTTTTGATAACTGTCATCGAAAAAAATCACTCAGGCTGGGTTAACCATCGAAGCCGACGGGGATCGCCTGATCGTTCGTCCGAAGGAACGGATCACGGAAGAGGTTCGTTCCCTCATACGGGAACACAAGGCGGAGCTTTTGGCCGCTCTCAAGAATCGTCTTCCTGAGCGCGTGACGTGGGAGAGCCCCCTTTTCGGGGAAATGACCGGGGGGACGGTTTTGGCAATGGACGAGACGACATTTTCCCTGATCCATCCCCTGACGGCCGAAAAGGTGACACTTTCCCGCGAATGGATAGTCAGTTTGGACGAGCGGGCCGCGATCATGGAGCATGACAGCGGTCTTCCACGTGAAGGGCCGACAAACAGGCCAAGATTGAGTTTTTCGAGCTGTTCCGGAAGGGGGGACAATGCGGCAAGCAGTTGAGCAAAGCATCTTTTTGATCGGACTGGCCTGGATCACATTCTTGACGGCCACGAGACGATGATATGTCACGTTCCGATCAACAAAAAAGCCCCCGTCTCACCGGAGGCCGCAATCAACCAAGCTGAAATGATTCACCCATGCCAACACTTACCAAGTCAGCCAACAAACTGAGGTCCACCCTTCCCAAGTCCGGAGGCGGCACAGCCCCCCAGGATACCGGGATCAGGCTTGCGACCTTCCCGCGACCGGAAGGGGAACTGCGGTTCACCTGGAACGTCTATGAAGATAAACCCTACCTGCGACTTCAGCTATGGAGCAAAGGCGATGACGGTTCATTCTGGCCTGTGAAGGGGCAGGGTTTCACGATCAAGGTCAAGGAACTCCCCGACCTTGCGGAGGGAGTCCAGAAGGCTCTCGACATGGCCTTGAAGGAATCCGGGCATACCTCGGGGGGATCGAAGCCCCCGAGCCGGGCAAACGAAGGCGTAGATGCCCCTTTCTGACCCGGAAGGCCCCATCGGGAATCACATATTCACCTTCAATCCGCATAACGAAAAAGGTCCCGGGAACGAACCGGGGCCTAATCATTTTCACTCCTTATGGAATGTGAGTGCCCTAATTATCAAAACCCATGATAAACCCACATGCGATAGTCGAAGCCAAATAGCAGAAAGAATGTGCTGATATTTGTTTGTCCGGAGCCTGAAAGGGAGGCATTATTTCCAGCCAAGGTCAGTGATGATGTCGGGTCATTGTATAGATATCCCATCTCAGCATTGAGCGAAAGGTTTTGAGTGACATAATAATCAGTCCCGACGGCCACCCTGAGACCCAAGGAAGTACCGGGGCTCACGACACAGGAAATACTGTTGGCTGAACAGACCGCATTCAGAGATGCACTATTTGTGAAGGAATTGGCATTGAAGCCTATCCCGAAAGAGCCATAGAAAGACCAGTTGTCCATTTTATCTGTACGAAGTTCAATGGTAGGCAAAAATGAAATGGATGTTGCCTCCCCTAAATTCACTTGGGTAATCCCCCACCTCTGGTGGGGGACTCACACGCTTTGAGAATTCCGGGATTGCTATTAAGGTCTCTGCTCAAACCCTCGAGATCAGAATTTCGCCCCCCATCTTTCGTTTTTCTTGGGGTAGCAAACACAGTGGAAGTTAAAGAAGAAAAAGGGATTCAGTATTTTGATCGCGATAAGGCCCCTTTGAGGGGCCAGCGATCATAAATCCCCCACCTCTGGTGGGGGATACTTAATTAAATCCGGAAGAAATAACGTTAACAGGGTGACCTGAAACACTAACATCAAGTCCAGCAAGGGTATTTAATGGGATAGTTTCGAAATGGGTAACTCCATAAAGGGCACTGAAGTTAAGCATATAATCGACTGCAGAGTTGAAAGATGAATCTATGTTTTGGGTGGGAGCTCCAAATCCTCCTTGTATCCCCAGTAAAACCGATCCGGTGTAATCGTTTCTCGCACTATTCTTTTTTAAATCCTCACTGAGTTTAGAAGCCTGAGAATTACTCCCTTCATTCGATTGAGAAGGTGGCGGGGAGGTTGAAAGCGAAGATCCTTCAGTATTTGAGCTCGCTCCAAATGAAATAGGTGGATTCCAGATCAACATTAAAAGACTTAATAAGGCGAGCGTGGTCCAAAAACGATAACGTTGTCGTACCATACTACTTCCTCCTTGGTTACTGGGGAAATCTGAGAGATAGAGAAACATAAAAGATATTATCAAAGTTTTCGCTTGTTTAATATCCCGAATTGGGTTATGGGTTTTAGAGTGAAAAAATCAGTGCATGACCTTTCGCCCAGCCCACCAAAAACTCGGAGAATATCTTAGGGACCTCAGAAGGTCTGAAGGACTAAAACAGTCAGACCTCGCCTTGTTTCTTGGAAAACCACAATCCTATATCTCCAAATATGAGACGGCAGAACGGCGCTTGGATATTTTTGAACTCATCACCATTTGTCGAGGGCTCAAGAAAGACCCTTGCCTCATTCTCGAGGACATTGTTAAGCAAATGGATGTGTGGACAAGAGGCATCTAGCTTTTCGCCCTTAACCCCGTCAAAACCTTCCGAACACCAGACTTAGAGAACCTTTCCCCAGGGGGGACTCCCCCTTTTCCTTTTCGGCAATTACGGGATTGTTCCCGGACTCGTTTCGCCAACTCCACGGCAATCGTATGGGGGACACCAATTCGTTCGATCTCCATCAACGGGAGGCGCCATCCTGCGGTTCCTGGAAGGCGAAAGCCTTGAATCTTCCCATTCCGAAGCCATTTCCTGATCGTCTCAGGGGTGACTCCCAGGACCATCGAGGTTTCCCGCAAGGAAAGTGACATCATTTCGTTTTCCCCAATTCCATGTAGGCTTGGCGCTTCTCCGGGTTACTGAACGACCGTAGAGTCTTCAAGTCTTCCGCCATGAGAATCTTTTCAATCGTCTCTCTTCTGGATAAACTCCAGAAGGCCGTGAGCCGTCCCAAGGCAGAGTACGCTGGAGGGGAGATTTGGATCGCTATCCATTTCCACCCATCGGCGCCCCTTTTCGATCGATGTTTCCTTTGTCTCTCGGCATCCGTCGTCATCCCCTTCACCCCTCCCATGACACTGTTACACCAAATGCGTAACACCGTTATAAAAAATTTTACTAAAAATGTCTAGTTTTGTAAATGATTTACTGTGAATGCGGGGATTGGATCGACTTATAGGCGCGAGGAGATATACCCGGGGCTGGCTCGATTTTCGAGTGCCTTTGTCCATGCTATAATACCGGGCGAGGAAATCTAGTACCTTGACATCCTCCCGGTGGAGCCGCGCTGCAGGATATTTCTCTCCTCCGGCTTCCTTGATCGCGGCCAGGCATTTCCGGTCATGTTCCTCTTGTGATCGGGGCATGGCTATCTCCCTTTTGGCAATCTAGTGTCCTTTCGTTTTTTAAGAGGCCCATGGATAGGCCATCTCCGAAAAATTCTGGTGTCCGTTTTGGTGTCCGTTTCATACCGAAAATAAGGGTAAATCAGAGTCATTCAGAAACTGGTTACGAGATACGTAGATCTAATGTGGAAAATGGAAATGATTGGAGGAGAACGAATGGTGACAAAATGGAGAAACGGCTTCCCAAGCTGAAGGTCGTGGGTTCGAATCCCATATCCCGCTCCATCTTCTCTCCTTAAATACCCTCACCAAAAACCGAAATTGAATTTTCGTGCGACCCTCCCAGGAAGGGTGCAGAGAGGAAATCCCGATTTTTCGAACGGGATTTTCCTTCCTGACCCCCTGATTGTCTCCGGATGGGGGG
>DGKK01000018.1 GCA_002387725.1 Nitrospirae bacterium UBA4572
AAGAGGTGCCACAACGCCATCCTCCTCTCATCTTGAATTTTTATTTATTTTCCCCGTAGAATTGACCCGAAGGGAACAACAATCCCGGACGGACACAGCAGAGTCCTCGACCGGAACCCGCCTCTGGCTCTTCAAGACCTGCCGATTATCCACAATTTGGAAGGAGCTTCGATGGTCTGTTGCTGTTGGGCTCGAATCCCGGGAAAGCTTCTGCAAACTGCCATCGCCGATCCAGCTGGCCCTATGCCCCGGAGAAGGATCGTTCTTGCATCCAAGGCCATGATTCGCCCCGCCAGCCAAACGACATCTCCGACTGCCTGCAAAGATTTGAGAGGCTTCTTTTGGCAAAGCCCTGCAAGACCTTCAGATCGAAGATCGTGAAGAGCTCTTCCAAGGGGTCCTCTCAGGCCAAACCCTTCGGCCAAGGCCCCTCTGCTCCTTATTAAACAAACAGGAGTGCTCGTTTGAAAAATTCTCCGCCAAGAGGTTCCTTCCCCGGCAGCAATCCCCCCCGAAGTCCATCGGACGGGAGGCTCGACCCCGAAACCTACCTGAAGGCTCTCCTCGACAATGTTCTCGCCGGTGTCTTCCTGGTCACTCCCAACCGGGGCATCCGGGACGTCAACCGACGGGGTCTTTTCCTGTTCGGCTACGAGGCAGAGGAACTTGTCGGCCAGTCCACACGTCTCCTCTACCCGGACGAAAAGGAGTTTCTCCAGGTCCAGAATCTTTATGCGAAGGCCTCCGGAGACACGCCGACCAGTCTGGAAGACGTTCCATTTGTCCGGAAAAACGGTGAGAGGATCTGGGCCGACCTGTCCGCCAGCCGCGTCCGGGTGGGGGAGGAGGACCTGTTCGTCGTCACCGTTCTCGACGTGACCGAGAGACACCATCTGCAGGACGAGAAACAACTGGCTCTCGATGAGCGGAACACCCTGATCATGGCCCTTCCCGACGGCGTCTGGCTAAAAGACGGCAACGGGGCCTGGCGCATCGTGAATCCCGCCGGCCTCGCCCTTTTCGGGCTGTCCGGCCGGACCGACTGGATCGGAAAGACGGAGCGGGAGCTGGCCCGGTNNCCGCCGCTCGCGGCGGCGCACCTCGGATGCCTGACCACCGACGAAGAGGCCTGGGTCCGCGGATCGTCCACCGACGCGACCGAACCGGTCGTAGCTCCCGACGGGGCGATCCACCTCATCGAAAGCCGGAAGATCCCCCTCTTCAACGAGGACGGGTCGCGGAAGAGCCTCGTGGTGATCGGCCGGGACGTGACCGAGCGGATCCGGTCCGAGGAGGTTCTCCGGCGATACCGCCACATCTTCGAGAATGCGAAGGAAGGGATCCTCCTGATGGACGAGAGCCGGAAGATCGTCGACGTCAACCCGGCGTTTACCGCCACCACCGGATATACTCGGGACGAGGCGATCGGCCGCAATCCGAACATGCTCCATTCCGGACGACAGGATCTCCGCTTTTACGAGTCCATGTGGGCCTCGATCGACAGGGACGGCTTCTGGGAAGGCGAGATATGGAACCGGCGAAAGTCCGGCGAGGCCTATTGCGAGTGGCTCGGGGTGACGGCCATCAAGAAGGAGGAACGGATCTCCGGATACATCGGCATCTTCTCGGACATCACGAAAAGAAAGGAAGCCGAGGACCGGATCGTCCACATGGCGTTCCACGACGCCCTCACCGGCCTCCCGAACCGCCGCGCCTTCCGGGAAAGGATCGGAGAGGTTCTCGAGAGGAGGTCCCGGGAGCCGGATCTCCGGTTCGCCGTCGGGATCCTCGACCTCGACGGGTTCAAGGAGGTCAACGACCGGATGGGCCACTCCGCCGGCGACGAACTTCTCGTCTTGGTATCCCTTCGTATCAAGGAAAGCCTCCGCTCGACCGGCACGCTCTCCCGTCTGGGAGGCGACGAATTCGGACTCCTTCTCGTCGGCCCCGACCTCGAGGACGTCACCTTCGACCGGATCGTGTCGGCTCTGTCCGAGCCCTTCGAGATCGGCGGGGAGCGCGTGGAGATCTCCGGGAGCCTGGGCGTGACCTTCTCCCCCCCGGACAGGGGAGATGTCGATCCGCTTCTCTCCCATGCCGACCTCGCCCTCTACCGGGTCAAGACACGGGAAGGAAACGGCTGGACCCCCTTCCAGGAGGAGATGGAGGAGGCCCTCGAAAATCGCCATCGAATCAAGAACGAACTCGTCCGCGCCCTCTCGGAAAAGGAACTCGTTCTCCACTACCAGCCCCAGGTCGACATGGTCTCCGGGGCCGTTACGGGCGTCGAGGCGCTTGTCCGGTGGAATCATCCGAAACGGGGCCTCCTGTTCCCGGAGTCCTTCATCAATGTGGCGGAAAAAAGCGACCTGATCTCCTCCCTCGGCCGGTCGGTCATGGAAGAGGCGCTGGCCCAGCAGGAGCGATGGAAGACCGGCGGCCTCGACCTTCGCGTGAGCGTCAACATCGGGGCCCGGCACTTTCTGTCCGACAACTTTCTGGCCGATCTGGACGCCGCACTCTCTCGCCACTGCCGGAAAGGGATCTGCCCCGTGACGCTTGAGATCGAGGTTACGGAAACCGAAGCCCTCAAGGATCTTTCCAAGGCCCAGAAAATCATCAAAAGGTGCCTGGAGACCGGGATCGTCGTCAGCCTCGACGACTTCGGGACCGGGCAAGCTTCTCTCACCTCTCTCCAGAGGCTCTCCGTCGGCGAAATCAAGATCGACAAGGGATTCGTCGGGAAGATCCAGGACAGCGACAAGGACCGGGCGATCGTGTCGAGCCTGGTGGTGGTGGGCCGCATGATGGGCATCGACGTCGTCGCCGAGGGGATCGAGACGGAGGCAGACGGGCTCCTGTTGATCGGGATGGGATGCCGGGTCGCCCAAGGGTACGCCATCGCCAAGCCGATGCCGGCAGAGGCCGTGCCGGCATGGATTGCCGACTGGACCCCCTTCGACTCCTGGAAAAGGGGGGCGACTCCGGGCGATCCGGCCCGAGGGATTTCCGGGGAGGGAAGAAAATGAATTCCTCGCCAAGCACGTCTCCGATCCTAAAGTCCTTTCTCCCCTCCGCCCCTTCCTGCTCGCGATTTCTTGTCGGACGCCTCCCTTTCCCGGCTACATTCCGAAACAAAACAGCATGAACCGGGCCGCCCGTACGGTTATTTTTTTTCTTCTGGCCGTCCCCTTTCTCTTCCTGATAGGAGAGGGATGGAATCTCGACTTCAGGGAGGCGCCCCGGCTCCAGAAAAAAATGGAGAGTCTGTCCCGAGTCCAGTTCGATCTCTTTTCGATCCAGAAGAATCTGGTGTTTCTTCTGTCCGAATCCGGAAGAGCCCTCAAATCCCCGCAACTCCGCGGATTCCTGGCCCAGATCGACGCCAGCCGCAGAGACATCGAAAGCCAGAAGTCGGCCCTTTCCCCCGGACAGCGCCGGAAGGTGAGCGACTTCTCCCCTCTTCCCGAGCCGGGGGAGGAGAGGCGGGCCTTTTTCCTCCAGCTTTCCACCCTGCTGGACCGCTCCATCGGCCTTATGAAAAGCGTCGAGGGACTCAGGAAGAACTTGTCCCTGGAGGCAGCCCAGGCCGCCGGTCGCCTCAACCGGATTGCGCTGTGGCTCTCCTTGCTGTTTGCGAGCTCCCTCGGGATGACCGGGCTCTGGATTTTACAGAACCTTACCCTCCGGAAAGTCTCCGAGTTCAACACTCTGCTGACGAAGGTCAACCAGATCGTCGCCTCTGCCGAAAATGAATCCTCCCTCATCCAGTCCATCTGCGATCTTGCCGTCAAACACGGACATCTCTCCCTGGCCTGGATCGGGGTTCCCGACGAGAGCGGAGCCTTCCGCTTTCTCGGGGTTTCCGGCGCCGTGGGGTACCTTGAGGGACTCCGGATTTCGCTCGACCCTTCCGACCCCTCCGGGCAGGGACCTGCGGCCGGTGCCTGGAGGAACGACTGTCCATACTACACACAGTCGCTGGAAGACGCGACCATTCCCCCCGAATGGAAGAAGCGAGCCCGGGCGTTCGGGCTTCATTCGGTCGCCGCCCTCCCAATCCGCCGGGGAGGGCGCGTCTTTGGAGTCCTGACGGTCTACCATCGGCGGCGGAACATGTTCGACGAAAAACTCCGGAACCTGCTCGAAGAGTTGGTCCTCGACATCTCTCGGGGCTTCGACCGCATGGACACACTGCGCCGCCAGACACTTCTTTCCGGGGCCCTGGCTTCCGTCGCGGAAGGCGTGTTCGTCCTGGGGGCCGAGAAGCGGATCGTCTACGTCAACCAAGCCTTCACCGACATGACGGGATACTCCCCCGACGAAATCATTGGTCGCGAAGCCACTCGCATCCTTTATTGCTGCACCGATCCCGGGACGAAGGGCCGGATCGTCGAAGCCCTCGACAGGAGAACAGGATTTCAGGGACAGATCATGAGCGAAAGAAAGAACGGTTCCCGCTTCTGGAATCTCCTGACCCTCAACCCGGTTCAGGATGGAAACGAAAGAGGCGTCCATTCCGTGTGCGTGATGCGCGACATCTCGGAGCTGCACGATTTGACCCAGAAGATGGACTTCCAGGCCCACCACGACGTCCTCACCGGGCTCCCCAACCGCAGGGCGCTCGAGGAGCATTTCTCCCGCGCCATTGCCCGGGCCGTCCGCAACGGATCTGCCCTTGCCGTTGGACTTTTTGATCTTGACGACTTCAAGCCTGTCAACGACACCTATGGTCACGAGGCCGGCGACACCCTTCTCAGGGAGTTGGCCGGGCGCCTCTTGTTGAACCTCCGGGAAAACGACTTCCTGGCCCGTCTCGGGGGCGACGAGTTCGTCGTCGTGNNCCTCGACATCCGGCAGCCTCTCCAGAAGCTGGAACCGCTCCTCGAGCGCCTCCATCGCGCCGTAGAGCCCGCCTTCGGCCTCGCCCCCGACCGGACGGCTACTGTCGACCTCAGCATGGGGATTTCCCTTTATCCCGACGACGGAGAGACCGGCGACCTTCTTCTGAGGGAAGCCGATGCGGCCATGTTCCAGGTCAAACGCAAAAAGCACGAACGGGACAACTGGTGGCAACAAGGAAGTTCTTCGCCTTCGCAGGGCGCGCCGGAGATGGCGTTCGACCCCTCCGGACCGGAAGGGCGCGCCCTTCTGGTCCGGAGCCGCCCCTGGATCGAGTCGGTGATCGGGATCTTCCAGACCGAGTTCTTCAGGCTTCTGGCGGGAGATCGCGAACAGTCGGACATCCTGTCCGCGCTGGACGACGGCGAGAAGCAAGGTCTGGGAGCGGTCATGGCCCACCACCTGCTCTCCCTCTTCGACGCCTCCGCCACGCGGGAGACGATCCGGGAGCAGGGAAGGCGTGTCGGAAAAACACACGCCCTCGTCGGGGTGCGCGGGCCTTTCCTGCTTCACACGAAAGGCCTTTTCGATCGCATCCTGATCGAAAACATGAACCGGTCCCTTCTTGCGGCCAGGGACCGCTACCGGATTCTCCTGATCGCCGAAGCGCGGATCAACGAGGACATCCAGGCACAACTCCGCATCAAGGACGACATTGCCGGCGCCTATTTCGATATCCTCTCCCATCCGTTGCCGAAGGACGGCGCCTCCTGGCCGATCGCAAGCGGGCGCGAACTCGCCATCCTGGGAGCCCTCCCGGGTATACCGTCGGTTCTGATTCTGACTCCGGGGACGGAGAACTCCTTCTCCGTCGGACCAGCCGCCGGAGAGCGGGGCAAGGACTTCGCCGAAGCGTTGCGGGTTCCCGGCGGGNNGGCGGGAAGGAGCCGCCGGACCCCGAATCCCTCCGGTTCCCGAAATCCTTCGCCCGGTCACTGGAAAAAGGGGGGCCTTTTTCCGCCTCCGCCGTCGACCGGGATCCCCGCTTCGTCTTCCTGTCCGAGGCGGCCCGGAAAACGGGGGGGCGCTCGGTTCTCGTCGTGCCCGTCAGAACGGCGTCGGGACAGTCCGTCGCCGCGGTCTGTCTGTGCGGATCCTATCCGAACCAGTTCGAATCCCTCTGGATGAAGCAGTTTTCCCACGGACTGGAAGAGCGCTGGAACCAGATATGGTCCCAGACGGTCCGCTGATTCCGGGAAAAAAGCAGAGGAGAGGCCGCCCATCGGTTCGGAGCATCCGGCAGAAAAAATCTGCCGGGCGGTCGTTTCTGAAACTTTCCGACGACACTCTCATCCTGCCGCGTACCACCGCCGCGATCAAAGAGGGAATCGTCATCGCAAAGGAGGAGGATGAGATGGGAGGTGAGATTCCAGAAGCACAAAAACGGCATGGATTAATCAAAGGAAAAACAGTAAGGATGGTCGGGCGACTCCGCATCATGCAATTTGTTGGCGAGGATGAATATGGAAAAGTCATTGAGAAATTAAGATTTGCGGTTTTTATCCCCGACGGGAGAATAATAACTTGCTCAATGGGATTGTTTTCTTCAGAACAAGAAGCGCTCAGTCTTGCCCGAAGTCCGGACAATGAAGACGTCTTTTAAATTTCTTGACAAAGGTTCGATGAGTGGTAAGTTTTTTAAAATAAGGCTCTTGACAAAGGTTCGATAGAGGACATACTTCGATTGTGCATGGATCGCTCACCTTTCGTGCCATGATCATCTCTGCGA
>DGKK01000042.1 GCA_002387725.1 Nitrospirae bacterium UBA4572
GAAGGAATCCCCTTCGTTCACGAGGGGAGGATGTCAACATGTCTCAATCGGGTCAAAGCTGATCAACGTCTGAACAAGCCCTTCAATTCTCTCATGGGCCCACAGACGTCCTCCGGAGACTCCCAATCCCTTGAGAAGATGCAGCTCCCGAAGGCGCCCGGGAGGATCGAGAACATCCAAGACATCCTTGCCCAACGACGGGAGAAGGCTCCAGTCCGGAAGATCGCTCCCCACAAGAGACTCGATGATTTTCTCCGTCCACCGGGGAATCGCCGGATCCTCATGACCCCGAGCCATTTCCATGGCATTAAAGGAAAGCACTCCGGAGACAACCAGCAGGATCTTTTCCCGCCTCTTCGGACCCAAGGCACGAATTGCCTCCCCTAGGCGATGAGCGTGAAGGACGCCTGAAAGCGATTGGGATACGGGAAGCACAGGGGTTGTCCCCTCGGGAAGAAGAAAGAACAGGGGGATCGAGATGGCATGGTCAACTCCATGGACTCCTGACGCCATCGCCAACCCCTTGGCCCGGCCGGCGGCCATCAGCCGCTCCCCCAGCTCCGGAGACCCAGGAGGATCATACTGGTAATGATGGCCAAAGCCTGAAAAATCCCTCGACGAGCGATGCTCGGAAGAGAGGTCCATCAAGGTGACATGCCGAACCTGCCACGCGGGCGTATAGGCGATGACAGCATCAAAGGGCTCTCCCGAAAGGGTGAAAATCTCCTGACGAAAGCGGACAAAGGCGGCGGTCATTTCCCGGCGATCTCCCCGGCTCCAGGAGGAGAGCAGATCGGGGCTGTGGGGGGCCATCACCGGCCAGATCCGGCTCACCGGCCTGCCTCCCGGTCAAAGGGCTGTCCGTCGGGGTGGGCCAGACGAATGACGGGAAGCTCCTTCGGCCAATCCATCGCCCCTCTTCTGTCTCGGGGCGAGCCGGATCTCAGGGGCAAAACCAAGGGTGTCCCGATTGTCTCCCCCCGATGGAGACGCGTAAAGCTTCGCGTCAGATCGCTCCTGTTCCGATTCAGGAGACGAATTCTCCACCAGTTGTTCCCATCACAAAAATCTCCCGAGAAAAACCCCTTTCCCTTATGAAGAGGCGAGACCAATCGAAGCGACGGAGGGAGGGGTGTCCCCTCCAGACCAAAGAGAAGATAGGTCATCTTGAGGGCATCCTTGATGTGACCGAGCGACTCCGCCGTTTTCAGAAGTGTCTCCGAAAAATCTGCCGGACGATCTTCATGACACCAGTCGTCGGAATGGGCCAGAGCCGGACAGGGAGCGACTCTTCCTCCAGGGCACGGTGCCAGCAGGGTCAAGGGAAAATGACGGGATAGAAGAAGGTCTCCCAAAGAAAGGAGGGCCCGGGAAGATCTTTTGTCGGCAGGCTCAACTAGAAGCATGATCCCTCCCGGACGGAGTGTGTTCGATACCTCTTCGAGAAGATCCGCAAAGCTCTCGTCCCGATGCTCGTTTTCCGCCAGGCAGTTGGCCATGGTCACGATATCAAAGGAGCCGGGGAGAAATGGCCTCTCATCCGGCAGTGTTGCCCGGCTCACTGAGATGAAGAGTCGGGGATCCCGCGGCGCATTCACCGCATGGGACAAGGCCCCATCCGAGCGGTCAACGAGATGAAGGTCGAGAGGGCCATAAAACTCTGAAAGGAGCGCCGTGGCAATACCTTGGGAAAACTCGCCCGTCCCAGCCCCCAAGTCGAGCATCCGAAGACGATCCTTCAGGAAGAGCCTTGGAGAAGCTCGCCGCACAATCTCCCTCCCCAAGGATTCCCCCTTGGCGTGGCTGACCTCCCCATAATAGGCTCCATAGGCCTCACGTATTTCGGGTCGATCCATGTAGGAAGGATCAAGCGTTCTCCCGGTAAAGCCTTGAGAGAGATTCGAGACATCTGTCGCGACTGGATTTCTGACGATACTCTTTCTGTTTTTCACGATCCTCTGCTAAAATGAAGGTTCGTTTATCGGGGGCAGCGGCTCCCGCCAAAAGGATCTCCCGAGCGGGCTGCCTCTCTCCCCATCCATGGTGAAGATCCGCGGACATCATTATACGGAAAGGCAATCATGAAGTATCAGGCCCCTCGAGGCGTCAAAGATCTTCTCCCCCCGGAGTCAGGCTCCTTCAGGCAACTCGAGGACGAGGTTCGAAGACTCTTTGCCCTGTCAGGGTTCCAGGAAGTACGGTTGCCAATCTTTGAGTCGGCGGCCCTCTTTACCCGATCGATAGGAGAATCCACCGACATCGTGGAGAAGGAGATGTACCTTTTCGAGGGAAAAGGGGGAGAGACGCTCGCGCTTCGGCCCGAAGGGACCGCATCCCTTCTTCGAGCGGCGATCGAACATCGCCTTGCGGAACCGGGACGGACCTCCCGGCTCTTCTATCAGGGACCGATGTTCCGGCACGAACGTCCACAGGCGGGCCGGCTCCGACAGTTTCACCAGGCAGGCGCAGAAATCCTGGGCCCCAATGACCCAGACACCGATGCCGACCTGATTGCCACTGTCAGCCGATATGCCCAAGCGACAGGAATCCCGGGTTCCCGGCTTCTCATCAACAGTATGGGGTGCGAAAACTGCCGTCCCGAGTACAGGAAACGGTTGCTCTCCTATCTCGAGGGACAAAAGAATCTCCTTTGTGAAACCTGTGTGCGGCGCATCGCCACCAATCCGCTCCGCGTTCTCGACTGCAAGGTTGAGGGCTGCCAGGCAGTCCTCGATGCGGCACCAGCCATCACCGACTCACTCTGTCCCGCGTCCCGCGATCATTTCGAGCGGGTCCGCCAGGCACTCTCGGAGGGTGACATCCCGTATACCCTTTCTCACCGGCTTGTTCGAGGTCTCGACTATTACACGGAAACGGCTTTTGAATGGGTCTCCGATGCCCTGGGGGCCCAATCGACATGGGCGGCCGGAGGACGCTACAACGGCCTCGTGAGCTCCCTCGGCGGTCCCGACGTTCCGGGAGTCGGACTTGCCATCGGGATCGAACGTCTCTTTCTTTTGAGGGAAAAGGCCGGGACTCTCCCAGTCTCCAAGGAGCCCCCGGTTATGATTGCCCTTCACCCCCTCGACAATGACAGCCGCCCCTATGTTCGAACACTTTTGGCCGGATTGAGGGAAGAGGGGATTTCCTGCGTGGGTCTCTTTGGCTCCAACCGTCTGAAGAAGGCCTTCGTCTCGGCCGAAAGAGAAGGCGCCCGCTACATCGGACTCGCCGGTGAAAGCGAACGCTCAGACGGAACCTTGACCATCAAGGATCTGAAAACAGGAGTCCAGCAAACCCTGCCCGGCCACCCGGCCCATGACCTTGCCCGAATTCTCCGGGCTGGACTCCAGCTCTCCATCGACCCCTCCGCCTGAAGCCGACCCTATGTCCCCCGAATGTCGGGAGGGCGGAGGTCTCCCTCGCGCATCCTCCCGAACAATCGGTTACCCCTGCGAGGGGCTGGGAATATAAACCGTGGCGTTTTGACGGAACTGGCCTGGCTTGGGGGTAAAGCTCTTCACTTCGACCTGGAAATTATGGAGTCCCGGAGCGAGGACTCCCGACGGCCCCACCGTCATGACAACCTTCCGGTGCTCACCCGGCGGCACGGATACCTCCGTTTGGCCGAAGGTCACATTGGAGGGCGGCAGCCCCTCCTCACCCAGAACAAAACGCTCAGGACGCGGTGTCTTGTTGTAGAGTCCAACCTCGAACTGGTCGAATCTTCCGGGAACCTGACTGAAGGTCACCCGATAGGGCGAATAGGTGACGATCCCATAGATAAAAAGAGAAAGAGGAACGAGGCTAAAAAGCGTGGCGACGACAAATCTCACCGTTCCCGGAGAAAGCCGCCTCGCCTTGGTCGTTCCATCCTCCGCTACATAGACGCCGTTTTTGTGAAAGGTCAAAAGCGACGGCTTCCCATGTTTGCCCATATAATCCTCGCAGACAACCACACATTCCCCACAGTTGATGCAGCGGGAATAGTTCTTGGTATCCCGGGGATCGATATCGATAAAGCAAGATTTGACACACAGGTTGCACCCGGTGCACTCCGCTCGGCGGCTATGGTCAAAGGCTACCTTGAGAGTGTCATCGGTCTTGAACATGTGCTGCCAGAGCGGATAGGGACAGACCCATTTGCACCAGTAGTGGCGTACGAGAAGAAGATTCAGGAACATGACTCCGCCAATCCCCAAAACCAGCCAGTAAGCCGTATGGTTGGCTCCCGTCAGGAGATCGTGAAAGAGGGTCCGGGGAGGAATGACATAGGCGGTGATGATGACCGAAACGGTAAGGGAAAAGAGTGTCACCCCACCGACAAAGATTGTCCATTGGCCAAGCTTTCTGAGAAGCCCCACCTTCTTTGGCCGGACCCCGGAGAGAGAGACCTCCCCGAAGCCTGGCCCCAGAGCTGCGGAGCCGAAGGAAAACTTTGCCAACGCATTGGTCCACTCTGAAAAAGTATTTTGAATACAGGCCCATCCACAGTAGACCATTCCAAGCATGGCATAGACCGCCGTCATCGCGGAGATGACAAAGATCCAGAAGGGAAGGATCAGAAAGAAATCACTCCACCACACCTGATATCCCATGATGACAAATCGGCCGGTGGAGAGATCGATATGAAAGAGACCTGTAAAAGGAAGGGCAATAAGAAGAACAATGAAGGCCACCTGAACGATGGTCCGGACCTGAGTTACCCGAAGGCCTCCGGCAACCTTTGCAGGCTTGCCGATTTTTGGCATCGGGATCAGTGGCTGAGTCTGTTCCATTGGAAGAGAAGTCCCTCTAGATTATAGGGTGACGGCCTTACTCTTCCCCTTCATCGTCAGGATGCTCCGAGCGGGAGGAAGGCCCACCGATTGGCCTCATTTCCTTCCCGTGACCCGGTTTTTCGAGCTCCTTCTTGAAATACCAGGAGATCCCCAGATAAAGGAAGACCGGAATGAGGATGCCCAAAAGAAAGAAGAGATAGGCAAACCAAGGGAGCCCCAAGGTGACGTGGACGTACCGGGGAAGATAGGCCCATGCCGGAGCTGGCAGGAATACAGCCCCTCCTCCCCATAGTGAACCCAGCAGAAGGGGTTTGTAAAGAAGCCCCCCCCGCATCCCCTCGGAGGGCTTTTCCAATAGAGCGTCCATCCCCACCTAGGAACGACCTTCGCCGGCAGTCGCCACCGCGGGAGAGATCCCCCCCGAAAGCTCCTCGCGCTCGTTTTCAGGAAGGCTCTTCCGGCCCTTGGCGACCTGAACCGTCATATAAATGTTGTAGGCGAAGATAATGTTGGCCAGGAGAACAAAGAGGCCGAAAATCCCGACCATCTCCATGTAGGGGGCTTCGACGGGCTTGATGTCGGCCACATTTCCGTGAAGAAGGATCATCCCTCCTTTGTAGCCGGCAATGCAGAATGCCAGAACCATTCCCACCAGACTGATATTGTGCATCCAGAAGTGAATTCGCAGGAGACGGTAGCTATAGAGAGGTCCGGCATAGATCTTCGGAACGATGTAGTACATGGAGCCAAAGATGGCCATCTCAACCCAGCCCAGCAGGTTGATATGGGTATGGCCAAGGACGATCAGATCAGAGGGTCCGCCGGCCCCTGCCTGAACAAAGTTTCGGAAGGTCTCAACCCCTCCCATCACGGCACCCCATGAGAAGCCGATGATTGCATACAGGAGGCAGGCATAGTAGAACTTCATGATGTAATCCTTGATTCGCTCGTCCCTTGTCATTTCTCTCTCCATCCTTTCCTGACCTTGACTGTTCCTTCTCGCCGTCCGAACGTTACTTGACGGCATCCTTGCAAAGCCGGAATCCGAAAAAGTCTGAGGCATACACCGGCCAAGTGGGATTTCTTGCTGTCACGCGGGCGCTGTATTGATCACTCTTCCATGAGCCTCCCCGCAACACGTAATAGCTTTTTCCCGCCACGGGGTGGAGAGCCCCTGTGGGATCCACCCGATAGGCGTAAAATCGGGCCTTGTTTGCCGTGCTCCCAGGATAGGGGCGATAGGGCGAGCTTGTCCACTCGAAGACATTTCCCGCCATATCGAGGACTCCATAGGGGCTCGCTCCCATGGGATAGCGGTTAACAGGCGATGTATCCCCCACCGTGTAGTTGGCGTTCGCCCGCCGTGGATCCCATTCATTTCCCCAAGGCCACATGCGTTTGTCCTCCCCTCGGGCCGCCTTCTCCCATTCCTCTTCGGTACAGAGGCGGGCTCTGCGGAATCGGGCATAATCCCGGGCATTTTCCATGGAGACAAATGTGACCGGGTAGTCTCCGCGTCCGGGAGGGTAGGTGCCATTTTTCCAGTTGGCCGGAGGAAGATAGTGGAGCTTATCGACAAACTCCTTGTACTCGCGATTGGTCACAAGGGTTTTTTCGATGAGGTAGGGGGGAAGGTAGACTTTGTGGATAGGCTTTTCGTCGAAGTTGGCGAAACTATCCTCGGCTCCCATCCAGAAAGGGCCTGCCGGAATCAGGACATATCCTTCAGGGACCTTATACCCGGAGGCATCTACATGGATCTGGGGCGTAGGAGCCAGATCCTTTCCCTCAGCCAGCTTTTGAGAGGCAGCCCCCTGGATCTGGGCATTCTTGGAACCGGGAAGTGCCTCGGTAAGAACTCCGCCCATGGGCCGGAACTCTCCTGGCTCGGCTCCGTGTTTACGGATCGAGGCGGTGGAGAGGCGGACAATTCTGTTGGATGCCAACCCGACCACATGAACAGCCCCTGCAATGAGGATGAGCAGGACAATGGTTATGCTAATGGCCTTCCAGGGGAGCTGCCACGGAGACATCTCGGCAGGAGCCAGATCGTCATCATCGGATGAGGTGATTTTCTTTGACGGAGTTTCCTCTCCCGCTGGGGCATGGGGATCCCCGTGATCATGAGTCTTGTTCAAATCATCCATCCTGGCTAGACCCTTTCCTTTGCCGGAGTCGGAGCTCCTTCGAGAACAACCTTATTGTCTCGTGACCAAACCGTGGCAAAGACATTCCAGACAAATGTCCAGTGTCCTATTCCCATGAAAAGGGCTGCCAGAACAAAGCCGATACGGTGATAGGGCTGGTAAACGGCACGTGCCAAGGGATAGACGATTCCCTGGTCAAGCATTCTGTTTCCTTCCAGGATTCCGAAGGTCAGAAGGACGGTATAAAAACCCAGTACCCCTGCCACCATGAAGAAGAAACTCATCTCCCCCAAAAAGGGGCTCCAGATTTTCTTCCCGGAGAGACGAGGAAGAAGATAGTAGACCATCGCCATGACGACGGAGACGACTCCTCCGATGAGATTGATATGGGCATGGGCCAGAGGATCCACGAGATGGCCGGCCTGCCCGGTCATGTGGATCCAGTGTCGGATTCTGGGAGTCGATTGGAGAAAGCCCTGCATCGTTCCTACGAAGAGGCAAAAAACGCCGAACAGAATAAATCTCAGACCCAGCCGGTCAGTCGAGCTGCTGGGAGATTCGGAGAGTGGCTTGTCGTTCATACGCACCTCTAGGTGAAGGGTCAGGAAATCCGTTCCGGGCCCCGGGTCTTGGGGACGGGAGACGGTGTTCCGCGGGAACTTCTCCTGCGTCGGAGGACCTCTCCTACATATCCTCCGAGGAAAGAGACCTCGGGAACGGTGATGAAGAAGATCATCATGAAAGGAGCGACGGGGATCCCGACCGCCATTCCCGATGGATGGTAAACCTCATACAAATATGCAATAAGGAGATAGGTCATCGGGGGGATCGGACCTAGGAATTTTCCGAAAGGACCTGCGATGTAGCCCGTGACAAAGGAAATGGCCAAAGGAGCCAGAAGGTAGGAAAAGAGTATGCCTGCACCAAAAATATGATGAAACGCCCCATTGGTAAGACCAAGGAGCCGGTCTCCTCCGTAGAAAAGAAGAAGTCCGGCCACGATGCCCCAAAAAGCGTCCCGGGGGTTCAGTTTCTTTTTCATGATCGGAATACCCTCGTCACGGAGATAAGTCAGTGAGGCTTGGAGGCCGGAGTATGGTCCGAGTTCTGTTCATGGGGAGGTGTCTTGGCGTCACCGTCCTCTTCGTTGAAGATGATGTACTTGATGTTTTCATCAAACTGGCCGTTTTTGTAAGACCAGTAGATACCGAAAACAACGATGACAAGAGAAACAAGTCCTGTTGCCGTCCACAAATAGGCAACGATACCCTCTGGAAGTTTCATCTTATTTCTCCTTTCACGCCTGGAGGAATGCTCCCGGTGGCTCCACTATTTGGGGGGTTTTGGATAGTTTGGTGAGCCGGGAAGTGATTTCAGGCTCATCAGGAGATCGACAAGCTCATCCTTTTCTTTGGGAGAGATCCTGTCGAAGGTCGGTGCAAACTTACCGTTATGTGCTGTCCCCGGAACAAGCGCGCCGGGATCACGAAAATACGACTTGAGCCATGCGGCCGTTCTTCGAGTCCCCTCCCCATCCATATCCGGACCATCATAATCGCCTTCTCCATAAACAACATGGCAGTCCCTACAAGAGTACTTTTCAAAGACCTCATATCCGGCCGCCGACTTTTTGCTGAACAGATAGACATCGTTGGTTGTCCAGAATGTCACAATATGCATGCGTGCCAAAACATAGAGAACCATTGCGGACAACACCATCAATCCGGCCAGAAGAAAGACGACTTTTTCCCCGGTTTTCATGAAATCTACACCAGTATTCTTAAAAGGAGCTGAATGACGGCAAAGGAAATCACGCTGATAATTCCGACGAAGCTCATGGCGATGATAACCTGTTCACCACGTTTGAGCTTTTTGAAGGGGCCGATAATATATCGGGACATGATAGTAAAGGCGATAACCGAAGCGGAAAGAAATGTAAAGATGACGACAGACACTGACATTTTAATGGACATAAACACCTCTAGATCTGATTCTACACCCCTCGCACCCTGGACTGCAACAAGAAAAACAAAAAAGGCGGGCTCCGTAAGGAATCCGCCTTTTTATGTCGTTATTATACAGAAGAATATAGTCCTGATTTCCTGATCTTGATAATGGCCCTACTCGGGCTTCACATCATCAATGAAGAAGGAATAGATCAATGACCCGAACAGCATTGTCAAGGTAATGCACCAGAATACGATAGGACTATTGACATTCCACAAAGGAATCACCTCCCTTTGGATTGTGATTATTCAAAGAGAAAAGCCATCACGAGCAGCTACCCTTAAGAAACAGCGGCTAAAAGTCGCGGGCCACTTCCGTTCTCTTCATCAGCAGGCCAACCCAAGTGAAGAAGATGGAGACATAAATTGAATTGACCACATATCCCTGGTCCCACCACGGACGGGCGAGATTCGGAGATGTATGAGCCTTCAGGATCGGCTGTCCCTGAACGATCCAGTAATGCAGGTTCCCCGGCAACTGAGGACGTGCACCGAAAAGAGGAAAGGTGAAGAGTTCGGCCGTCACCACCACCATGACAAGAAGGAGAATGATAATACCGGGGACATTGTTCGTTCCTTCGAGCATTCCATCAAAACGTTGATTGAGAAGCTCTTCCGTATCGGCCATTACGCCACTCCTTTCATATCGTTTAGGTCGATCGCATGCGACGACCACAAAATCATTCTAACACATTTTGAAAGGAGGGTCCTGTTTTCGAACAGGACCCTCCAAAATTTCAAGGATCCCTACTTGAGGCTCATCATGTAGTCAGCCAGCGCATTCAAATCTCTCTTGGAGAGGTAATTGAATGCCGGCATCTGAGACATGGGCTGAACTGCTCGAGGGTTCGCATGGTGAACAAGATGCCACCCCTTAATGGGGAGACGAGATCCCACATGGAGAAGGTCGGGGGCCTTTCGGTCCGATCCAAACACGGTGGGAGACTCACCCACGAAGTCGGAAACCCGGGGAGGAGCACCAAAGTACTGCCAGTCCTGGGTCTGCTCGGGAAGAAGCGTATGGCACCACCAACATCCTTCGCGAACAAAGATAACCTTTCCTTTACCGATCATGGTCGGACGATTTTCTCCCGTCATGAAGGGATCCTCAATCGTGAAACCACTTTCCGGACCGTAATCCTTTGCTTTCTGGATGGCGGTGGCTGACGGTGGAACCTTGCTCATCTGCATAGAAGGAAACAACACGGTAATCGACAGGGTGACCGCAAAAATTGTTCCGGTCATCATCACACCGAACTTGTACTCGCGAAATGCCATCTCGCACTCCTTAAAAATCTTGAGTTTTAACCTGCTCCACTAATGAAACACGGAGCAATCAGGGACAGGCTGAAACCCGCCCCCCCAGACAGGGGTTTCGGAGCATCCCCCCCGCCCACTTGGAAAGCGGCTTACTTCTTGCGAGACGGGTCGAATTTCGCCCGACCTGCGACTCCCGACATACACACCAAAAGAAGAACAAGGCTCCCAATGGCTGACGCCGTCCCCATGGCCGCGGCAAAAGACGCCACACCCTGGCTGGCACCACCCGGAGTCATTCCGCAGCAAAAGTGGTACTGAGAAGGAAGGACATGGGTCGGATCACCGGGATTCGACAGATCCTTCAACTGCTGGGGAGTAAGACTTGTGATCGCACTCAACATCCACATACCACCACCTCCTTAAAGGTTTGGAAACAAGGCCAGAAATCTCCAGAAATTTACCAGTTCTCCCTCTTGCGGTGGTAGGCATAGGAGTAGAGACCGATCAGGGCACCGACGATGGTCGTCAGAACCATGACCCAATAGATCCAGACATAGGATTCGCGCCACGTCTCGAATCGGTGAGCTCCGAACCATTCCTGAAGGCAGAAGCCGACAACGGATCCGCTTCCGACCGCCGAAAAGGCTGCATTGAGCCAGTAGCCGACGATCCCTTTTTGACCGCTTTGAGCCACGACAGACCCCCTTTTAAGTAAAGATAAAGGAAAGATGCCAAATCCACAGCCCCATAGTTTTAGGACGTGCAGACCTTAATTTTGAGGGCATTACACAATCGAAGAATACGCTTTGAAGAATTTCTTGTCAAGCCTCTAATCTCCATAAACTCGAGTCCCCCCTTCCAGACTCTGGCGCCCATGAACTTCCTCGGTTATCATAACACTATGATTAAAGACTCTTCCTCATCGCCCTTTCCCCCGGAGGCAGGACATCTTCCCTCCGGCCTTCGCATTCGTGATGTCGTTTTGGGGATGAACGACGGTATGGTGACACTGACGAGCTTTCTCGGAGGCATTTCAGGTGCCCCCCTCTCCCATACCTCCATCCTTTATGCCGGACTCATGACATCATTGGCAGGCAGTCTCTCCATGGGAGCCGGAGCTCTTCTTGCCACCCAAAGCCAAAATGACCTTATCCGACGAGAGATTGCTCGGGAACGTTGGGAAATCACCCATGTCCCCGAACTGGAGAAACAAGAGGTTTACAATCTTTTTATTTCCTTTGGACTTCCACCCGAGGAATCGCACCACATAACCCAGAGGATTATCGCCGATCCAGAAGTCTGGCACCGGTTCATGGTTCGAGAGGAGCTGGGAATCCATGAGGAGAGCATGGAATCCCCCGCCAAGAGTGCAGCCACCCTTTCGCTTTCATTCATGGCGGGAGCTCTCCCCCCCCTTCTCCCCTATTTCTTTTTCCAAAAGGCCTACGAAGCCTTCACTGTCGCACTCGTCCTCTCACTGCTCACACTGGCAGTCACAGGCTCCATCAAGTCCCGACTCGCAGGAGAGTCCCCCTTCAAAGGAGCCGGGGAAATGATTCTTCTCGGAGGTGCGGCAGCCGCCGCCGGGCTCTTTTTGGGCGAGATTCTTCCCCGATTCTTTCATCTTTCATGAGTTTGAAGCAAAAGGTCT
>DGKK01000003.1 GCA_002387725.1 Nitrospirae bacterium UBA4572
GAAGGGTCGTCAGCGGCAGAAGGACGGAGAGAACCCCCGCCACAATCCGTTCCCCCAGCGAAAACCGTCGATCCGTCCGTGTCCGTTTCATGAGATTCCTCCCGTGTTGACACTCTTCCCCCGTGTCAGTAACGAAGACCCGCCGAAAGCCACAGCTGGAGCGGCACCTCTCCCTGGCCGATATGGCCCCCGGTCATGGCTGTGATGTCCTGTCCGAGAATCTGCGTGGGCAGCGCCCCCACCGGAAGGGCCAGATCCGCCCGGGCGAACCAGTGCTGCGCGGAGACGCTCTCCTCCACCCCCGGCCCCATGGCCGAATAGTCCGTCCCGACCCCCGTCACCTGGCCCGCGTCGAAGAAGAGCGAGGAGGCGAAGGTCGTGCTCCGGAGAACATCGGTCCGGGTCAGCGTCAGGGTGCCCACATAGAGGTTGTTGCCGAAGAGGGACGCCGTGGGGAGGGCCATCACGTTGGCCACACCGCCCAGGGTCGCCTGAAGCATCGGATCGATCACCCCGGCCCCAAAGGACTGCTGGTCGACGGTCCCCAACGTCACCGACCAGACCGGCGTGAACCGGTAGAGAAGCTGGGCATTTCCCGCCATGTAGTTCTGGAGCCCCTGGGTGCTGTAGTAGAAGGGGTTGGCGGGATTCGACCCCGATCCCTGGGTCAGGTCGTACTCCGTGTCGGCCAGGTCAAAAGAGGCGGTCAGCTTTCCCAGGGTCCGGAAGCCCGACAGATCCAGCGTGCCCCCCAAGAGGCTCCGGTCGTTCTGGGAGGTCTGGGAATAGGTGTCCTGGAACTCCTTGAGGAAGAGCGTCTCTTTCAAGGCCAGCTTCCGGTCGGGTTTTTCAATGAAGGTCTGCATTCCCCAGACGTCTCCGCTGTAGTTGCTGCCGGAGACCCCCAGGGCGGTGAGCTGGGCGGCGTTGGCCCCGTGGCCCCAGGGGGAGAAGCCTTCCCCCAGCGTGTAGTTCATGGCGTTGACGTCGATCCCCACCCGGTTCATCAAGTCAACAGGAAGGGAGTAGGAGATGGTTCCTGCGTTCATGCCCCCGAAGGAGGTCGTGGCCATGACGGTGAAGAGTCCGCCGGCCACCCCCGCGTTGTTGACGTTGCCCGTGGCGTTGAGCGTCAGGGCGCCGGTGGGAGCGTACCCGTAGTTGTCGATCTCGATCTGGGAGCCTGCGAAGGTCGGGGTCGGCGTCACGTGGACAAGGAGATTGGCCAGGGGCGGCTGTTCTTCCGGGGAAAAGGGAGACCCGGTTTGAGGCGCGGGAGGCGTCGAAGGAGAGAGGCTCTCAGAGGGTGACACTGTGGAAAAGACCCCATCGGCCCGGGCGAATCCCGGCACCTGGCTGACTTGATAAAGACTGTCCGAGACCTCTTGGGCATCGACCACGCCCGAGGGAGGAATCGGAAGATTTCGCTCCACGAACAGATTCTCCCCCGTGCTTCCTCCCATCACCGCCGTGCGATGGAGCCGATAGGAAAGACGTCCGGAGGAGACGGCCCGGCGAAGGCGGGCAGCGATCATATTCAGCGTTCTGGCCTCCACGGTGACGGTGACAAGATTCGGACCGGCCTCCTTTTTTACAATGGGAAACGAACTTGCGGAGAGGTTAAGGATCGTGGCGTTCAGAAGGGCCGACTGGGAAGATGTGGGGGTGGGAAACACCCGCTTGGCCACCCATGCGGCGACGTTTCGCCGGATTGTCTCCTCCTGCTTGCGGGGCCCCGTCCGGATCCGGAAGGTCTCAGAGGTCATGAACGTCGACTTTTCCGAAGCCCCGACGGAAGGTCTCTTCGCAACTGGGGGGGCCGGCGGNNCTCCCATCGAGGTCCCCAGCGCCCCCGTGGGGTTGCAGGGGGAAACGGGAGCGGAGGCGGCCCAGAGAGGCGAGGCCAATCCAAAAACGACCACGGCCCCGGCACACGCCTGTCGGCCCCAATCGGCCAAAGGTTCCGGCCATCGACGACAACGGAAAACGGTCATACCCTCTCTCCCATCGCTAAAAAAGGTGTGAGCCCCCTCAGAGTCCAGGGGGGGGAAACATTCAAGGATGCGAAACGGCCTCCTCATGTCAGGAGATGCCATCGCTCGTGTGCCAATCGTCACGAAAGGCGCCATGTCCGGGACAGACGGGAGAATGGCCCGATCCCCGCATTCGGAGTAGGGATATGTGGCCGGTCTGACAAAACCCCTTTCCCCGCAACCGGCCATCCCGACAATCAGACCCGGGATCCCATCGAGATCCCCGGGACATTGCCTTGGATAAAGAACACCCTGTCGTTTGTGAGGCTCTCTCACCCGGGCGACTTTCTTCGTCCGAATCCCCCTCTTTCCGTTTGTTCCCTTCGGCCAAAACTCCAGGAATCGCCCTTTCGGACACCTCTCATGAAGACCGGGAACAGAAAGAGGGGAGCTCCTCCTTCCTGCCTGCCGAGAAGTTGTCCTGCAACACTCTACATGAGCCCCGTTTATCGTCCGTTTATTGATTGCCGTCGACCATTTTATGTATAATCAACATAAAGTTATAACCTGCCATGACGCAGAACCCGCGGATCCAAGAGGGGAGATTTCGCAATGACAGGATCATCAAAACCAAGAAAAGCGGTTTCCGATGCTTGAGCTGAGGCTCCTCGGCCCGCCAGGCGTCTTTCGAAACGGAGAATCCGTCAGACTCCTCAAGAAATCCTTGGCACTGCTCGCCTTTCTCGCCATGGAGCCCGAGAGGCCCCATGAACGGGCTTTCCTTTCGGACCTTCTCTGGCCGGAACTTCCGAAGTCGCGGGCCGACAACAGCCTTCGCTTTGCACTCCATTCCCTCCGAAAGATTGCCGACACCTCTCCCCTGTTTTCGGCCTCACGGACCCATGTCGTCCTGCCCCCGACCCCTTCCCTCTGGACAGATGGCGCGGGGCTTCTCCGACCTCCCGACTCGTGTTCATTTTTCCATGACCCGGAAGTTTGCGCCTCTTGCGAGGCCCGAATGAGATGCGCCCTCGGAGAAATTCGGGGCCCCTTCATGGATGGTTTCTTCCTCCCGGACTGCGAAGAGTTCGAGAACTGGATCACGGGAATGCGGGAGGAGCTTCTGATGCGGATCCGCTTTTTTGTCAACAACCTTGTCCGGCTCAACGAGAAACGGGGCAACATTCCGGAGGCCATTTTTCTTCTGGACCGTTCCCTGGCCTTCGACCCCCTCGACGAGGCCTGCCATGGACGAAAGATGCTTCTTCTGGCCGAGAACGGGAATTTTCAGGTCGCTCTGCACCAATATGAGATTTATCGGAAGATCCTCCGGGAGCAGGTGGGCAAGGAGCCGGATCCGGAGATCGAGGCGATCCGGGAAAAGATTCTTGCTTCCTCTGAAAAGCGGGCCCTTCCCCTCATTCCTCACGGTCCGCTCTTTGCGGATCTGGCGTTTTCTCCGGAGTGGCGGCNNGCCACGACCCTCTCCCTAGAGTTTGCCAGCGAAGACGAAGAGGAATCCCTCGACACCTCGGACGCGATCGAATCTCTTCTTTCCGCCGCCACAGGGATAGCAGGAAAATTTGGAGGTCAAGCGGGAGGGAGCCCCCGAAGCTCCCTCCTCTACTATTTCGGAACCTCCGGTCGAACGGACGGGGCCGCGAAACGCGCTGCCCAGGCGGCCCTTGAAATCAGACGCCTTCTCCAAGGAGAGACAGGAGAAAAAAGACAGGGGATTGCCCTGACTGCGGGAATACACTCGGGACGCATCCTTCGGGGGGCTCCGTCCACCCCGTTGGACCCAACCGGTACGGTGTCGAGGACGGCGATGGCGCTTTCCATGCGGGCCAGCCCCGGGGAAATCCTCGTGTCGGAGAGGACTGCGAGGCTTCTCCAAGGGCAATTCGATTTGATTGAGGCCGGCGAGATCAGGATATTGGGGCAGCGCATTGACACGTTCGTCTTGGAGGGGCCTGTTCATAACGATCATGCTTCGTCTGTCCCCGATTCCGGGAAAATCGTTGGAAGGGAACGGGAGCTTGCGAGTCTCGCCCGGAGATGGAGGGAAGGCTGCGGGGGAGTGGTCGTCGTGGAAGGAGAGGCCGGCATCGGCAAGACGGCTTTGATCCGAACCTTCCTCGGATCCGACGATCTTCAAAACGCCCGCATCCGACGGGTCGAATGCGCCCCGCAGTTCACGGCGAGCCCTTTTTTCCCTTTCATCAAGATGATCCGGGGGCCCGCCCAATTACCCGAGGGGCTCGGACGGGAGGAAGGATATGCCCGGCTGACTCACTATGCCCGCACCTTCTCCTTCGACGACGAAAGAAGAGCCGTGGCCATTCTCGGACACTTCTTCTCCCTTACCCCCCATCCGAGCTTTCCCTTGCCGGGACTCTCCGCCTCGCACCTCAGAGAGGAGACGGCCAATCTCCTTTTGACGATCCTCAAGTACCGAGCCCTGGAAGGAAAAGGGCTGTATCTCATCGAAGATCTTCACTGGCTTGACGTATCGTCGGGAGAACTCTTGAGAAAGGTCCTCCTGGACAGATTCTTTACAGAAAGGATTCTCTTTCTTCTGACAACCCGAACCGGGGAGGAGCCTTCATGGCTCAGAGAGGTCCCGAATCGGACCACCCTCCGTCTCGCTCCGCTGGAAGATGGGGAGGCCCGCACCATGATCCGAAATCTCGTTTCAGAAATCTCGAAAGGAGGACTGTCCGGGAAGTCGGAGGATTCTGTCGTCCGCCTCTCCGACGGTGTCCCACTCTTCATCGAGGAGCTCGTCCGCGAAAGACTCGAGCGGGGCGAGAACACATCAGGAAACACCCGATATCGCATTCCCGAAACTTTGGATGAGGTCTTGGCCTCCCGCCTCGACCACCTTGGCGAGGCCCGCTCCCTTGTGCAGATGGCCTCCGTCTATGGCCGCGTGGTTCCCCTCCCTCTCCTTCGCAGCATCTTCTCCGGAGATCCGGCCACCTTTGATGTTCTGTTGGCCCAAGCCCAGGGATCCGACCTCGTCTCCACAGAGACGGACCTCTCAGGGGACAGCCTCACCTTCCGCCACGCCCTTATCGTCGAAGCCGCCCGCCTCTCCATTCCCCGATCCACACGACTGAGTCTTCACGCGAAAATTGCCGAGATTCTTCGCGACAGCTTTCCGGAAAAAGCCGTGGCGACTCCCGAGCTGGTCGCCCTCCATTTCGAAGAAGCCGGTCTCCTGTCTGAAGCGGTCCCCTGGTTCGAAAAGGCGGCCAGAAATTCCTATGAAAAAGGCTCATTTTTCGAAGCCCAGCACTTTCTCGACAAGGCGTATGCCCTTCTGTCCCGCATGAATGCGCCGGAATCCGATGATCCCACGCCCGACAGGAATATCCAGAGCCGCCTTCTGATCCTCCGGGGCAATCTTCTTCTGGATATGAAAGGGCAAGGAAATCCTGTTGTGCAGCAGTCTTTCCGGAAGGCGCTGGACATCCTTGAAGGGGAAAACGACGTATCGGACGAGGTATTTCAGGCTCTGTACGGCTACTGGGACTCTCTCTACGGAGGCAGGGATTTACAAAAGGCTCGCAAGACAGCCGACTCTCTTGGGAATCTGTCCCAAAAGTCAACGTCTTCGACCCGTCGGATTGTCGCTTGTTTTACCGACGGATGCACAGCCTTCTGGGAAGGGCGCTTCTCCCGCTCTTTTGAACGCCTCTCCGAGGGGCTCTCTCTCGGAAAAGAAGAGTGCGCGGAGGGAGGAGGCGGCTCGCTCCTCCGGGAGGCGGCCCTTGTCCAGTCCACCGACTACCAGCTCTGGAATCTGTGGTTTCTGGGGCACTACCGCTCCGCCCTTTCCTCCGTTAAGGAGAATCTCGAACACCTCTCTGAAAATGTCCAGAAAAAAGGCCATCTACTGACCTTTTCCGCCGTCACCTTACGATACCTCCGCCTTCCGGAGAGAGCCCTGGAGGTGCTCGACATTCTCAAGGAAGTGATCGACATCACAGGGATCGAAGGCTGGAAGCCTTCGGAGACGGGGTTTCGTGGATGGGCCCAGGTCATGACGGGAGATCCTTCCGGAATCGTGGCGATGAAAAGAGGCCTCGCCCTTTCCCGGAAACTCCACCGGATGGGACTCGTCAAATATCTCGCAATCCTTGCCGAAGGCTATCTCGCCTGCTCCAACGCCCGGAAAGCCCGGGGAATCGTGACCTTGGCCCTCAAGTTCTCAAAACGATCCGGGGCGGTTTTTTTTGATGCCGACCTGTGGCGCCTGCAGGGAGAGGCCGCGTTTCTCGCAGGAGAGAGAGAGGAAGCGACCGAGTGTTTCAGAACCGCCCTCGCCATTAGCCGAAAACAGGGGGCCCGGGCCCTTGAGCTTCGGGCCGCCACCAGCCTGGGGAAGCTTTTCTTGGCCACGGGAAAAAGGAAGAAAGGGCTTGCAC
>DGKK01000057.1 GCA_002387725.1 Nitrospirae bacterium UBA4572
TTCAGGGCGGGGTGGTTGACTTGCCTGCCTCTGTCCTGCCAGGCTCGGAAATATCCGCACGAGCCAACGCCGGTGCAGGAACCGACTCCTCCGCAGGGATCCGGAAATGAACCAGGGCCATCTCCGCGACCTTCCGGAAAAGGGGAGCCGCAACAGTTCCACCCCAGGAGATTCCTTGTGGCTGAATCACCACAGCCAAGACCACGAGGGTCGGATGGGACGCCGGAAGAATGCCGACGAAAGAGTCGACAGTTCTCGTCCGGGAGTATCGATGGAGCACCGAATCATAGACCTCGGCAGTTCCCGTTTTTCCTGCCACATCGAAACCCGTGATCGCGGCACTCTCTCCGGTTCCGCCATGCGAGACAACTCCGGTCAGTAGGGAGAGCAGGGTGCGTGATGTCTCGGGAGAAATGACACGCCTGACCGGCACCGGGCGGTGTTGCTCGACAATCTTTCCATCAGGGCTCAAGACCCTCGAGACAATATAGGGCCGCATGAGCATCCCTCCGTTAGCAATGGCGCTTACGGCCGTCGCCAGCTGAATCGGAGTGACACCAATCTCCTGCCCCATGGCAATGGTATAGATGGATCGTTTCGACCATTGCCGGGAAGAGCGGAAAAATCCGCGAGACTCTCCCGGAAAGTCGATTCCCGTCCGTTTCCCAAAGCCAAAGGCCCGAATATAGCGCTCAAATGTTGAAGGACCCAGACGAAGGGCCACCTGGGAAATCCCAATATTGCTCGAGTGGGCGAGAATCCCTCCCAATGTCAGATCTCCAAGAGGCTCGGCATCATGAAGGACCCCTCCGGGAATTCGCATGGACCCGTTGTAGCAGAAGAAGGTCTCATCGGGCCTCACCCGGTGTTCATTCAAGGCGGCACTGGCGGTGACGAGCTTGAAGATTGATCCGGGCTCATAAACGATAGAAACTCCGGGGCTGGTTCCGGCCCATCGCCCCTCTCCCCGGCTCGCCATCGCCAGAATGGCTCCACTTCTGGGGTCCATCACTAAAACAATTCCCCCCTGAGCCTTTGTGGCATCAACCTCTTCGTCGAGGGCATCCTGGGCATAGGACTGGAGGCCGGAGATCAGAGTAGTCTGGACGGTATCCCCCGAAAGACGGTCGAGGCTTTCTGTTTGAACCTGGAAATAGGAGCGGCCGCGTGCCGATACCTCCCGGATCATCTGACCTCGATGACCTGACAGAACTTTGTCGTATCCTTTTTCGATGCCGTAAAGGGCAGACCCGTCCGGGCGAACAAACCCGACAACCGAGCGGAAGATTGAGCCATAGGGGTAGATTCGCCTTTTTTCCGGAAGGAAGTAGAGGCCTCGGATGCGGGATCCGATCAGATGGTGCTTGCGTGTGCTGATGTCGTGAGCGAGCCAGACAAAGCGACGGTGGAGGTTCAAAAGCTGTCGCAGATGACCGGGACTCTCTCCGAGGATGGGAGCGAGACGATCGGCGAGAAGCCTGACGTTTCCGGATTTTCTGACCTGCTCGGGATCCGCGGCAAGGCTTATGACAATTTGATTGTCGGCCAGAGGTTTTCCATCGGCAGAGAGGATCATCCCCCGAGCTCCCTCAATGGGTGAGAGACGCTCTCTCTCCGATAGGGAGAGCTTCTGGTAAAGAGGGTAATCCAGAACCTGAAGTGTGAAGAGTCGCCCCACCACAATCGCGAAACCGATCAACACACAGGCCACTGCAACGGTCGTCCGGGATTTCATCGCCATGCCTCGGGAGAGTCCTTGGGGGGCTCCCACTCATTGTTTTTAGGGAACGTAGAGAACGTCTGCCGGAAGTGCCCTTTCAAGATGGTTCGCTCGCGCATAGGATCTGAGGCGCGATTCCCGTCCCAGGCTGATCAGCATCTCCTCGAGAGATTTTTCCCGGGACTCTTCACTTTGAATGCTGGCATCGAGAGTTGTTACCCGACGTTTGACCCTGACCGATCCGATCGATACGGACATGGCAAGAATGAGGGCAACAATTCCTCCCAGAAAGAAAAGAAAGGCCACATGGCGGCGGCGCCAGAGGGGACGCGGCTCATCGGGATGTGCCAAAGACCACTCCTCTCATCCTGGCACTCCTTGCCCGGGGATTGAGAGACACCTCTTCATCTCCCGGCACAAGGGAACGACGAAAAAGAAAAGCTGCCTCCCCCTCCCCCACCCAAAGTCGAAAACACCGCTTCACAATTCGGTCCTCTCCCGAATGAAAGCTCAGAACGATCAGGCGGCCACCGGTCGCCGACAGAAGCTCCCTGGCACCTGACAATGACTCCTCGAGGTTTTCATACTCCCGATTGACCCGGATTCTAAGCGCCATGAAGACCCGGGTGGCCGGGTGTCGCCGGCTTCGACGGAAACCCTTCCGGTAATAGACTCCCGAAACGAAGGCTGCGAGGGCTGTCGTGGTACGGGGAAGACGTCCCTCCCGGCGCGCCTGAACAAGGGCACGGGCAATCGGTGCGGCAAGTGGCTCATCCCCTTCAGAAAGCACCCTCTCAAGCTCCGATTCCGACAGGGATTCAAGAAGATCCTCCGCTGTTTCCTTCTGCTCGGTATCGAGTCGCATATCGAGAGGCCCCTCTTCCGTAAATGAGAGTCCCCGCTCCGGATCCTCCCCCTGGATCGTGGACCACCCAAGATCGAAAAGAATCCCGGACACATGTTGGCCCTCCTGGCGAACCAGGGACGCGACGTTTCGATTGTTTCCATGAATGATCCTAAGGCGGTCGGGATAGAGGGGAAGAAGATGCTCTCGTGCCGCCAATACGGCCCCTTTGTCCCGATCGATGGCAACAACCGATCCTCCACGCGCCAGAATCTCCCGGGTGTGCCCTCCTCCGCCCAGATTGGCATCAACGTACCACTGGCCGGGACGCACATCCAGCCATTCCATGGATTCAGCGAGCATGACAGGGCGATGGGACGAAGAGCCTCCCTCTTCGGGGCCAATCAAAAGAGCCCCGACAACTTCTGGGTCACGGAGCGAACGCGATCTCTCCCCGTGGCTTTTTCAAGCCGGTCACCGTTCCAGATCTCGAAATTCTGCAGCACCCCGACAAACCAGACGTCATGTTCAAGTCCCGCATATTCACGGAGCGGTGGAGGGACAAGAATACGCCCCTGCCGGTCGAGAGCTCCGTCGGAGGCCCATCCCACCATGAAGCGAAGGTAGGTTTTCAACTCATCGTTCATCTGTGGGAGAGAGTGCCACTTTCCTTCCAGCTCTTGCCAAACGGCTTCCGGGTAGACAACAAGGCAGCCTTCAGGGTCCACCGTCATCACAAGGCGCAGTGCCTCGTCTCCCCCTCCCAACGATTCACGAAATCGTTGAGGGATCGCGACTCTGCCCTTGGCATCCAGACTATGAAGGTATCGCCCCCGAAAAAAAGCCATCCACATTCCCCCACTTTTCCCCACGAATCACCCCCAATTATAGAGAGAGAAACAGATCTGTCAATCCTTCCCCACATTCCGTCTC
>DGKK01000036.1:0-1704 GCA_002387725.1 Nitrospirae bacterium UBA4572
ACAGATTGCTTGACAATTACCGCGGCCGATGTGTTGACGGTCAATAGATCCAGATTTTATAGGAGCGATCGGCATAATCGAGGAGATCGATCTGACCTTTGCTTTCTTCCGGACCGGAGACCAGGGGAAGGATCTTTGCGGCCGCCTCATCCCGTCCATAAGCCACCGCACAGTTTTTTGTCACCCCTTCAATGACGCCCGCCTCCTTGAGCTCCTTGAAAAGATCCCCCATGACAGGATGCCCTCCATCAAGAGCTTCAGGCCAATAGGATCCGGCTCCGGCAAAAAACAGCTTGGACTCATCCCCGCGACGATGAGCCTGCCGGGCATAGACCAGGGCATGGTAGACACGGCTGGCGTCGGACTCGCCGGAATACACGACAAAAACATGTTTCTGGGACATGATGGATCTCCCTTCGGAATGGGGTGAGTAAAGGTGTCTGCCCGACCATCGGGACAGCATTGACACGCCTCTCTGCTGGATAAGAATATCTACCAGTAGATAGGTTTGTGTGCCTGGAAACAGACCTCATGAGACTCAAGGTCCCCGGGATTTCGTCAGCCCTTCCAGGACAACAGGAGACGGATTGCAGGGGGGATCTCCGGGGAATGCGCCTCCGCCGGGAAAACCCGTCGAACGAGCATTTCCCCTTCAAGAAAGGAAAAGATTGCAGAGGCGACATCCCGGCTCTCTCCTGAAAAAGAAAAAAAGCCAGCCGACCGTCCCTCGCTCACCACGTCATTGAGCCAGTCGATATTCGTCTCGTAAAAAATCCTGACCTCGTCCTGAATCCTCTCCGACAGGGTCGGAAGCTCCGCCGAGAAGACGGCAAAAAGACAAAGGCGGGCCCCCCCTTTTGAAAGATCCAGAAACATCTTCAGATAGGCCGACAAGCGATTTTTGGGGGATCGCTCCGCGTCGTCGATGTTCCGGATGGCTCCCTCGAAATCGGCGCAGTATCGCTGAATGAGGGCAAGGCCCAAATCGTCTTTCTTGGGAAAATAATAATGGATGCTTGCCGTTCTGATCAGGATCTGCTCTGCCAGATCCCGGTAACTGAACGCATTGAACCCACGGGTTTGAACAAACCCTTGGGCAACATCGATGATCCGCTCTTTCATCGCTTTCGTCTCGGAGGGAAGCATGCCACCAGTCTATCTGCGCATCGATAGGTTGTCAAGAACACACAGGATAGGGGGGAGCTCCGTGTGGGTCCTTTCGACCACACAGGTGACGGTGAGGGCTTTCGAAGCTGACGCCGGGGGGGCCCGATTCGGGGGACGCGCATTTGTGGCCGGGGATTGACGCCCCGCCCGGATCGATCGGTAATGTTTGCCGGAGGATTGGGGGTGAGATCGTCGACGCGAAACAGTCGACGCAGAGCCACCATCGACGCACCGTTCGTGTCGTCCGCGGCCCCGCAGGCCGGATGGCGGGGAGGGGAGGCCCCTCTTCTCCCGCTTAACGGGAGAGTAAGGCAAGGACGTGGCACGACCCCACACCCTCGTGGACCCTTTCCGGCACTTGGTCGGCCATGGTCTTCCGGGAGAGGGAGAGAAGGTGAGGTCAGGAGGAGCCCTCCCTCCCGGTTCGGGAGGAGGGGCTCCGGTCAGGTCAGCTTTCCTGGGCGAGCAGGGAGGGAACGGCCTTGGAGGCCGGCGCCGTTGCGGTCCGGTAGAGGTTGTAGAGGAAGATCCACTGTC
>DGKK01000036.1:1875-2516 GCA_002387725.1 Nitrospirae bacterium UBA4572
CCGCGCATTCCCCTTCTTAGGCCATGGGTCAAGAGGGGGTCAAACGGGCGGTTTTGTTTTTCTTCTTCCCGCTTTTTCGGTTGTTCCTTGGCTTTCGACATAACGATGGACCGTTTCCAGTGTCGCTGCGCCTACGCTCCCCACATAGTAGGCCCGATGCCAGAAATACGGCTTCCAGTAAAATGGCTTCAGATGGTCCGAAAAACGATTGCGAACCCGTCTGGCCGAGGCCGTTTTCAGATTGTTGATCAGTGTGGAGATGTTGAGGGCTGGGTGGATCTCCGCCAGAAGATGCACATGATCCGCTTCCCCTCCGAATTCCAGCAAGGTGCATCGCCAGTCCGACAGGATCTCGCCGAAGGCGCTCTGTAAATNNAATATTCCAGAAGATCCGGAGAGAGCACCTTGCGCCGATACTTTGTCACAAAGACAATGTGTAGCTTAAGAGAATGAACGGCATGAGAGCTTGATCTGTTCAGTTGACTATTCATGTTGCCAAGAGTAACATACTCTCATGCAGACCGGCAAGCGCTTCCGCGCGTATCCCACTCCCGCCCAGGAAAAGATCCTGCTTCGATGGATCGGACACCAGCGGTTCATTTACAACGCCAAGGTGTCCGAAGACCGGTATTACCGGGCCT
>DGKK01000036.1:2622-2764 GCA_002387725.1 Nitrospirae bacterium UBA4572
AGTCGGTCTGGATCACCTCCGAACTGTTCTCCTTCCGGACCAACGACGAAACGCACTGCGAAGAACTGATTCTCGGAACAAAGAAATTCCCGCTCGGGGTTCTGTCCTTCAAGGCCCAGACCCCGTATTCCCGTCCCGCCTC
>DGKK01000036.1:2912-3311 GCA_002387725.1 Nitrospirae bacterium UBA4572
GGCAACGAAAACTCGCCCGGCAACAAAAGGGGTCGCAGAACCGGAAGAAGACGAAACGACGTCTGTCCCGGTCCTTTGAGTATGTCAAGAACGTCCGCAAGGACGTGATCCACAAGGCCACCCGCGACTTTGTGTCCGATTCCGACCGGACCCTTTTCGTTGTCGAGGATCTCAAGGTCAAACACATGACGAGGAGTCCTGAGCCGAAAAAGGACGAGTCCGGACGGTATGTTCGGAACGGAGCCCGCGCCAAGGCCGGACTCAACCGGGCGATCCTGGCGTCCTGCTGGGGTCTGTTCGTGGTGCTTTTGTCCTACAAAGCCCGGAGAGCCGGAAAGCTCGTCCTCAAGGTCTCACCGCAATTCAGTTCGCAGGAATGCGCCCGGTGCGGGCACATTC
>DGKK01000036.1:3438-12037 GCA_002387725.1 Nitrospirae bacterium UBA4572
GCATCCTCGGCGAAAGAGGAACTTCCGCTCGCGAGATCGGAAACCCCTCCTACAGCGCAAAGCGCTTAGGAGAGGGAGAGTTCATTGTACCAGTTGATGGCCCGGGTTTGCTGGAAGGCCCCCTGGAAGAAGAGGGGGACGCCCATCAGGGTTCCGGTGATCGCCCAGCGGATGGGAGGCCGTTCGACAAAGAGCTTCCACTTGCCCTGCANNGCATGGTGAGAAGGGCGTTGGCGATGAAGGCCATCCCGGGAACGAGAATCATGACTCCCGAGACCGAGGCGAAGGATTTGAGCCACTCGGGGATGGGCGCTCCCATCAGGTGGTGGGCTCCCGGTGTGGAATAGAAGGCGAAGAGCCCCCAGAAGGTGAGATGGGCCAGCTTGTGGATGTAGAGAGGATTCCCCGAGAGTTTCGAAATCAGGTACATCCCGATGGCGATCGAAACGGGCGTGATCCAGATCCCGAGCTGGTTGTGGCCGTTCCACCAGGTGAGGAGGGCTTCGTTCAGCCCCGTGATGTGAAAGACCTCCACCGATTGGGTCAGGGAATAGTCGGTGGTCATGTAGAGGATCGCCGCCATCATGATCCAGGTGGTCGNNCATAGATGTCGATCGGCCAGGCGTATTCCGAATATTCGCGTCCGGAGTTGATCCCGAGGTCAAGGGAGATGTCGGCGATGATGATCCCCAGGTTCCACAGCCAGATGTTCATGACCCCCAGCCGCTCGCTCCAGAGCTTGGTTCCGCAGAGGAGCGGTGTCATGTAGAACATGGCCGCGGCGAAGGCCATGGAGATCCAGGCGTAGATCACCGTCAGGACGTGGACCGGCCGGATGTGGCCGAAGTTCAGGTAGGGAGTCCCCGAAAGGACATCCGGGTAAGAGAGCTTGAGCGAGGTGACGAACCCCAGGGTCGTCCCCATGGCCAGCCAGAAGACCGACGAAATGATCGCCGTCTTGGCCGCCGTCCCCGATGGAATGGTCTTTTTTGATGTCATCTTCTTATCCTCATGTTTCCGTATCATGTATTCCAGGAGAAAGATTTTCCCTCCTTGGGCCCTCACCGGCCCGTCGAAGGAAAAAGCTTCAGGAAAGAGCGGAGAGTTCGGACTTTCCCGGATCCTGGAGAGAGAGAGGCGACAGAGGGAAATTCTTCCCCTCATTCTTTGAGTGTGAGATCAGTCCGGAGAGGTCTTCAAGTTGCAATCTTTTATCCAGCGCATAAGAAAGGATCATGAGGAAAAAGGCGCGGGGAGGGTCATGGCAGGGCCGGGCAGGATCGGAGGGCTCCTCTTGGGTCGACGCGGGCCGGCCGCCCCTCTCCCGTCAGGAGAGAGAGCCTGGCGGAGCCGGGCCGGGAAGGAGCCGGAACGGGGGGCGGAAGGCCGGGGGGACGGAGGGGGAGGGGATCGCGGAGCCATGGGCGCGGGATTTTTTCGGGCCCTTTCGCCCCACCAAGGAGTCAGGCAAAACTCCCGCCACCGTCTTCATTGTTCCTCGGCCGGGCGAGCGTATCGCCCGATGCGGAAAGTGTGACGCGGCGGGGCGAGGAACGGGGGATCGGGGCCTTTGTCCAGTCTGTGGATCGGAGTCAGGGAGGTCGAGCTCTCTCCTCCGGCTTGTCGGTCCCTTGCCGGCCCAGGACCTTTTCAGAGCCGGGAGGCCTCCTGTCGCGACAACCATCGACCGCCCCTCCCTTCGTTCCTGCCCAAGACTCTTCGTTTGGAGCCCCCACCACCATGGGGGTCGGCCCCGGTCTTCTCATTCTCTCCCCGAGGAGAAGAGAGGGTCTTGGTCGTCCGGGGACGGGCCCGGAAGGGGCCAGAAGAGGCCGGAAGAAGAGGAGGGCACGCCAGTCTTTCTCTTTCCTCGCCCATTCTCTCTCCTCTCCCTCATGCCCTCTTCCCGGCAGTCCTGTTTCCTCCCTGCGGTTTCAGCAGTGATTTTGTCGAAGAATCCGGTACAATAGGGGATCAGGGCGACCGGGTGCCGAACCGGCCCTCTCCGGTTCCTCTGTGCGAAAGGCGTGTTTTGTTCGAGGCGTCTTCTCCCGGGAGCTTCCGGGAAGATCCTGGCTTCGGGTGTCGCGGAGCGGTTCTCCCCGGAGGGAGTTCTCCCGATTTTGGGACGGGCTTTTGCGGCCGGCCTCCCTGTCCGGGAGAGAGCCGCGGGGCCTCAGGGACACGACGGGGTAAGAGAGAAAGAGACAGACAATCGGCAGGACCCGTTCCCCCTCTCCCGGCAGGGAGATGGAACGGGTCCCCAAAGAGTCACAACGGGAGTTCTCTGACATTGGATCATCTACATCTGGCCGAGGGAATGGCCTGGCTCACGGGGATCGGAACGGAGATCCTCGTCGTCGGGGTTCCGCTCCTTTTTGCCGTGACCTTCCACGAGCTGGCCCACGGGGTGGTGGCGAACCGGTTCGGGGATCCGTCGGCGCGCTATGCGGGGCGCCTGACGTTGAATCCCCTGGCCCACGTGGACCCCTTCGGAACGATCCTCCTTCCCCTGATGCTGCTCCTTCTCCATACGGGATTCCTCTTCGGGTACGCCAAGCCCGTTCCGGTCAACCCCGCCAACCTTCGCCATCCCCGACGGGATATGGTCTTTGTCGCCCTGGCCGGCCCCCTCTCGAACATCCTCATGGCCTTCCTCTTCATGTCCCTTCTCCATGGGCTGAACGGGATGGACGGAGGTCTGGGAGTCGGGGGAGGGGAGGGCTCCGCCCTCTCCCTCCTCTCCGACCTCTGCCGGATGGGCATCGAGATCAACGTCGTCCTCTTCGTCTTCAATCTGATCCCGCTTCCCCCGCTTGATGGGGGACGGGTGCTGGCCGGCCTTCTTCCTCCCCGGCCGGCCCTGGCCCTTTCCCGGATCGAGCCCTACGGGGTTCTCCTCGTCATGGCCCTCGTCGTCCTCGATCCCTACATCGGGATCATGTCCCGTTTCGTCTGGCCGGTCATGGGAGGGCTCTCCCGGTACATCGAGACGCTGGCCGGCTCCTAGCAGGGGGCGTGCTCCCGGAGGAGTGGGGGAGAAGGACCCAAGACGAGAGCCCTCCCGCCGACCGGGAGGAAGGGGAAAGACAGACATTGAAAAGGCAAGACGGAAGACGTCGAAACATTGACTTCAACAGACCAAGGAGCGTGTGTGGAAGACGAGTCAAAGGTTCCCGTGGGACGAATCGTGAGCGGCATCCAGCCCTCCGGAAGGCTGCACCTGGGCAACTACATGGGGGCACTCAGAAACTGGACCCTGCTCCAGGAGCGGCATGACTGTTTTTTCTTCATTGCCGACTGGCATGCGCTCTCCACGAACTACGAGAAGACCGACGCCCTTCGGGGCAACGTCCGGGAGCTCCTTTTGGACTTTCTCTCGGCCGGCCTCGACCCGGAGAAGTGCGTCCTCTTCCAGCAGTCTCACGTGAAGGCCCACGCCGAGCTCTATCTTCTCCTGGGCATGATGACCCCGGTGGCCTGGCTTCTGAGGAACCCCACCTACAAGGACCAGATGGCCCAGATCGAAAACCGCGATCTGGCCCAGTACGGCTTCCTCGGCTACCCGGTCCTCCAGACGGCCGACATCGTCCTCTACCGCCCCACCCATGTTCCCGTGGGACAGGACCAGATCCCGCACCTCGAGCTGGCCCGGGAGATCGTCCGCCGCTTCCACAGCCTCTACGGGGAGGTCTTTCCCGAGCCGCTTCCCCTCCTCACCGAAACCCCCAAGCTTCCCGGGCTCGACGGACGCAAGATGAGCAAGAGCTACGATAATGCGGTCTTCCTCTCGGACACCAAAGAGGCCGTGTGGGAGAAGTTCCGCACCATGGTGACCGACACCCAGAGAAAACGCCGCAGTGATCCGGGGCGTCCCGAGGTGTGCCCGGTCTTCTCCCTGCACCAGATCTTTACCCCCAAGGAGACGGTGGCCACCATCGACCGGGAGTGCCGCACCGCCGCCATCGGCTGCATCGACTGCAAGAAGATCCTGACCGGAGAGGTCGAGGCGATCCTTGAGCCGGCCCGGGAGCGGCGCCGGGAGATCGAGGGGCAGGGGAGCGAGAGACTGAGCGACATCCTGGAGTCCGGGGCCAGGAAGGCCCGGACCGAGGCGGAGCTGACCATGGAGAAGGTTCGGGAGGCGATGAGGATTTGAGAGGTGGAGAGAAAAGATGGTGAGTGTATTCCGCTTAACACGCTGAGTGATTACAGAGAGGGTCGAATGAAAAACAAAGGGGAAAAATGAGGGAAATCTTTAGATCCGTGGATAGAAAGGTTTATCTAGAAACACCATAAAGCTTCGCCATTCATGGTGGAGACATAAGGCGTGCCTCGGTTTGTGGTAGAATGGAGCCCATGAAAATCAACCCCGCCGCCAAATTCCGGTTCTCTCCCAAACCCGAGCAGGAGGTCCTACTGACCAAGACCTTCGGGTGCATCCGGTTCGTCTGGAACGCGGTCCTCGCGGCCCGGGAGGAAGCATGGGAAGATTTCGGCATTGCAACCGTCTTCCCGGACGCCTCGGCCCTTCTGACCGACCTGAAGAACGATCCGGATTTTGCTTTTCTCGGGGAGCTCAGTTCGGTTCCCCTCCCGCAGACTCTCCGGCACCAGCAGAGAGCCTCCGGCCATTTCTTCTCCGGCCGGGCCGGGACGCCTCGCTTCAAGAGAAAGGACGATTCCCAACGCGCCGTCTTCATGGACAATGCCTTCGATCTCTCGGGCCGGCGGCTCGTCCTGGCCAAAAGGAAGGAACCTCTCGACATTCGCTGGTCCCGGTGTCTTCCCAAGGGGGCGACGGGATCTTCCGCCTGCGTGACGAAAGATCCCGCAGGAAGGTATTTCGTGTCCCTGCATTTCGAGGACGAAGTCGCCCCGAAGCCCGAAATTGAAACAAAAGTCGGGATCGATCTGGGGTTGTCGTCTTTCGCCACCCTTTCCACGGGGGAGAAGGTCCTCGCCCCGGAATTCTTCCGCGAGGAAGAGAAGAAGCTGGCCTTCTGGCAACGGAAGCTGGCCAAAAAGAAGAACGGCTCCAAAAACCGGCGGAAAGCGCGCCGGAAGATCGCCCGGATTCACGCAAGGATCGCGGACCGGAGGAACGACTTCCTCCACACGCTCTCGACTCGGCTGCTGAACGAGAATCAAGTCATCGTCGTCGAGGATCTGTCTGTGAAAGACATGCGGAAGAACCGGCACCTGTCGAAGAGCATCGCCGATGCCTCCCGGTCGGAGTTTCTGAGACAGATCGACGACAAGGCCACCTGGTCCGGGCGTCAGGTTCTTTCGTGCGGACGGTTCTTCCCGTCCTCGAAAACGTGCTCGCATTGCAGGTTTGTTCTCCCGGAACTGTCTCTTTCCGTCCGGGAATGGATCTGCCCGGACTGCGGGGCGACGCACGATCGGGACGCGAATGCCGCCAGAAACATACTCACTGCCTGGCTGGCGGGATGTGCCTGCGGAGGGAGTGTCAGACTTCCCGTTCCGGCCTGGAGCCGGGTCGGGAAGCAACTCCCCGGTGAACCAGGAATCGCAGACCACGAGGTCGGGAAGCCCCTTCGTGTACGGAGGGGAGGATGTCAAGGGAGAGAGTTACAGAGATTCAGCGCATTTTTTCATTTTCCCGAGAGATTCCCTGAAGGGACGTTCGCTCCCGAGTATTCTTTTTCCAATAAAAACGAATTTTTTTCAAAAAATCCAGAACCACAGGTCGTCATGCAAGTCAATCTACCAATGACTCCATGAAAGTCGCGATCGTCCACGAATGGCTCACCGTCTGGGCCGGAGCCGAACGGGTTCTGGGAGAGATCATGAGACTCTATCCCGAGGCCGATCTCTTCGTACTCTTCGACCGGCTTCCCCCCCCGGAAAGGCATCATCTTCTCAAGGATCCCACCGGCGAGACCTTCCTGACAAAGATCCCCCGGGTCGAACGCCTCTATCGGAACCTCCTTCCACTCATGCCTCGCGCCATTGAATCCCTCGACCTTGCAGGGTATGATCTAGTTCTCTCCTCAAGCCACGCCGTGGCCAAGGGGATCCTTTCCCGGCCGGGGCAATTGCACCTCTGTTATTGCCATACTCCTCCCCGCTATCTCTGGGACATGACGGAGGCGTACTTTTCCCGGAGCATGCCAGGGCAAATCAAAAAGATGGCAGCCTCCCTCTTTATTCCCTCTCTTCGCCGCTGGGACCGCATGGCCGGACAGCGTCCGAATGCCTTTATTGCCAATTCGGAATTCGTGGCGGGAAGGATCGCCCGAATCTATGGGAGGTCTTCGACTGTTATCTATCCTCCGGTCGACGTAGGGCGGTTTGTGCCAAAGGAGAAGCCCGGAGGGGAGTATTTTGTGTCGATGGGGAGGCTTGTTCCCTACAAGAACATCCAGAAGATTGCCGAGGCCTTTGTGGGTCTCCCTCACCGGCTCGTGATTGCAGGGGCTGGGCCAGGAGGCCAAGATCTTGAGCGGACGATCCGGGGGCAGAAGAACATTGAGTGGCTGGGCCGGGTATCCGATGAGGAATGGGGAAGGATGCTTGAGAAGGCTAAGGCCTTCGTCTTCATGGCGGAGGAGGATTTCGGAATTGCCCCCGTGGAAGCTCAGGCGGCGGGTGTCCCAGTGATTGCCTGGGGTAAGGGGGGGGTTCTCGAGACGGTATGGGGATTGCAGGAAGGCGGAAGGGTGGATGAGGGGAGGGGAGAGAGTTCGGCTGGCGACGCNNGACGCTCCGGAAGGAAGCCTCGAGATGAGTGGTCTGTTCTACAGGGAGCCGACGGTTAATGCGCTCCGAGGGGCGATCGAGATGTTCTCGCGTCTTGAGGACCTCTTCGATCCCCGGGCCTCCCGAGAGAATGCCGCACGCTTTTCCCCAGAGATCTTTAGGGAGAAATTCGGAAATTTCGTCCGGGAGAGCTGGGAGCGGCATGCCAAGGAAGGAGGACTCAAACCGGCTGGCAAAGATAAGGATGGATGGATTTGAGCTTTGAGCCCAAGGGGATGGTGAAGCACGCCCTCTATTCTCTTCTGGTGATAGTGGGGGATTTGTCTGCGTTCTATCTGGCTCTGTGGATCTCTTACATTTTGAGAGTGGACCTTCTCAGTCGGTGGATTCCAGTTCCCTTTACCCGAAGCTTCGAGTCTCTGGCTCTCAGAGTCTGGATGCCTCTTATGATGGTCGTGGTCTTCGCCTACGAGGGACTTTATGCAAAGCGTGTTCCCTTCTGGGAAGAGACCCGTGCCGTGGTCAAGGCCCTTTTTTTGTCCTTTCTCGCGATTTTCTCTATAGTGAGCCTTGGAAAGTTTTCGAGCGAGGTTTCCCGGGCTGTCATTGTGAATACAGGTATTGTTTGCCTAGTGCTACTTCCACTGGTTCGTATGAAGTGGAAAGCTCTACTGCATACAATGGATTTAGGAACAAAACGGACGGTTTTGATTGGCGACAGCCCTATCGGGCGCCTCGCTCACCAGGGCTTTTTTCGGGATCACTACATGGGGATAAGGCTAGTGGGATTCGTCACCGTTCCCGAACGATTTCAGATCCAATCCCTTGATGGTGGATCGGAGTCCGAGGAACAGATGGGCCAAACTCCCTCCCTAGATATGCTTCCCCCGCTTCCATGTCTTGGAACCCTCGACTCCCTTTCGGATCTGGTCGTCCGGGAAGGAATTCGGGGGGCGGTGGTTGCGGCTCCGGCTCTTCGGCGAAGTGACCTAGCCCGTCTTGTAGAGAAGGTCCAGAGGTCGGTTTTCTCTGTTTACATGGTTCCGAACATTTCCCATGTCAGCCTCCTAAATAGCGAACTCCTCTATCTCTTCTACGAGGAAATGTTTCTTGTTGGAGTCCACAATAATTTGAAGTCTCGGATAAATCGGTGGTTCAAGGAGTCATTCGATATCTCGTTGGCAATTCTCTTGTGCGTTCCACTTCTTCCGGTTCTGATAACGATCACCCTGCTTTTGAAGTTTTCCTCCACCGGTCCGGTTTTTTTTGCACAACGCCGGGTTGGCCAGAATGGGAAAATCTTCAGCATCTACAAGTTTCGAACCATGCATTATGGAGCGGAAGAGCTACTTGCTGATCTTCTCGCCAATAATCCTTCACTTGAGGAAGAATATCGGAAAAACAGGAAACTGAGGAATGATCCCAGAGTGACTGCTTTCGGGCGTTTTTTGAGAAGGACCAGCCTAGATGAGCTTCCCCAGTTGTTCAATGTCCTAAGAGGAGAGATGAGCTTGGTCGGTCCCCGCCCGGCAATGGAAGTCGAGATAAAAAAATATTATCAAGAGCTCGAAAGCGAATATGGTCTCGTCAAGCCAGGCATCACCGGTCTCTGGCAGGTTTCTGGGAGAAGCAACAACGATTTTTCAATGAGGGTGCGTTTAGATCTTTGGTATATTAAAAATTGGTCCCTTTGGTTGGATCTCGTTATTCTTGTGAGGACGGTCGGTGTAGTTCTGGGAAGAAAGGGGGCTTTGTGAGGAGAAGACGTTTATTATTGATACAATGTGTGGTGGGGTTGGCCGAACAGCAATTTTAATCTCCATCACAAGCTTTAGTCCACCGGCTTTAGCTGCCCCTGATTCCGAAATAGGGA
>DGKK01000006.1:0-12269 GCA_002387725.1 Nitrospirae bacterium UBA4572
CGCCGCTCCCCCCCTCCTGAGGTCTCCCCTTACGCTCCTCCCCCGCAGTGGGTTCGGGCGGCCTCCGGGGGAACGGGAACCGTCCGACCCGTCCCGATCCGGACATCGACCTTCTGTCCCAGCCTGAAGGGAAGGGGGGAGGGGGAGACGATCCTCACCCGGACCACCCCGGTATCGGTGGGACGGGAGGGGTCGTCGGGGATCAGGTGCTTGCGCGTCACGCGGTCGGAGATGGAAACCACCACCCCCGAATAGCGTCGGGAGAGGCCCTCGGCCCGGAGGGTCGCCGGCGCCCCCACCCGGACGTGGCCGATGTCGAACTCGTCCACCTCCGCCTCGACCCGCGTCCGGGAGAGGTCGGCCACGGTGGCGATCCGGGAGCCCACGTTCACGTATTCCCCCCGGTTGTGGAAGCGGGCCACCACCGTGCCGTCGAGGGGGGAGCGGATCCGGGTCTTGGCGAAAAGCGACTCGATGAGGCGGACATCGGCCTGGCTCCTCTCAAGCTGGGCCTCGACCATGTCGAGGGTCTTCCGGGCCCGGTCGTAGGAGGCAAAAGAGGTCGCCTTCTTCGCCCAGAGCCTCCGGGCCCGGTGGAACCGGTTCTTCTCCAGGGCGAGGCGCGCCTGCTCCATGGCCAGGCCGGCCCGGGCCTCCGCCAGTCGGGCCTCGAGGTCGGAGGCATGTAGAGAGGCCAGAAGATCCCCTTTTTTCACCCGCTGGTGGTCCCTGACGGGATAGTCCTCGATGGTCCCGGCATATTCCGAACGGACAGTGGCGATGGCATCGGGACAGGCCATGAGACGTCCCTCGGCGGCCACCCGGCCGTCGGGAAGGGCCGAGGCGCCCACGTTGGGGGCCAGGGGCCGCTTCCCGTGGGGAAGCAGGAAGCTTCCCCCCATCAACACAAGTCCCGACACGATCAGCAAAAGATTCGTTGGCGTCAGGGATTTTTTCCGGTCCTCGCTCACCCGTTCTCTCCTTCCACAAGACATCCGTCCCGCATTCTGACGACCCGGTCGGCGATGGTCCTCACCGCGGGGTCATGGGTTGCCACCAGCACCGACCGCCCCTCCTCCTTGGCCAGCCGCCGCAGGATCCCCAGCACCTCGAGCCCCACGTGGGAGTCGAGGTTGGCGGTGGGCTCGTCGGCAAAGAGGATCCGGCTCCCGCCGGAGAGGGCCCGGGCGATGGCCACCCGCTGCTTCTCTCCCCCCGACAGCCGCGCGGGAATGAAATCGAGCCGGTGGCCGAGGCCGATCTGCTCGAGGATCGTCCGGGCCTCCCGCTCGTATTCCGGCGTCAGCTTCCCCCGGATCTGGAGGGCATAGAGGACATTCTCCAGGACCGTGAGCGCCGGGAAGAGGTTGAAGCTCTGGAAGACGAAGCCGATGGACTCCCGGCGCACCCGGACCATGTCCTTCGGGCGGGAAAAGTCCACCCCCTGCCCCTCCACCGACAGGCGCCCGGAGGTCGGGGAGAGCAGACATCCGGCCACCGACATGAAGGTGGTCTTGCCCGAGCCCGAGGGGCCCTCGAGGATGACGATCTCCGAGGGCGCAAGCGCCAGGGAAATCCCCCGGAGCGCCTCCACCCGGGATCCCCCCTCCTGGTAGACCTTGACGATCTCCTCCGCCACAAGGCTCTTCATCGGTCCCCTAGCTCCGGAAGAGAAGGGCCGGATCGATCCGCGAGACCTTCCGGAAGGAGACGGTGGAGGCCAGAAGGCAGAGGGCGAGCGTCGCGACGAAGACCGTCGCAAGAAGCCCGGGGGAGAGGATCAGGTCGAGGTCGCCCTTTTTCGCCAGGGGCTTGATCAGGAAGGCCAGGAGGGTTCCGGCGAGGTAGCCGGCCACGGCGATGACCGCCGCCTGCCGCATGAGCAGGCGGTAGATGTCCCCGTTGTCCCCCCCGATCGCCTTGACCATCCCGAACTCCCGGACGTGCTCCATGGTGGTGGTGTAGAGGGTCTGGGCCAGAATCACGACCCCCACGAGACACCCGAGAAAGACGATCATGCCCATATTGAACCCTAGACCGGTCTTGAAGATCCAGTAGTCCTGCCCCCGTCGGGCCCAGGCCTTCCGGGTGAAGACGTCGTTGTAGGGAAGGCGGCGGCGGATCTCGGCCATCACGGCCTTCCTGTCGGCGCCGGGGGAGAGGTGGACGAGGATGTAGGCGGTCTTGCCGAAGGTGATGTCGGTGAGGGCCTGGGCCCGGTAGAAGTCCAGGAAGGCCACGGGAATGGTGGTAAACGAGCGCAGGCCGTGAAGGACGCCGATGATCCTGAACCGCTGGTTGGTGATCTCCCGGTAGTCCCCCACCCGGAAGGGGCCGTAGCGGTGGGTGGCGAAGTCGTCGAGGAACATGTAGGGCCCCCCCCGAAGGTCGAGGGGATTGCCCGAGACGACGTTCCAGGGGACGCCCCACTTCCAGTAGTGGGTGAGGCCGTAGACCATCACCCCGTCGGAGGAGCCGTTGGGGAGATGGATGGGCATGAAGTCCACCATCAGGTTGTCGGCCCGTTCGACCCCAGGAACGGAGCGGACCCGGTTGACCAGGTTCTCGGGGAAGTAGTTGGCGAAATCGATGTTCTGGGTGTTCCGGGAGGTGATCCAGAGGTCGGCCTGGCGAATGGGGAGGATGGTGTCGGCGGCATAGCCGATGAGCCCTTCGAAGAGCCCCACCTGCACCAGGACCAGCATGACGGAAAAGGCGACCCCGAAGGTCGTCAGGGCGAACCTGAGCCGGTCGTGCAGGAGCATTTTCATGGAAAGATCGACCATTGTGCCTCGCCGCGATTTTATCAGACATTTTGCCGGACAGGTCCCGAGCCCGAAGGGATTATACCGAAACGGAGGCCACAAGTCAGGATGGCGCTTTGAAGAGTTCTCCTTTCCTGAAGAGCTCGCCCCCGGAAAAGAGCGGGAGGAGAGAGGCGCTCCCTCCTCCAAACGCAAAAAAGGCTCCGGAAGGAGGCGACCCTCGTTCCGGAGCCCGGCACATTTCCGAAGGATGGGACAATCAGCCCTTGTGAGCGCCGCCCGGCGACAGGAGCCGCCGTCTGACGAGCCCCACCGCCACGAGAAGGGCCGTGGCAAAGAGGAGCGCCGTGGGAGGCTCGGGGGTCTCGGAAAGGAAGGATCCCCCGTCTCCGAACTCGTAGGAGCCCTCGTTGGTCTGGAACTTCACGGCGAAGTCCGAGAGGGTGACGGAGGGGGAACTTCCGAAATTTCCGGCGAGGGCCACGGTGAAGGAGTCGGTGCTTCCCGCGGCGAGGCCGTCCTGAATTTTTCCTCCGCTGCAATTGTTTGCCGAATAGAGACAGACATCAATACTCGAAAACCCCCCAGGAAAGTTTCCCGCTGATTCGACCTGGGTGAAGGTTGTGCCCGGGGTCGTCAAGGTGGCGGAAACCACCGGATTGGTAGCGATCCCGATGGACATCAGGTACGACTGGGTCAGACCGGAGGTGAGCGTGGTCGTGTTGTCGATGGTGGCCGTCATCACGAGATCCGAGGAGGAGAAGGAGTCGATGGTAAAGATCCCCACCGAGGAGAGGGGGGCGGTCAGCCTTCCTCCGCTTGCGGTGTTGGAGGCGTAGTTCCAGTCTATCCGGAAACTCGAATTCACGTCGGCCGAGGTCACATCCACGGAAAATTCCGCCCGGGCCTCGGGGACGAAGACGACCCCGGAGAGGAGAACGAGGGCCGCGGCCAGGAGAGAGCCCCGGGACAGACGGCGGTAAAGAGAGAGGGAGATCATCATACCTCCAGACAGGGGCAGACACATGGCTAACACGCGAACGGGGGCAGGCAACTCGTTGTTCTGCCCGCCCCCCAGACGCACCCGAAGGCCGCTCCAATCCGACGACGGCGGAGCCTAGGAGCCTCGCGTGACCGGAGTCACATCAACACAACATCAAAAGATAAGCATTTTTCATGCCAGACACCCGACACCGTCCGGGGGCCGAAAATGGAGGGATTTCCAAAAGACGATAAAAATATGTAAAAGACGACTTGGAAAATTTCCTGACAGATGTCGGGCGTTCTTTACACCCGAACGCCAAAACGGGTGACCGCGGAGAGGCGGCAGAAAAAACGGGGAGGGGAAGGCAGAAAAGAAAAAACCCCTTCCGGATTTCTCCGGAAGGGGCGGAAAGGATCGGACACCACGGGCCCTCCGGTGTGTGACCGCCGGAGGGGGTGTTGAGGAGACGAGACGCCTTAGGCGATCCCCTGCCCCTGGCGGCGCCGGGCCATCATGAAGGCCACAAGACCCAGAGCGGAACCGAAGAGCACCAGGGTGCCGGGCTCGGGGGTGGAGGGAACGAAGACGCTGGCATCGGCGATTGCCCCGGAACCTGAAAGAGTAAAGCTCCCCACCGTATAGTTGGTGGCATTGGAGGCCACCATGATTTCCGGTGTCAGGGTTCCAACGGGAAGAGATGAAACGTTGTTCAGGAATTGGAGTGTCTCGATCGAACCGTTCAGATTATCGTATGTCACACTCCCCTCTAACGCAGAAAGAGGAAACGACGACGGGGAAGTACAGGTAGAACAGGAGATGGTCGTACCAGCAATCCCTGAGGTATCGATCGCACCAGCTCCAAGAGTATAGGTGTACCCATTCGGTTCATTGAAAAAAGACACGCTTGCCGCTGAAGGGCCGACATTTCCCAAAAGAGATGTCACTGCGGTGTTTTCCGAGGTCACATCGAACTGGTAGGTAAAGACCAGCTCTCCCGGGGTTACCCCCGCCATGGTTGACCCTGCATCGACTCTAAAGACATTGGAAAGAATTTCACCATAGTATTCCTGAAGTCCAGTAGAACTGGTGGCCGTGTAGTTCGTTGACATTTGTTTCAAGAGCTGAAGGTTCAAGCCATCGGTTGAATAACCAAGAGCCCCACTCTGAGTAATAGTAGAAATAGACACATTGGACGGAACACCATAATTGGCGCTCAGAAACTGCTGGAGCTGGGTCGACGAAGGAATCGTGTTTCCGAAAGTGCTGGTTGGCACGTCATAAATCGTGTAAACCCCGGCTGAGGTGATGACAGTGTTGGCCGTGCTTCCCGCAACATCCGTCGTGTAGAGATTCGGGGCCGAGAGATACCCGGCCGTCGTCGCCAGGGCCTTTCCGGGGCCTGCGGCCACGGAGACCGCCAGGGCCAGAGCCACCCCTGTCGCGACCGTGATGGTCTTGAGCGTTGACTTCTTTCGCATGTGCTTCTCCTGTCGTTATTGATTTTGACTTTCTGAAAACCCTGAGAGAAATCGAGCAACGCCACTTTCAAAGCAAGTACCGTGCCAACCCCTCCCCCGAATCGCCAGACCAAAGAAATCATCATTTAAAAACTTGACATTTAAAGATAAAATAATTTATTGCGCAAGATATTGTTTTCTCTTCCACGAAAAAATCCCGCCCTTCCCTGTCAGGAATTTTTCCAGCTGTAAAGACGCCAAACATCTCTGTGTCAAGAAGGGGGGGCCGACGGGGGGCTTTTCGGATTACGCGCGAAGAAGGGAGGCCAGAGGTTTTCTGAGGGACCGGGCCACGGGAAGGGGGCCCCGGCCGATTCGACCCAGAAAAACCGAACGCCCCACCTTGTCACCCCCCAGGGAAATCAGCTTTTTTGCGATCCTTTCTGCCAGCCCTTGGGCATGGGGGGCCCGTGAAAAAGAGAGTCCCTCCCCCACATAGGTCCCGAAAATCAGAGGAGTCATCTCGGGCTGAAATTGAAGGCCCAGGGAGGCACACCCCAGCCAGAACCGGGCCAGGGCCCTTCCCCCTGCCACATAGTCGTCAAGACGGCGAGGAGGCGTAGGTGCCAGGAGAAAAAAGTGGGCCGAACAGAAAAACCCGGGAAGAAGGTCGAGCAGAAGGCGGGGAAGGAGCGTTCCCCCCAAAAAACGGTTAAAAAACGTGACTCTCTCCCAGCTCCCCATGATCCAATGCATGAACGGAAGCGAGAGGGCGGGAAGCCCCAGGGCCCGGTCGGGAACCCGGTCGAGGCTCACCGTGGCATTCCACTCGATGATTTCCCGGTGGACCGCATAGGCCTCCGGAATCGTGAGCCGAAGCTTTCCCGAGAGCTGGTTTATATCAGCCATGCGCAGCCGCTGTCGCCCTCCCTCCATCCAATGGAGGGAGTACCCCTCGGGAAGACACCCTTCCAGGACCGCTTTTTCTTCCGAAGTGAGCGGAGCCGTGCCAAAGGGCCGCCGGTTGACGCACCGGGTTTCAAGGAAAAGAGAAAGGGGATCGGAAAGGATGTTCGGGGATTCGGAAAAGACGATCTCGAAGACGGGATGTTCGGGATTTTCGTCCTCCGACGGATCCGGTCTCCGGTCGATGGAAAGGGAGAGCCCCTCCGCCGAGGCGGCAATCGCCACGGATTCGAGCAGGGCGCCCACGGCGATCTGGCTCGCATGGCCCTGGAGGTCGTAGACCACAGTGCGGCGGGTATCGGCCCCATAAATGACAACGCGATCATCCGAGAGGATCCCGAATTTCCAGGGTTGGACATTGTCGCCGCTGGGAGCCCAGCGTGCGCGGTCCAAAATGCGTTCGAGCCTCTTTCGGTCCGGCATGGTCACCCTTTATTTGATTTGAAACTCTCGAGCCTCTTCCGGGCGACGACAAGCAGGATCTTCTGGAGGGGATTTCGGTGGCCTCCGGGGCGCCAGGTCTTGACGAAGCGGTTCCGGTAGGCGTCGAACTGCAGCCCCCAAGGGGCGGAGAGGACCGGCCCCCGCCCCAGAAGGATCTTCAGCACCTCGGTGGCGGCAACGCCGGCGCAGAGCTGGCAGGCCATGGGGGTGGAGGGGCCCCGGCGCTCGGCGAGGTTCACGGCGGTGGGGTCGACGAGATAGGTGAACTGAAGGCGGGCGGGGGAGAGCCCCAGGAGGAAGCGAAGGCTCTTTTCCTCCTCCGGTTGCCCCTCCCACCCGAAGTACTCCTCGAAGCTCATCCCTCCGGGGAGGAAGTTGAGGGCCGCCGTTCCCATCCCCAGGGGGCCGGCGGTGGTCGCCGGGATCCCGAGGCGACGGGCGGCGGAGAAGAGGGCCTCCCGGGCCTCGAAGGCAAAAAAGTCCATTCCGTCGAGGTAGAGGTCGCAGCCGGCGAGGAAGGCCTCCGCGTTCTCCCGGGTGATGGCCCCGAAGATCCGGAGATCGAGCTCGGGGTTGATGTCCCGGGCCATGGCGGCCATGGTCTCGACCTTGGGCTGGCCCAGGGTCGACATCATCGCCCCTGCCTGCCGGTTGAAGTTCACGAGGTCGAAGGTATCGGGGTCGGAGAGGGCAAAGCCCCCGATCCCCAGACGGGTGAGGGTCAGAAGATGGATCCCTCCGACTCCGCCCATCCCGGCAATGGCGATGCGCTTTCCCCGGAGGGTCGCAAGCTCCGATCGGGTCACCCATCCGATAGTCCGGGAAAAGGCCGTCTCGTAGTGGAAGGAGGGTGTCATCCTGGGGCCATCTCGGGAGAGAACTGCATCCTCTGAAGACGTCCCAGGATACCCTCGGCATCCTTGGGAGAAAAGCCATAGGCGTAGAGAGAGTGGTCTCCCGACTTCTCCATCAGCCCCCCGACCTGTTCGATCCGGGCCGCCGCCTCGGAAAAATCCTTGTGCATCAGGATGCTCTCGTTGTTGACGCGAGGACAGATCTTCCCCTCTCCCAGACGGTCGAACTCGAGCATCCTCTCGTAGAAGCGGGCATGGGAGGAGGAGACCTCGATGACGCAGTCGGTGTACCCGAAGAGGCCGTAGGGGTACATCATGGCGATGTGGAACAGCCGCGCGATGACCAGCTTCGACTTGACCCCGGGGTCGATGGCCAGGCCGTTGAACTCCGCCACCCGGCGGCCGCGGCCCCTCAGCTCCTGGATCTTCTCCGGATAGGTCTCCTCGGCCAGGAGGGTCTCTCCGGGCACGTCCATGTTGATGGTGACGGTCCCGATCACCTGGCCGTCGCGGCCATAGGAGACGAGGGTGATGGTGTGGGGGGTCTCCCGGATGATGTTGTTATGGGTATACCCTCTCCAGGCATACATCCGGTCCACAAGGAGCCCCGCCTGTTCGCGTCTCTCCCTGGTGTCGGCCACCCGGACCCAGAACTGCTGGCGGTCGACCCGGTGGACGGCCTCGGGGGCCAGCGGCACACCCTCGGCATTGAGGCTCAAGGGAACGAGCGGCTCGGTCCGGGGGACCGAGGCGAAGAAGGTGGCGATGGTTTCGTCCTCAGCCGAGTCCGGGGAATGGATCAGATCTTCTTCCGTGGTCGCAATCTCGGAAGGTGGAACGGGAGGATGTTTGTCGGCTGACACAGAGGCTCCTTTGGATAGGAAACAAACAGATCGAAGGGAGAAGGTTCCCGGAATTCTCTCAGGAAGCCGCCTTCTCCCGTTTTTGACTGAGGGGAGCCCTCAACCCCGGGCAGGGTTCATCCCAGAACCTTGTGCGCCTCCGACCTCTCTTCCGGGGAGAGGTCTCCCGAGGTGAGCGCCTTCTCGAGAAGCTCCCGCGCCCGGTCCTTCTGTCCCAGTTTAGACTCGTTGAGCCCCATATGGAAGAGGAACTCCGGGTCCCGGAAGTTCGCCTTGTAGGCCGACTCGAAATGCGGCTGGGCCTGATCGAAGCGCCTCATCCGGTACAGGACATACCCCAGGGTATCCTGAACGTCCGGGGTGTCGGCCTTCGCCAGGGCCTTTCGGGCCAAGTCCAGCGCCCGGGGGAGGTCGGCGTTTCTCTCGGCCAGGGAAAAGGCCAGGTTGTTCAGGACGCTGGGGTTCCCGGGATCGCTTCGGAAGGCCTTGTCCAGATACTGTCGGGAGGCCGCCTCATTNNGGCCGCCTCATCGCCCATCTTCCCGGCGGCCACGCTGGCCATGTTCAACATCGCCCCAGGATTTTTGTCGTGGCGGGAAAGCGTCACAAAATCCCTCACGGCATGTCGATACTCCTTGAGGCCCATTTCGGCCGAGGCCTTCAGATAGAGGGCCTGATAAAGCCCCGGGTGTCCTTCGTAGAGGGAAAAGGCCACCGATTTGGCCTCTTCGAAACGCCCGAGCGAGAGATCCGCCTGAGCGAGAGCGAGGGCGGGCTCGACGGCAGAGGGAAGGGTGCGATGAACCCTCTCCAGGTGATCGACCATTCCGCGCACATTGTTTTTTCTCTGGTCAATTTGCGCCATCAGAAGGTTCGCTCCCAGATTGTTGGGATGATCCGCGAGGAGTTTCCGGACAAGCTTCCGGGCTTCGTCGACTTTTCCGTTGCCCAGAAGGAGGGCCGCCTTCCCGTAAAGGAGGGCCGCATTGGAGGGCTGACTCGCAAGAAGCCGGTCGTAGACGGCAAGGGCCCGATCGTTTTTCTTGAGAAGAAGATCGGCTTGGGCTTCGATCAGAGCCGACCTCAGGTCGTTCGGGTGGCTCCGTTCATAGTCCGAGGCCCTCCGGACAACCCTCTCAAGCTGGGCTGTATCCGGCGTCCCCTTGGAGGTTTTGACCTTTCCCCAGGCGATTTCAAGGGCCAGAAGGGCATTCTTCGGATCGAGTGACTGGCTCTTCTCAAGCTCAGGGAGGGCCTTGTCCCATCGGGAACGATTGGACCAAAACTCACCCAGCGTCTCCCGGTAGGAGGCAACCCCGGGGTCGAGGCTCACCGCCTTTTGAAGGCCATCGAGAGCCACCTGGTCGTTGCCGGCACTCTGGTTGGCCAGCCCCCAGAGCCATTGAATCTGCGCCTGCTGGGGTTTGGGGAAAGGAGCCTTGACGAGCGGGGCCAGGTGGGTCAGAGCTCCCCGGGCATCCCCCGAAAGAACCTCGGCGCGCCCCAGCTCGAGCAGGGCCAGAGGCTGATTGGGATTGAGCTCGAGGGCCTTGCGAAAGGCCTGCATGGCCGGCTCCTTCTGATTCTCGGCAAGAAGGGTTTCTCCCAAGGCCGTCTCGAGGTTCGGGTTGTCGGGAACCTCCCGGAGCGCCCGGCGGTCATAGGACTCCGCCTCCGCATATTTTTTCTGCCGGAACTCCAGGTTGGCAAGATCCGTCAATGCCTGAACATTCTTGGGGTCGACAGACAGGATCTGTCTGTAAAGATCCATCGCTTTCCTTTGTTTTCCGGCCTGAAGGTCGAAATCGGCCAACAGGAGTCGGATGTTCTGCTCGGATGGGTGAGATTTCAGGTAGGCTTCCCCCTCTCCGATCGCCTCCGGCAACTTTTTGTTGGCCGACAATGTGACCAGGTAAAGAGACTCGAGAGCCTCATTGTCCGGATATTTTCCTGCAGCACTTTTCTGATAGGCAATTTCCGCGGAAACTCCCCGGGTCCGGGCGATCAGAACACCCATCCGGCTATGGTAGAGGGGACTTTGCGGATCGGCCTCAAGGAGCTGGTCCAGAGCCCTCTTTGCCTCTCCATATTTCTTAAGGACGACCTGGGTGTCGGAAAAAGCCAGAAGAAGGCGGGGGTCTCCTGGATAAAGCGCCAGCCCCTGGGAATAGACTTTGGCTCCCCGGGAAGGGCCGGACTGGGCCGTTTCCGCCTCCCCCAATGACAGCCAATAGACCGAAGGAAGAGAGGAGACATTCTTGAGAGACATGAGGATGTCCCGCGCCTTTCCGGGATTGCGGCCGGCAAGCTCGATCCGGGCCGCCTCGATTTTCATGATGGGAGACAGTCCCTCCATCACGGAGAGCTTGGTGGCCTCATTGAGAGCCTCAGGAATGCGCCCGGTATTCTGATAGGCCTTCGCCAGCACCAGATAGATATCCGGAAGGGCTATCTTCTGAAGCTCGAGGGGACGCATGAGGGCGATCGCCTTGGCATTCTGCCCCAGGAGCACCTCATACTCGGCGATCTTCACCGGGATCCGAAGGTCGGCCGCCTTCTTGGGAACGGCCTTGAGCAGGTCGATGGCCTCCTGAACCTTTCCCTGGCCGGCCAGGAAGTTCGTGTAGATGATCCGGGAGCGCAGATCGCCCTTGTCCGCCTCCATCGCCTTCTGGAAGTTCTCCTTCGCCTCGTCGGTCTTTCCCTGGGTCTGGGCGAGATAACCCAAGCCTGTCAGGGCCCGGCCATTGCTCGGATCCTTGGCCAGGGCCTGCTGATAGAAGGACGAGGCCTTGTCCGCAAGATTCTCCTTTCGAAACAGATCCCCCATCCCCACCAGGGCCGGAACCGAGCCGGGGGAGAGGGCCAGGGCCTTCCTAAAATTGTCCTCGGCCTCTTTTTGGTGTCCCAGGGCGAGCTGCCGCTCCCCTTCGAAGGTCAACCCTTCCACGTTGTTGGGGTCGATCTTCAGGACCGCGGCGATTTCCGGCTCCACCGCCGTCCACTGGCCGCTGTTCACCCCGTAGCGGGCCATGGCCAGATGGGCGGGGAGCGAGAGGGGATCCTCCTTGGACACCTCCCGGTATTCGAGCACGGCCTGGGTGGTCCACCCCTTCTTCATGTAGGCGTCCGCCAGCCCCAAACGTCCCTTCACGGATTTGGGGTTGACCTTGAGGACGTTCTGGAACTCGATGATCGCCTCGTTGACCTTCCCCTCGGAGAGGTAGTGCTCTCCCAAGCCGTAGTCCTTCTTCTCGATCTGGGCCGGGCTCTTGCTGCAGCCGGACAGGAGAAGGGCGCCGGAGATGCAGAGCGCCGTGGCAAGGGCTCCGGCCCTCCGGCCGGAGAGGGGGCGTGTCGGGGTCGTCATGGGGGTCATTCCTTGAATTCGCGTGGGTTGAGCCCGTGCTTCTTGATCAGGGCATGGACGGTGGGGCGGCTGGTGCCGATGATCCGGGCGACCTGGCTGATGTTGCCCCGGGCCGCCTGGAAGGCCTCGGTGAGCATGCGCTTCTCCGCCTCTTCCCGGGCCTCGCTCAGATTCCGGCCGGGGGGCAGGGGGGCCGACGCCGGAGAGCGCTCCGGCTCCGGCGGGCGCAGGTCGCGGGTGATGTCGATGTCGGCGGGGGTGATGAAGCGGTCGACGGCGACGATCACCGCCCGGCGGATCCGGTTTTCCATCTCCCGGATGTTCCCGGGCCAGTCGTAGGAGTGGATAAGTGCCAGGCACTCGGAGGAGAAGTCCACCAGCTGGGTCTTCTGATACTCGGTGCGGAAGCGGTCGAAAAAATACCGGGCCAGGATCGTCACATCCTCTCCCCGCTCCCGAAGCGGGGGCAGGACGAAGCTCATGACGCTCAGCCGGTAATAGAGATCCTCCCGGAAGCGGCCCTGGGCCATCATCTCCGGCAGGGGCTGGTTGGTGGCGGCGATGA
>DGKK01000006.1:12395-12548 GCA_002387725.1 Nitrospirae bacterium UBA4572
CGTGGCCGAAGAGCTCGCTTTCCATGAGGTTCTCGGGGATCGCCCCGCAGTTGATGGCCACGAAGGGCCCCTCCTTGCGGAGGCTCGCCTGATGGCAGGCCCGGGCGAAGAGCTCCTTTCCGGTGCCGCTCTCTCCGGTGATCAGGACGGAGA
>DGKK01000010.1 GCA_002387725.1 Nitrospirae bacterium UBA4572
CAGGAAGGAATCCCCTTCGTTCTCGGAGGGGAGGATATCAATCAGGACAGAACAAATGATGATGTTTCACCGATTGACCAAGATTTTGCCTGAAGGAAGCCTTCACGGTTTCTCTCCTGTGCCCCTGCTCACTCCTTTCATGTTCTCTCTTTTTTCTCTCTGTCTCTTCTTTTCCCCCTCTCCCGCCCACGCCGATGAGATTCTCGACACCGTCCACTCTCACTACAGGGAACAGATCCAACGGATCCGCGATTCTCTTGAACGCGACAAGGACGAAGCCGAACAAAAAGAGGCGCTGGCAGATGCCAGAAGAACCGTTCGGTGGGTCTTTGAAGAGCCCGGGGCGGCTGCCCTCGAAGCCCGAATCATCAATCGGAAAGTGTCCAAAGAGTTTTTCCAGCTGGGAATCCCCGTCATCATTCATCCGGTCCCGGCACGTCCCTTTCTCCTCCAACGATTTACCGACCACTCCATCCGGGTCACCAACTTTGAAAAAGGAACAATTCTGGTCAAAACCTCCATTCCCTATTTACAGGATGGTGGAATGAAAAAGGCCAGGACAGAAGCCATTCTCCTCGCTGCCCTTCTCTTGAGGGACCAAGTTCTCTTTCTTCCCGTGCGGGAGAAATTCTTGCTCAAAAGGGATCTTCCTCCGGAAGCCCTCCTACCAAACGGCCCGCTTGCCATGACGATTCTCAACAGGGCCATCACACCATCGGGATTTAAAGTCCAAACCCTGCCATTGGCAGCGGGGGGAGGCATTGTTCTTGTTCGCATGGAAATCCCCATCCCTCTTCATCTTGGAGGACAAATGGCGACCAAGATCTCCAACCTCAGCTTTTCATCAAACCTGCCGATTCAAAAAAGGCGCTATCGACAGACCCTGCCCACCGGACTCATCCTTGATGCCAGACACCTCAGGATTTCCCCCTTCCGGGACATTATCCTCGCCTCCGACGAGGGTTACATTCTGATGAAGCCCGACGAGGGACGGGATTCAGGCGCTCTTCCTCTCGGATGGGCCGCCTTCACCGATACACTCACGCCCACGCTCCTTCTGGAAAGAGTTGGCCCCCACCCCCTGACGGTTCAACCGGACGAGCTTGTCCATCGGCAGGTTTTTCTTCTTCCACAGGTTGAAGCCCGCAAAGTTGCCTTCCTTTTTTCCGGGACCACACTGCTCAGCACCGGACATATCCTGATTCGCCTCGCTCCCGGAAAATCCCTGCCCCCCCATACGATCTCCCACACCATGCCCCGGAGAAAAAAATGAGGATGAAAAGGGGGATGGCTCTTTTCCTTCCTTTTCTCCTTCTTCTCGGAGGGTGTGCCTCTCCGGAAGTCGTTCTCCAGGATGTGATCAAGCCTCCCATCATGTTGGGGCCCATCCACCGGATCGGTGTTGTCGTCTGGCCAACGAGCGATCCTGAGCAAAAGCTTTTCCAAAGCACGCTTCTCAGAAACCTCGCCGAGGTTCCCAAGCTTCACCCCGTCGCCATCCCAGTCACACGAGATCTTGGCAAGCTCCCTCTTGAAGTCCCGGCCATGGCCCATCTTTCGGGAGCCAACGACATTCTGGTGGTCCATATCCTGTCCCACCGCATTCATGACCGGAGAGTCATTTCCGGAGACTGCGAGGCTCCCCCCTGCCAGTCTATGAACATTCCCATGACCGTGCGAACAAATTCCATGCGACTCCATATCACCTTTCTCCGAGCCTTTCCCTTCCGCATCGAACTTGACCGCACCGTGACCGTCCAAAACACCGACAAGAAAATTCCCTTCTCCCTCTTTCAGCGCCACTTCACCCCGCAAGAGACACTCAATCTTCGCCTCTATGCCAAGGCGTCCCAACACATCCGATATCTCTTCAGCACATTGGTCGTCTCTGTTCACCGACCTTTTTATTTTTATGACATTCGGGCAGAGAAGGCCTACCGAAGCCTCCAGGCCAACAAGCCTGTTCTCGCCCTCTTCTTTCTGAACTCGGACTACAACCAGCGCCTCAAAAAGAAAAAGCCGATTCCGGGCGAACTCTATGCCGACATGGGGGTCACCTACGAGGCCCTCAAGGCCTACTCTCTGGCCGATTACTACTATAAAAAAGCGGCCGCCTTGGGAAAGAAGCGAACCCTCCGGGCCTTTGACCGACAGCTACGATCGATGGTGGTCTACTTTATCGGCATCAACTTCTTTGAAAAGGGGGTCAACAGTGCTCAACATGCACCTTGAAGATCAGGCCGGAGATGTCCTCAAGAAATTCCGATACGGACGAAAGCTCTCTCTTAAGGCCACAGCGGATGCAGCGAAAATCTCCACGGACCAGTTGCGCTCCTTTGAGTCGGGAGAGATCGCACCCCAGCCCAATGACCTGATGCGCCTGGGAATGGTTCTGGGGTTTGACGGAGTGGCGATGGCCTCCCTGCACCTTCATCCAACCCCTCCCCCCGCAGTTCACCTCTCTCCCAAGGTCCTGCCGGTTGATATGAGCTATGGCGGGTATGCCGTCCGATGCAGCCTGATCCTCCACCCTGACAATCCGAAACGGGCGCTCCTTGTGGATACCGGAGGGGGTGAGGGTCTGCCCCAACGGCTGGCACACGAAGGGGTTGTTCTGGAGGGGATTCTTTTGACCCATGGCCATGATGACCACGGAGGAGGATGGAAGGAGCTCCTATCCTCAAAAATGACGGGAGAAAGTTTCCCTGTCCTTTTGGCCAGGGAAGACCGGTCTCTTCTGGAGGGCAGCGACACAGGAAGTGCCCCCTTTATGGATCCCGGAGAGGGATGCCGGCTCCTTGAAAAAAAAGGATGGAACGTCAGGGCCCTTGCGGCTCCAGGACACACGCGGGGCTCGGTAGCCTACCTCTCTGAAGGAACACTTTTCGTGGGAGATACTCTTTTCTGTGGATCGGCAGGGCGGGCCTGGACCCCCGAGGACTTTCCGGAGCAGCTGAGCTCCATCCGTCACATTCTCTCAGTGCTGCCAGATGAGACTGTTCTCATTCCCGGACATGGACCGATTACGACAGTGGGATACGAACGGACGGTCAATCCATTTGTCCGGACGATGGCTCCTTCCCTTTCCTGAAAAGAAACGGGGAGGCGTGAGAGCCCGAAGGATACAAAAGTCTCTAAACCAGAAAGGCAGGGGGCCTCATTGGATGAAAAGCCCCCTGGTGACGTCAAGGAACGGAGATAACCACCTCATCGCCGGAAACTTCCCGGACATCAAAACACTGCACCCCTTCCCCCGGACGCGTGGAGCAGGCTCCTGTGGCCAGGTCGAATCCCCAACCGTGAAGCGGGCAGAGGACCTGCTCTCCCCGGACGATTCCGTCGGCCAGGTAGCCGCCCCGATGGGGACAGCGATTTTCAATGGCACGATAGTGCCCGTTGACGCGAAACAGGGCGATCTCCTGACCATCAGCCAAGACAAGCTGTCCCTCATTGTTTTTCGCTGAATACCGGACTGTAATATCCTTCATGCAGCCTCCCTCCTCGAAAAATGTGAGATCAACACATCCTCAAACTTCTTGACATCCTCCCCTTCCTCT
>DGKK01000065.1 GCA_002387725.1 Nitrospirae bacterium UBA4572
GGTCTGCCTTGTCGCGACTCTATTGCCCAGATTATGGTAAGATCCAAAAAGTTCGCCACTTAATATGAATGATCAAAAACGTGTTAACCGGTTTGCCCAGAAGCTCATTTGTCGCGATTTGCAAGGAGTCTTTGTCTTTCATGACTTTTCCCACGCTTTCAGTCTATGCGCCAGCCTCGGTTGGCAACATCGGTCCCGGCTTCGATACCTTGGGGATGGCTGTGACCGGCATGGGCGATACCCTATCGGCCACCCTAGACCCCTCCCTCTCAAAAGATGTGATCGAACGGATCACGGGGGCCTGGACCACTCTCCCGACAGATCCCCGCGAGAACACCGCCAGCATAGCCCTCCGGCTCATCCTCGATCGGGCGGGCGAGGGTCGGCCATTTCGACTCGTTCTTGAGAAAGGGGTTCCTGGCTCCGGACTTGGATCCTCAGCCGCCTCTGCCGTTGGCGGGGCCTACCTGGGGAACCTCCTCGTCGGTGACATATTTTCTCCTCAGGAAATTCTTGATGCCGCCCTGGCGGCAGAGGCCGGAGTGAGCGGAGGAGTCTTTCTCGACAACATCTCGGCCTGCCTTTTCGGGGGGGTGACCGTGAGCCACGGGGAGAGCCGGACATCTCTTCCCGCCGGATTTCTTGACGGTGTCCACCTGGTCTTCGTCATCCCAAGGCAAACACTCAGAACCTCCGAGTCCCGCAAGATCCTTCCGGAGCTTGTTCCGAGACACAATGCCATCGGGGCCCTCTCAAACACAGCAGGCATTCTCCTTGCCCTTCTCCGGCAAGATCCGGCTCTCTTCTGCCAGCGTGTCAGCGACCCCTTGATCGAACCCTACCGCAAGGTTCTGATTCCCGGATTTGATGCCCTTCGAGAGGCGGCCCTGAACGCAGGAGCCTCGGGATTTGCCATCTCCGGAGCCGGCTCGACCACCGTGGCCCTCACCCACCGCACCGAAGTGCTCCCGCGTCTCATCGATGATCTCACGTCCGTTCTTAATAAACTCTCTATCGACGCCCTGGTGATGACCTCCTCCATCGACCCAAAAGGAGTTCGCCGTGCAAATTCCTGACCCTGTTTACGACATCAACAAATCCTATGACGATAACTACCGGGAAGGCCCTGTATTCCATGGACGAATCCCTGCCACCATTCCGAACCCTCCCCCCGTTTCATTTCTGGGAATTCCCGCCAACAGCCGTCTCGGCATTCCCGCAGGACCTCTTCTGAACTCAGAATGGATCGGCTTCTATGCCAAGATGGGGTTCGATCTTCTCGTCTACAAGACTGTCCGTACTCATCCTCACCCGTCCTACCCCGCACCGAACTGTCTCTATGTCTCCGTGAGCGGCGACCTCACCCCCGAAGTTCTCAACACCCCGCTCATCGGCATTCCCCAGATAGAGCCCGCCTCGATGCGGGAGATCACCATCACCAACTCCTTCGGAATGCCAAGCCAGGATCCATCGGTATGGCAAAAGGATGTCGAACTTTCTCGCTCATTGATTGGAAAGGGTCAGGTTCTGATCGTCAGCGTGGTGGGGACAGAGAGAGAGGGCGAATCCATTGCGGAAAACTTTACCCGAGCGGCCAAGATGGCAGTTGAGGCCGGAGCCATGGCCATCGAGATGAACTTTTCCTGTCCCAACGTCAAGGGGACGGAGGGGCAGATCTTTCAGGACCCGTCGGCGGCAGGCTCGATCGCCCAAAAGGTTCGGGCCGGAATCGGAACAAATGTTCCGTTGATCGCCAAGGTGGGATATATCGGAAGCGCCCAGGCTGCAGGCGAGCTTGTGAGTGCCATCGGTCCCTTTGTCGATGCCATCGCCGCCATCAACACCCTCTCGGCCACGATCATCAATCCCGAGGGCCGCCCGGCACTTCCCGGACCGGGACGAGAAAAGTCAGGGGTCTGCGGAAACGGGATCAGAACGGCCGCTTTGGGAGTGGTCAGCCGTCTGTCGCAAGAGGTCAGGGCCAGAAAACTCCCTGTCGCCCTTGTCGCCGTCGGAGGGTTGATGACAGTGGAAGATATCGACTTGGCGCTCTCTTCGGGAGCCGATTTTGCCATGTCGGCCACCGGAGCCATGTGGGACCCCTTTCTGGCCTATCACATGAAGCAGCAGAACCTCAGGGAAGGTCTCCGCCGGTAAGGGGGCCATTCTCCCTGAACAAATGGGCAAAATACTCCTCAACCTCCTGACGGTAACTCCGATAGGGGTCGAGCATATAGAGAATTTCGCCTTCGTTCACCTGCACGCCAAACCATTGAATGATGTAGTCAAAGATCTGGGGATTTTCCAGAATTTTTCGGATCGCCAGAGAGCGTCCCTGGGCCCGCGTTCCCACCGGGCCATCGCGAAGTGCCTGCCTGATCGCCGACGGGGAGACAAGCCGCCGGTGGACACCTTCTTCCTCCAAAGGATAGAAAAGGCCCGTGGCCGGATTGGTGTCATGGTAGGCCAGATCGAGACTTTCCATCCAGGGATCATCCCATTCCACTCCCTCCTCCCGCGAAAAATCCTCGAGAAGAACGAGTTTTTGGGCCCAATCCACACGATCCGCAACGAGGGAGGGATCCTTCTTCGAAAGATCGGAAAGAATTTCCCTCCACCCATCAAGAACCCAGTCAGTATCGTCGCTCTCTCCCCGAAAGGCTCTTTCCGCTGCCTCATAAAATGCCTGCTGGATCTCCACCGCACCCATTGTCTTCCCGTTGGAGAGCTCCACCCTCCATTCCATGGACAGGTCGTGGGAGAGCCCTCGGACCGTCGCCACCGGGTCAGCCAGAGAGATGCGAGGGGCATCTCCCCGCTCGATCAGTCCCAGAGCAAGCCGGGTTGTCCCGACCTTCAGCCCGAGGGCATACTGGGACATGTTCGAATCACCGAGAAGGAGGTGGATTCTCCGAAACTGCAAGGGATCGGCCAGAGGCTCGTCGCGGGTATTGACGATGGAGCGGTTCATCTGCACCCACTGGTAGAAGGTGTTGACCACATAGTCCGCCCTCTGGGAAATCTGGTAGGGAACGGTTGGCGACTCCCCCGGAAAGGGGAGGATCACATCATTGACGTAAGAGGCGCCCACACGTCCCGCTCCGGCAAAAATCTGCCGGGTCGCCAAGAAAACGACAAGGGGATCGAGTCCGCGCTCATTGAAGGGGAAGCTTCGGGGAACGGAATAGTTTTCGTGGGAGCCGAAGGTTGCAAGGGTTTGATGGTCAATGTTGTTCTTGATGAAGGAGACTTCATCGGCGAGACCGAGCTCTTCCAGAGCCTCCGACAGGAGGAAGTCCCCGGCCCGGTCCATTGCCACGAGGTCGAGGATCGTCCCGCACTCAGGAGCCGCATATTCCACATGGCCCATATCCACATAGAGGCGGCCCCCGTTGCGCAGGAAGCCTCCATTTCCGGGGGGTTCATCATAGGCTCTTTGATGCAGGTCAATGAGCCCGGCCCCTTTTTTTCGAAAAAGATGATCCCTTACCCGCCGAAACAAGTCCTCCTGTCGGATCATGGAGGCACCCTTCAGCTCCGGATCCCGGATGAGAAGACCAAACTCCGTCTCGATCCCGCAGAGGAACTTCACCGGAACCAACCCGGATCAGCCGGAATTCGCCGAACCCTCGAAGGGGTTGAGCGGTCGAGAAGAACTCCCTCCCACACCCTCTCGGTCAGGAGACGTCTCCCGCATTCTGCCGCCTTTTCCGGATCGACGAGATTGCCTGACTCATCATGCCCCCGCTCTTCAGGGGAATAAAGGACCTCAAGAAAAAAGCGCCCCATCACCGGAAGGACAGCCGAAAGAGGAGCCGGATGGGCCGGAAGTCGTTCCTTGAGGAGCTGAGAGTCTTTCGTGCGAGACTCATCATCCGGACCAAGAACGGCATAACAGGACGAACGCAAGATGTTCCCGTCATAGGAGACCTGAAGGAGGAGGTCTTTGGAGGGATCGGGTCCGATTTCGGCCAGAAGGACATTCAGAATGACCGGAGGCACCGAGACATCCTCGAATGCACCCTTAAGTTTTGGCGCCAGTCCAAACAACGCCAGCCGTTCGATGGTCACATCGGAGGTGGAGCGCTGAAAGCCTTCCACGTGGGCCATGGACAGGAGGTGCCCTCTCACGGATTCGAGATCGGCCGGATGGCCGACTCCGGCGAGCGCCATGCGATCATAGAGCTCAAAGATCTTCGGTGTCTGGCGGTGAAAGGTGGCAAGGATGATCCCTTCCGCAACAGAGACGGCCAAGACGGGCGTCGCCCGTTCGAGCTGGGCCGCGATGTAGTCCCGCCTCTGATGAATGGCATCGATCCACCGGTAAGGCTCATCGAACACGCATCACCTCGTTTCTGTAAAGAGAGGCGATCTGTTCATCGGCCACCGTTTCAAGGGAAGAGGGGGTCAGGATGCGAATGACCGGATAGACGGGGTCCTGTCCCCCAACGCCTCCCGTGGCGGCATCGAAATAAGAGGCCGTCTCCAAAAGGCGCAGGGAAAGGAGCAGGGCTTCAGCCCGGGAGAGGGAACGAAGTTTTTTTTCTCCCCAGCGATCCAGATAGCGAAGAATCCCCTGGACTTCGGGAGACCCCGACCCCCCCACGGAAAATTCAACCCCTTCAAAATGGGCTCCCAAAATATCGTAGAAATAAATCCGGACAGCCTCTCCATCCCGGGCGACAAAGAGCGGAGCCACCGCCCCGATTCCCTCCACCGCCATCGGAAGGTTCTCTTTCAAAAGTTGGGCCAGAATCCGAAGTTTTCCCTCCAGGGAAATTTCCGCTAACTGGCTTCTTCTGTAGAACTTCAGGGAGTGATCAAGAATTCGCCCCATTTCAAGGGCCATGGCCGGAGAGCCGGAGATGGCAAGCAAGGCCGATCCGTCAATCTCAAGGATCTTGTCCACCCTGTTGGACATGATCCTGTTGGAGGCGGTCGCTCGCCGATCCCCCGCCACGAGGACTCCTTCGCTGAAATGGAAGGCCAGAATTGTGGTTCCGTGGGCCACTCCCTTGAGCCCTGCAGTCTCAGCCCCCGAAAGGCGGGAGCGCAAGGGATCCAGTGAATGGCCACGAAGAAGGTCGGGCAGATACCCAGACCGAGGAGGGAGGCGAAGGCCTTCCTCCGATGGAAAGAGACTTTCAGTGGTCTTCAAGGGCTATTCTCCCGTTCTCTGGCGATATCGTTCTGACTGCTTCGGATCGACCTTCTTCATTCGGTCGATCATGCGGTCCCGAATTGGCTTTGGATCAAGATTCTTGGGGGCGGGAGCGTCGGGACCTCCCCCCTTCCTTGAGGGAAGAGGAACCCGATCCTGATCTTCATACCCAAAAACACCCGGAATGCTTCCTCCATTGTAGTCCGCTCGACTCATTCTCTCAGCGACCGACATTTTTTTCTCCTTTTTCCTCCATCGCATTGACGATGGCATCCAAGCCCGACGGATCATCAAGAGCCTCAATTTTCTTCACCAGGTTTTTCACCTCCTGCTCATCACCATCGAGTGCCGGAGGAAGATCAACGGACCTCCCCCCGGAAAAGATGATCCGTTCCCACCCGGCCTCCTGAATCCTGTCACCAAAACGGGCCAAAATGGCAGCCCGAATCGGGGCGCGTCCCCGACCCGGAGGGGAGACCCGTGCGAGAGCGACCTCCTCGGGACGAGTGAGCCGCTGGATGCTGCCTTCTTCCTCCAGGGGCCAGAATAGGCCATCATGAGGGTCAATGTCATGGTAGGCGAGATCGAGGCTCTGGAAGCCGGGATCGTCTGGCGAGAGCCCCATCTCCTCGCCTCCCCACTCAAGAAGAATGGACTTGGCCACCCAGTCAACCCGATCGGAGAGGCGGCGAGGGTCGGCATTATAGTCCCCGAGGGCCCTGTCCCACTCATCAACGATCCAGCGATCCTCAGGTCCCGAAACAACCGGCTCCACCTTTTCCCTGTAGAAAGAGAGAATCTCGCTGGCCGTCATCGTGCGACCATCCCGACAGCGAATCGGGACCCGCCCCTCTTTGGCCCGGGAGATCTCGCGGATGGCACGAACGGGATCTTCGAGCTCCACAATCGGTTCCGGGCGAAGATAGAGGGCTCCCAGCACCAGACGGGTCATGCCGACCTTGATCGCCGTCTGCCACTCGGACATGTTCGCATCCCCCACAATGAGGTGGAGACGGCGATAGCGCGCACTGTCGGCATGAGGTTCATCACGGCTGTTCACCAGAGGGCGACGCTGCATGGTGTCGACCCCGGTACGGACCTCCATGAAGTCGGCCCGCTGGGAGAGCTGATAACCATAGACTCTCTGGCCGTCGTCGCCTTCCTGGCCCACCTTTCCGGCCCCCGTCAGGATGATGCGGGCGACCAGGAAGGCCGTGAGTCCCCGGACAATCTCATCGAAGGACATCTCCCGGGGCAAGAGATAGTTCTCGTGGCACCCGTAACTGTGCCCATGGAAATCTGTATTGTTCCGATAGAGTCCGAGGGCTCCGGGAACTCCCAGCACCGACTCCCGAAGCCGGATGGCCTCCCGAAGAATCTCCGTCCCCGCCCGATCGAAGAGAAGAAGGTCCCGAATCGAGAGGCATTCGGGGGTGGAGTATTCGGGATGGGTATGGTCGTTGTAGAATCGAGCCCCGTTCTTCAGGATCCGGTCACTCTTCGACTCCCGAAAGGAGAAACCTCTCTTCAGGTCGGAACGGACAAAGGCCTCTTCCTCCTCATCCTGGGCCAGTCGATCGACACGCCCGCCACGGGCGTCGGCCCGCGGATCCTCTTCCTCATAGGCCCAGGTTCCGAAAGAAGTCTCCCGGAACGATCGAACAAGCTCCATGGACTCGACGACCGGATCGGATTCCTCCACATCCCGGCGAATGATGCCAAACTCTGTCTCGATACCGCAGAGAATCTTCGCCGGAGGAAATTCCCGACGCGTCTTTCTGTCAGGGCCCCCCACGGAAACTATTCAATGGCCCGGGGAATCCGGGCTCCGGAAGAGAGTCTCCGAACACGGCGAACATCCACAACATCGTTGGTTTCCATGTCCAGGAGTCCCATCCAGTCAACAGCGGCATCCGGCGGTGGGAGAATGTCCCCCTCCTCATATTCATTGTCGAGGGCCCAAAGAAGATCCTCGAGGGTCACGCCTCCACCCTTCCCTTCTTCGATCTCACGCAGAAGGGCCTTCTCTTTCGCCCTCTGCACGATGGATCCGAGGATGGCCCCGCTCGAAAGATCGGAGCGGTAGATCGGAGTTCTGGCTCCCGAGCGTCGGAGAACCTCGAAGACCACATTGGCGTCGGAGCGTTCAAAGAGACGGTCGCGAAAGGTTCGGAGAAGAGCCTCTCGTCCTCCGGCAGAAAAGTCGACCGGAACAGATTCTCCCAGATGGATCCCCAGGATCTCCAGTGCGGCATCAAAGGAGGGGCGGACCACCTTGATCTTGCGGTCAATTCTTCCCGGTCGCAGGATCGCAGGATCGATCATCTCCGGTCGATTCGTGGCAAGGATCACCATCTCGAAGCCGCCCGGCCCCTCAAGGCCATCGAGGAGGGCGCAGAACATCGGGACGATCGTATTGTGGATGTTGAAGCCTCGCCCGCTTCTGCGCGTTCCGAGGATCGCCTCGGCCTCATCGATGAAGAGGACGGGAAAATCTCCGGCTGCCCGGATCTTTTCCCCCTCCTCGAAGAGCTCCCGGACGATTCTTTCGGATTCTCCCAACCACATATTGAGGATTTCCGGCCCCTTGATATGAAAGAACACCCCTTTTAGGTCCGTCCCTTTTTTCTGGGAGAGACGCTGAGCAATCTCCCGAGCCGTCGCCTTCCCAATCAGGGTTTTGCCGCAACCGGGAGGACCGTAAAGAAGAAATCCTCGAGGAGAGCGGAAATCGTAGCGGGAGTAAGACTCAGGGTAGAGAAGCGGGTTAAGTATCGCCTTCTTGATTTCAGCGATCGCCTCTTTTTGTCCCCCGATCGACTCCCAACCCATTTTGGGAATCTCGGCGAGGAGATATCCTTCCTCTCTCTTGCGAACCTTTTCGACAATTACTCGGGAGGTGCTGTCGAGCCTCACGAGATCTCCCGCAGAGAGACTTTGGCCTTCCAGGGCCTCGGATCGGTCAAGAACTGTCCCCAGCTGGCTGTCAGGACGGTCAGAGCCAACCTCGACCCGCCCGTCGGGAAGCTCCCGCGACACACGAACCACGGGGCCAGAGATATCGGGACCCAGGGTGCCCAGAACGGAAAGGGCCTCATTGAGACGGACCCGCTCACCCTTCCGGAGGGTCGTGATATCAACCCGCGGGTCGACGGCGGCCTGATAGTCGCCCCCTCCCACCGATACCCAGGCCAGTCCGTCATCGGTCCGTCCCAGACATGTTCCGATGCGAAAGGCGGGTTTAGTCACCTTTTCCAGGACCTCCGACAGGCGCGCCGATTCGACGGAGAGCTTCTGCCACTCATTCTCGATCTCGAGAAATCGCTTTTTCAATCGATAGGTCAGACGAAGATCCTCCTCTCGCCCGTCAAGATTGCGCAGGAGGGTTTCCAGCCCTTCAAGGATCTCCGAAAAGGAGCCGGGGGTATTGCCTGTGGAAGAGGCTCCTCCCGAAGGCTGTCCGGAAGGGGAGGGGGTCTTTCGTGTGAGCGGATCGTTCTTGTCCATGGGAGAGAGATCCTCATCTCGTCACCTTGGCGAATTTGTGAAGGAGAAAAACATCCCTCTCATCATCCGCAGGGGACGCAGGGGTTGAATGTTCCGTAGAAAACAAAGGTCAGGCGAGAAAGCTTAGGAGACGGAATTCCCGAAGCAGGAGTGAAGAAACTCCTGATTCATGGTACGCACGGCTCACCCTCCTCCACATGTTACCGGAGAGAGAAGCAGCCATCCGGAGACTCCTTCACCTTCTTTCATCCTAAAGCCCCGTCGCCCTGAGGTCAATGACACAGAGGGCAAGAAAGACGAAACCCTCAGACATTCTGAAGGATATGCTCTTCGGGAATGGCCCGCTCCTTCAGGACGGCGATCGTCTCCTCGACCATCTCCTTCATCCCGCAGACATAGGCCACCGTCTGGGGCAAGGGATGCCCTTCGGCGCGGAGAATATGCTGGACAAAGCCCGAGTGCCGATCCCACCGGGTATCGGGAAAGGTGACCGTCACCACAACATCCACCCCCATTTGACTCCAGGATGCGAGATCCTCCCCAAAATAAAGGTGGTTCGGGGTCATTGTCCCGAAGTAGAGCGCAATGCGACCAAACTCATTGCGCCGACGAAGGGCCTCGAGGAGTGTGGAACGCAGGGGGGCGATCGCTGTGCCGACCCCGACGAACAAAAGATTTCGGCTTTTGTGTGGATCGAGGGGAAATCCATTGCCCAAGGGGCCTTCAAAAGAAAGGGTCTCCCCTCCCGTCAACGAGAAGAGCTTTTCGGAGACACCCTTCCCGCGCTTGACCAGGATTTCCAGATGGTTCTTCTCATAGGGAGGGGAGGCAATCGCAAAGTAGGAGCCCTTTTCTCCCTCCCACAGAACCTTGAGAAATTGTCCCTGAACAAAATCGACCGGCCCGTTCTCTGGCCGCAGACGAAAAAGCTTCACATCCTCGGCAAAAGAGTCAACCTTATCCACACGTGCCGTCATCACCTCTCCCATATCGACTCTCTCTCCTTCGTTGGTTTGTCCCGCCTTGCAGGCGGGAGCGCTTTCGCCTATCTTAGATCGTACCGGAAAGACCTTTCCAACCGATACACTCACCCCCAAAGCCGAGGATGCCATGGCCCCCACAGAACTGATCAGGACGACCTACACAATCCGCACCGACGAGCCGACCCGGGCGGCCAACCTCATCGCCCGCGAAATGAGCCTGGGCGTCAAAAAAACGTCCTATGAAACCGCCCAGACCGAGAGCTTCGCCGCCAAGCCGACGATTCTCAAGACCGGCAAGAGCAAGGTGGTGGTGGAAATCATGGTTCCCTCCCAGCGCATTGCCTCGGCCTATGGGCTTGTCCTCTCCATTGCCGGAGAGATTAGCTGCCTCAACATTCTCAAGTCGATCGAACTGACCGACTTCCACCCTCCGGACACCCTCCTTGCCCGCCTTCCCGGACCCCAATTCGGTGCCGAAGGCATCGCCAGGAAGAGAAAGAACCCCAAGCGCCCGCTCTTCATCACCGTCCTGAAACCCTCACAGGGTCTTACCCCTTCCGAGTATGCCCACATTGCCTACGAAAGTCTTGTCGGGGGAATGGATGTGGTAAAAAGTGACGAACTTCTCCAGGAGCCCTCCGAGGATTATATCAAACGTCTGAAGGCCACTGTCGAGGCAGCCCGTCGGGCCGAGGAAGAGACGGGCGAGCCCAAGTGGGTCATGATGCATACGGTGGATCGTCCCTCCGCGATGGTTGAGCGATATCTTGCGGGGGGGAAAGCAGGTGCCGGGATTGCCATGCTCAGCCCGGCGGCGTCGGGATTCCCCATGCTCGAGGAGCTGGCCCGACATAGAGTCGTTCCCATCATGGCCCACATGGCTACCTCCGACTGGCTCTGGCAGCCTCATGGGATGTCGGTCCGGTCCTGGGCCCGGTTCATGAGGATCCTTGGGTCCGACATCATTCTCTATCCTGCCTTGGCAGGAACTCTCAAGGCCAAAAAGAAGTTCATGAATGACGTCCTGGAGATCTGCCGGGAGCCCATGTCCTCAATGAAGACCTCCCTCATTGCCGTGGGGGGCGGCATGCACGCCGGAACCCTGGGCATCCATGCCGACATGTTCGGCCCAGACTTCGCCTATCTCTGTGGTGGAGGGGTCTGTGGACACCCGGACGGGGCCAGGGCCGGCGGACAGTCGATCCGACAGTCCTGGGACGCCTGGTCCCAGAAGATCCCTCTTGAAAAATACCGAAAGGGCCACAAGGCTCTGGATCGGGCACTCACAGCCTTTGCTACCTATGTGTGAGGATCATGGCAATGGAGGATCTCTCCCCTGTTTTCCGGGCCCCGACCAATAAGAAAGGCGATGGCGAGAGCCGCCAGGCCAGCAACAATGACTAGGGAAAGATCAAGGCGGCCCCCCAGAACCTGACCCAGATGTGACTGCAGAGGGGCATTGGCGGCCGCCAGTAGATTTCCTGTCTGGTAGACCACTCCCGGGAAAGTCCCCCGAAGAGACGGCGGGGATATTTCATTAAGGTAGGCCGGAACGACACCCCAGGCTCCCTGCACCGCACATTGCATGAGGAAGGCCCCCACCGCAATCATCCAGACAGATCCCCCCAGCCCCCAGAGGGGAAGGATAAGCAAGGATGAAATAGCGGCATAGAAAATGGTCCGCTTTCGTCCGACCCGCTCCGAGAGAGTCCCGAGAAAGATTCCTCCGAGAACGGCCCCGACATTGTAAAGAACCGCAATGGTTCCGACAGCCCCGGGGGAGAGCCCTCGCATCGTTTCCAGAAGAGTGGGGTAGAGGTCCTGGGTCCCATGTCCCAGGAAGTTGAAGGCCGTCATGAGTCCAATCGCAAAAATGGCCGTCTTCCAGTAGGGGGAGAGTCCCTCCCGTAGCGAGATCGCTGAAGACGGCTTCCTTTCGGAAAACGCCGCCGATTCCGGAACCTGACGTCGCACAAAGAAAACGACAAATGCCGGCAAAATTCCCAGCATCAACAGTCCCCGCCAGCCAACAAGCGGGTACACCCATGCATAGGCCAAGGCTGCCAGAAGGTATCCAAAGGGATATCCCGCCTGAAGAATTCCTGACACAAAGCCTCGACACCCGGGGGGAACGCTTTCCATCACCAGCGAAGCTCCCGTCCCCCACTCCCCTCCCATGGCCACACCAAAAAGTGTTCTGAGCAGGAGAAAGCTCCAAAGTGATGGGGCCAGCGCCGACAGGAACGCAAAAAGAGGGTAAAGGGCCACCACCGCCATGAGGACCGGCCTGCGTCCCATCCGGTCGGCCATCCTCCCGAAAAGGAGCGCCCCTGCCGGACGTGCGGCCAATGTCAAAAAAAGGGCAACCGTCACCTCTGTCAGCGTCACATGATAGGTTCGGGCCACATCCCTGAGAACGAAGACAAGGAGAAAAAAGTCAAAGGCATCCAGGCTCCATCCCAAAAAGGCCGCTCCCACGACCTGCCGCTGAACCCTGTCCAAACGCCGAAGATCCTGACGAAAAGCCTCGACCACTCCTGCCGTCCTCGCTTCCTTTCCTTCCATTAACACCACAGATTAAGGCATTGATTCGCAAGACCAACCATACAATACCTTTCCGAATATCCTTGAATCGAGCCTTTTTTTCAAGGGAAACAACAGAAGCACCCAGAAATGCGAGGCATCCTTCCCCTGGAATCTTTGGGAATTTTTTCTGATATCGGCAGATAGGTCTCTTCGGAGGCCGTTTTTATTGGGGGAGATAAGGCATTATGGGCGACCACCAGAAGCAAGGGAGGGACAATCGCTTCTGAGGGGAAGAAGAAAGGATTCTTTGGGAGGAGGGGGCGTGCTGGCAGACGACTCCTTCCCGGAAGAGTCAGTCACGTTTTCAGTCGGGCATCCATCACGATACAAGAGACCTCGGCCCTTCACGAAACGAAAGAGCACCGCATGGGGAATTAGCGGTGGCGGGAAGAAAAGGCGCTTCGAATTGTCTTGACAATGCGGGATGTCCGGGTGGTCACAATATTCAGAAGACGCTTGAGGAGATTTCCGGAGGTCATCTCCCTCATATTGGCCACACTCTGGGCCAACTTATCTGAAAACTCGCGCATCTCGCGCATCTTTGACTGGAGCTCCTGAATATTGCCAGTGACAGCATCGAGCTCCTTGTCGATGGAAGAAACTGTCCGGGCAATCTCTTCCACCGCTTTTCGCGTCCGATCGGACAACTTCTTGATCTCGTCGGCAACGACCGCAAACCCGCGACCAGCCTCCTTGGCATGCGCAGCCTCAATGGCGGCATTGATCGAAAGGAGATTGACCTGGGTCGAAATCTCTCGAATCTCTCCACCAATTTTTCCGATGGTCTCAAGAACATTCCTGAAGCTTGCCAGGTTGGTGATGGCCTGATCCGCGGAGGAAATAAGACCCCCCACATCCACCCGCTCCATCTGTCCCAGGAGGATACCGTTGATCTCCCGCATATTCCGGTCATGCATGCGGTTGACCTCTTCAAGCTGGACAATGTAATTCTGGATGAAGACGATTTCCTTCTGGATATCTCCCAATGCCAGAAGATCTGTCTGCTCTCCTTCAGTAATCTCCATCACCCATCCTCCGATTTGTGTTCTTGGACCCTTGACCTGAATTTAACGACTCAATTCCGGCAATGAAGGAATCGTTTTCAATGGAGCTGTCATCCGCAAGAAATTTTCTTCCTGCCCGATGGGTAACTTCTTCGAGTCATTTCCAATAACGGCTGGACAAGAATCAATCCTTTATGTTCAATAGTGCCACATTCACCGCTGGATTCCAAGGGAAGGAAGACGCTTTACCCACAGTGAATCAATCATTCATCTTCTTTTTTTTACCCAGAAAAATGAACGTGACTAGAAACCTTCTCGGTCGGGAGGGCGAAGAACTTGAGGAGGCGGCGTATCAAAGGAAATTTCGCGAGCATAACGAAAAGTTGATGCACGGAGAGAGTCTTGATTTGAAGAAAAAATGGCTCCCCGGGCAGGGATCGAACCTGCGACATGGTGATTAACAGTCACCCGCTCTGCCGACTGAGCTACCGGGGATCGTGGGAGGGAAAGAGATTACGACGACGTGTCGCTGGAACACGGAGGATCATCTTATTGGTTCCTGCAAAAAAAATCAATCATTCGAGCGGAAATTTTTCATCGGGGAGCTTCTCCGAAAAAATCATTGATAAAATAACGGCTCAAATTAAGGCCTTGGTGAGTATAGCTCGATCCGATGGCAGCCCCGTAGGGGAGATCGGGCTCCCTGTCCATTTTTTCATAGCGCAGCTTAAAAACGGGCTGTCCATCGACTATCCGAAAAGGAACATCATGGGGGCGCACTTCTAGAACACCGCGGGCACCATCTCCCGAGATTCCGAATCCCGGATCAAAAAAACCTGCGTAGTGGGTCCGGATTTCGCCAGCAGCGGCATCAAAGGGAAGCATCTCGGCCGCCAGATCAATGGGGACACGAATTTTTGCACTCGAAGCAAAGAGATAAAACTTTTCCGGCTCCAGAACCATCTCTCCCCGTGTCGGAGGGGGGACCGGCTCCCAAAAGTCGGTGGCCTTTTGCTGGTCGCCGGGAACAAGACTCAGAATTCCGGCATCGTGCCTGGCCCGGAATCCGATGATCGGCATTCCTGTCAGCTTGACACCGAGATAGAGGGAGCCATCCGTGATCCTATCGAAAGGATTGATCCCGACAGCCCCTCCGTCAGAAACAAACAGGGGCGACCTTCGGTGGCGATCAAGTAGAACTTCCTCCGAGAGGAAGTCTCTCTTTTCAAAAAACCGAACCTGACAAAGAGCTAGTCCTTGACTAACCCTCAAGGAAAAGGACCGAGAGAAGACCTCAAGATAGAGCCGCCCGGTATAGCCGGGAGAAATATCGTCGAAACGATCTCCTGTCTCGGTAATGACACGCGTAAAGACATCGAGACGACCCGTGGAGGACTTGGGATTTGCCTTGGCGGACAAGTGAGCGGGGAGGTTCAGTGACTCCATGAGGGGCACGAGGTAGACGGCCCCCCTCTCGAGATAGGAAGAGGTTCGAAGGTCAATGGAGTAAAGGGAGAGATCCTGAAGAATATCCGACACCGGGGTCGAAAGGGGTAGGAAGCTTGAACGAAGTCGATAGGCCGTGGGGCCCAAGCGAAGGTCCATGGAGGAGGGTTGGATCTGCCGTGGCCCCCAGGAGACGTCCGACACAATGACTCCTTCTTGGACGAGCCCACGGATTTGGCAATCACTCAAAGTTCCCAAGGCCATTCCTCGCGTCGGTCAAGGCCTGGAGACATCGACTCCCATAGAGTCCCTTCCTGTCGATTCCACCCATCGACAAAGACATGCTTGGAGAGTGGTTGGCGATACGCCCAATCCTCGGTCTCGAGCATGGGCCGGCGAGGAAATTCCCGGACATACCCCAGACAGAGAATGCCAATGGGACGAACATGATAGGGGAGATTCAGAATACCCTGAACATCTTCACGGCGAAAAATTGTCACCCATCCCATGCCAATGCCCTCAGCCCTTGCCGCCAGCCACAGGTTCATGATGGCGCACGAGGCGCTGTAAAGATCGGTATCCTGATCGGAAAGACGGCCGAGAACAAAGGGACCCTCCCTAGCTGGATCGATCGTCACCGCAATGAGAAGCGGTGCATCGAGAATGGCATCCACCTTAAGAGAGAGGAACTTTTCAGAGCGCGGTGACTCGAAGACAATGGCGGCGGCCTGACGCTCCTTGTCGACAACACGCTTGAGCTCCCGTCGGATTTCATCCTTTTCTATGAGGATGAAGTTCCATGGCTGCATGAACCCCACCGAGGGAGCATGATGAGCCGCCTTGAGCAGGCGGAGAACAGTCTCCATCGGAATGGGGTCGGGGAGAAACTCCCGACGTATATCCCGTCGGGTGTAGATGGCGTGATAGACCCCCATCTTCTCATCTTCTGGAAGGGAGTGGTCGGGACGAGAAGCAGGCTCTCTCTTTTCCTTTTTTCCCGGAAGGTTGTCATTGTGCTGTCCCGAGGTCATCAGACAAGCCCCGGGGAAACACGCCGAGGGGTATGCTCACGGGGAGCATTTTCTTGCCCGCGCTGATGGAGCGGAGACGGAAAGTGTCCCTCAGGACTGCGGAGGGCTTCACTCGTTTTCACCGGCTCGGAGGGAGAGACGCTCGACGACTTCCCGTCGTCACCTTCTGGAAAAATTGCGTCAGAAGAGACATCCGGATAAGAGTAGATCTTGTTTTCGTAGTTTTTCAAAAGGACCTGACCATTTTCCCGGCCGAGAAGATAGTCATCGGCAAGAACAGGGATTTTCCCCCCTCCTCCAGGAGCATCGATGACAAAATGGGGGATGGCCATTCCGGAGATATTTCCTTGGAGCGCCTTCATGATGGAAATTCCCTTTTCGACAGGGGTTCGGAAATGATTGGCTCCCCGGGTGAGGTCGGCTTGATAGAGATAATAGGGTTTGACACGGATCTTCAAAAGGCCCTTGAAGAGGGTTCCCAGAACTTCGGCATCGTCATTGATCCCTTTCATGAGAACGGTCTGACATCCCAAGGGAATTCCGGCATCAGCCAAGAGGCGACATGCCTCTGAAGACTCCGGGGTTATCTCCCGGGGATGGTTGAAGTGAAGATTCATATAGAGGGGATGAAATCGGGAGAGCATTCGACAAAGTTCAGGGGTCACTCTTTGAGGGAGGGCTGACGGAACCCGAGTCCCGATACGGATGATTTCGAGATGTTCGATGGAGCGTAACCCTGTAAGGATCTCCTCGAGAACCTCATCCTTGAGCATCAGGGGATCCCCTCCGGAGAGGATGACATCCCTGACTTCGGGATGCTCCCGAATATAGTCAATTCCCTGTCGAATTTCTTCCCGGCTCACAACCCCTTCGGGCTTGCCGACAAGACGTTTTCGTGTGCAGTATCGACAATAAATGGGACATTGGTTGGTCACAAGGAAAAGAACACGGTCCGGATATCGATGGACGATCGCAGGAACCGGACTATCCGCGTCTTCGCCAAGAGGATCCTCCGGGCTGTCGGCATCCATCCACTCCGCCGGATCTGGTATGACCTGAAGACCGATCGGATCTTGGGGGTCTGAGATCAGAGAGCGGTAATAATCATTGATTCGGATGGGGTAAAGGCCTTCAACCTTTTCGGGGCCAACTCCATTCGCCTCGATCACCCACTCAGGAGGAAGATCGGCCCCATGCCTGATTCCCTCGACTAGCAGCTTTTGCCATTCCTGCATCGTTCCCCTCGCCTAAACAGGGAAAACGTCCCTGTCTGCTTCGAGAAATATTTGAGAAACAGTCGACTTTTCCTTCTTTTATCTCGACTTTCCCATATTCAAAAGCACTTATTAGCTTGTTTTTTCGGTAAAATCCTGCACAGGAGACCACGCAGGTGACAGAATGGCGTCAACCATGCCGTGAATGAGTTTTTTGTCTTTCGGGCAGGCCGTGACCAAAACGCCTCCGGTCCTGACCGTCTCCCGGGTCGGGCCCGTCACGAAGTAATACGGGCACAGACGAACACGGTAGCCTTCCTCCTGCTCGACCTCCGACGGAAAGTCGAACCCGGTCATGGGATAGACATGCGTCTGACGAAAAGGCTGTAGGACGCTCGGGCTTCGCGAGAAAGAGTCCATGGCATGAGAAACAGCCTCTTTCCATGACTCTTCGGGAAGATCGTGGCCGACAACAACCCCTCGACTGCCCCAAGACAGGGGAGAAAAACCGGATGGTTTAATAATGAATCGGCGCTCCCGCTGAGTCAACCCAGCAAGATCTCGAAAATCGTGAAGCTCACGATCTCCCGCCACAAGGGACGGTGTCAGTGAGGCCTGAGCGGGGACGGGTGCCGGATCAAGAACCCAGGTCGGAGGAATCAGTCGATCAAGCAGGGCGACGGACTCCGAAGAAAGATTCCGGCACCAGTGAGAACGCAGACGAGGATGGTGCCAGAGAGCCATCCCCATTTTTTCTTCAAGCCAGGGCTTGATCGGAGGAGTGATTCGGACCTTGCCTCCCTTGGCAAAATAGAGCATGAGGTCAGATTTGGGAATATTCGGAAGATCGAAGAGCTCAAAAAAACGATAGATAGTCGTTATCCGATGGGTAGCCCCATCGGGACCCGGAAAAAAGAACCCATTTTCGTCAAATCGAAGCTCCCGGGGATGAAGGCAAAATGCAGGAAAGTACCCCCGGGTCAGATCTCCCGCAATGAGGGACATTTCATTTCTATAGTCTTGAGACTCATCGGAAACAACAATGGCCAGAACAGGGTTGGGGTCAAGGGACTGAATCATGGCGGCAAAGCCTTGGAGTATCCCTTCAGGGCCGCCGATCATTCCTCCCTGCCCCCGATCGCGGTAGATTCTTGAGAGAGCCAGAAGAAGACCCGGGCCTCCCGGGACAGCATCCATCTCAGTGAGAACGGGTCCTTCAGATGTTAACAGGAGATCCGGGCGCAGGACTCCGGGAAGATCAGATCTGAATCGGCGGGCAAGGCCATAGGCGAGGAGGTCCGGAGGCTTGCCCCGATCAAGGTAGTCCCTGACAAACTCCTCCCCCACTGAGGGCTCACGGTAAAGACGGTCAAAGGCTCGGTAAAAAGAAAGGAGCGCCTGTCCCAACGAGGAGAGAAATGAGTCGTCGATCCCGGAAAAGCTGACTGGGTGAGGTGAAAAGCGAAAAGGCCTCTCAAAAAGCCCCTGGACCTTCAGGGTCGATCCAACATTTTTGTACAACGGCCCCTCCGGAGCGTGGCTGGCCGGAGCAATACCGGCACGAAAGCAATCTGGTCCGAATAATCCCATTGTGATAAACTGAACAGAAGAAACCTTCTAGAAGTCTAACATAGTTTTCAGGCAAACGACTTGAGGCAGTTTCCGGCTTCCGGACACCACGGCAACAACAGGACAGGGTCTGCGTGACAATTTCCCCCCTTGAGCTTCTCCTCCTTGAAATGGCAAGCGGCTTCTATCTGGGCGCCTTCATTCTCTATCTTTCGGAGATTCTTCTCTCGCGCCCTCCCAGGATTCCCTGGGCTCCGGTGACCGCGGGGGTGGGGGGAGTCCTGTTCCAATCCCTTGCCATCTTTATTCGATTCGGCTTTCAGGGCCACGTCGCGCTCCTCTCACTTCGAGAGGTCCTTTCCTTTTTTTCCTGGTCTCTGGTTCTGACTTTCCTTTATCTTGAACACCAGAAAAAGGTGCGGATCCTGGGACTCTTCATCTTTGGAATTGCCTTCTTTTCAACCCTTATGGTCATTGGAATTTCCTTCAGGGCGCCGGTTCTGTCAAGCGGAGCGCCGATCGGCCTCCTTCTTTCCATTCATACCCTCCTGATCGACTTGGGACTGGCGTCGGCGGCCTTGGCATTTATGGTTTCCGTTCTCTACCTGGTGCTCGATCATTTTCTTCGGAGAAAGATCTTCAACAGATTTTTCGCCCGGATCCCCTCCCTCGAAACCCTCGATCAGCTGAACAACAACTTTAGTGGGATCGGGTTTGTTTTCTTGACCGCAGGACTCTTTTTTGCCATGATTTGGTCATTGGAAAAGTTCGGGAGAACTCTTCCGCTCGCGTCCCAAGGCCGACTCGCCTTTATCGGAGCGATTCTCGTCTGGTTGCTTTATGCCATGACTGTGCTTGTCAGAAGGAACCGTCGATTCCGGGGAAAGCAGGCCGCGTACCTATCGATTTCGGGGTTTCTTGTCTTTGCTGCAACAATGTTGGTGTTGGCCTTCTTTTCTAAAGGCTCCCATTTCATTTTATAGGGCCGACAGATACCATGCCGGATTCCCTGCGACAAAGATAAGCTAGGTGATAGCGGAGACAGCCATTTGATCAAGATCACCCTTGCTGGCGTCAACCACAAGACAGCTCCCGTGGAAATCAGAGAGAGAATTGCTTACCCGAAGGAAAGCCTTTCCTCTGCGGTACAGGCTCTTGCCCGTCAGGACTCCGTCCTGGAATGCCTCCTCCTTTCCACATGCAATCGCGTGGAAATCCTGACAATAACATCAAACATCCATCCATCTCCCGACTTTTTCACCGACTTCCTCTCGAAGACTCATCCCGCCCTCACCTCGGTCCCCCTTCGCCCTCACCTCTATTACAAAACCGACTCCGAAGCGGTGGAACATCTTTTTCAGGTGACGGCAAGCCTTGACTCGATGGTTGTGGGGGAGCCCCAGATTACAGGGCAGGTCAAGGAATCCTTCGAGATCTGTCGAAAAGAGAACTCCGTTGGCCCCTACCTGAATCAGATCTTCCAGCGCGCAGTCAGTTCGGCAAAACGTGTCCGTTCGGAAACGGCGATCAGCCACCTTCCCGTCTCCATCAGTTATGCCGCCTGCCAGCTGGCTCGAAAAATCTTCCAGGACATGTCCAACAAGTCCGTCCTCCTCCTCGGAGGAGGGGAGATGGCACAACTTACCGCCCGCCACATGAAAAAAATGGGTGTTCGCTCCCTCACCCTTATGACACGGGATCCTGCCAAGGGGGAACCCCTGGCGGCTGAATACGAAGCAACCTATGCCCCCATGTCCCGTCTCGATGACATCCTCTCTGAGGCTGATATGGTCGTCTGCTCGACCGGTGCAGAGACGTACTTGCTGACGGTTCCGATCATGGAGTCGGCCATGGAGCGGAGAGGGTACCGCCCCCTTTTTCTGATCGACATTGCCGTTCCCCGAAATATTGACCCCGAGATCTCCCGACTGTCGAATACCTTTCTCTACAATATCGACGACCTACGATCCGTGGTTTTGTCCAACCAGAAAGAACGGGAAATGGAGACCTTTGCCGCCAAGGAAATTGTGCGACAAGAGGTTGCCCAGTTTGAGAAGTGGCGAGCGGAGCGATCAGCCGTTCCCCTGATTCAGGCACTGAGACAGCATACAGAAGAAATCCGTCTTGCCGAACTTGATCGTTTTTCAAGAACCCTTGACACCCTTCCCGATGAGGCCCGCAAGCAAGTTCTTCTTCTGACACAGTCTCTGATGAACAAGATGCTTCATCCCACCTATCAGACATTACGAAACTCGTCGAACATTGATGAAGCCTGGGAGTGGATCACCCGCTGCTACGGACTCCCCCCCGAGATCCTCTCCCGAAACGGATCACATGAAGACACCTCCCCAAAAGAGCGGGAAGGAAAGTCCGTACTCGATTCACCGCTCTCCGATCTTCCCCTCCCCGGCGAGCAGACTTGCTGAGCCCTTCAGACTCCTCTCCCATCAGAATCGGAACACGTGGATCGGAACTGGCATTGTGGCAAGCTCGCCATGTGGCGGCCATGATCCGTCACACGGCCGGCCTCGAATCGGAACTCACCATCATCAAGACAACCGGGGATATGATCCTCTCCGTCCCCCTCTCTCAGGTGGGGGGCAAAGGACTCTTCGTCAAGGAAATAGAGGAAGCCCTTATTGCCGGGACAATCGATCTCGCCGTCCATAGCATGAAGGATGTTCCGGCCTTTCTGCCCGAGGGCCTTGAGATCGGAGCCATCCTCTCCCGTGAAGATCCGAGAGATGCCTTTGTCTCGAATGCTTACTCCTCCTTTTCCTCCTTGCCCCCCGGGGCTCGAATCGGAACATCATCCCTCCGGAGAATGGCGCAGCTCAAAAAGCGCCGGCCGGATCTCCGATTCGAATCGTTGAGGGGAAATGTGGGGACCCGCCTTAGAAAGCTTGACGAAAATCAGATCGATGCCATCATCCTGGCAGCTGCCGGACTCATACGTCTTGGATTCTCGGACAGAATTCGAGAATATCTCCCCGTTGAGCTCTCCCTTCCGGCCGTCGGACAGGGAGCCTTGGGTCTTGAGTGTCGAACGGGAGACCATCGCATTCGTACCATTCTTGCCAGAATGCACGACCCGGAGACAACGGCGTGCGTTTTGGCTGAGCGAGGAGTTCTCTCGGCACTCGACGGAGGATGCCAGCTCCCGATCGCCGCCCATGCCCGCACCATCAGTCCGGAACAGATCGAGTTGATCGCTCGCATTCTCGATGTCGAAGGAACCACACTTCTCGAGGAGCACACGTCCGGACCGGCAAAAGAGGCCCATAGGCTCGGTGTGGAAGCCGCACAGAAACTCTTGTCCCGCGGCGGTCAGAAAATCCTGACGGATATTCTCTCTGCAGCACGAATTTCTTCCTCCGAAAAATGATCCCGGCATCCCGGATTGAAGATCCCTCATCTTCCGCTCTATGATCAAATCATGAGACCGATACCCACCTTGGATTCCCAAATAACGTCGATTACGCTCTCCCGTTTGAGCCCTCAATATTGTCTGTCTCTCCGAAAACGAAAAAGGGGGAACAATGGCTGATCACGCCCCCTTCCCTCTCAAGAAGAAGGCCTCCATGGTCTACCTTGTGGGAGCCGGCCCCGGGGATCCCGGTCTTCTGACCATGAGAGCCGCCCGTGCGATTTCCATGGCCGATGTGCTTCTCTATGACCATCTTATTCCCCTTGAACTTCTCGACATGGCCCCCGACGAGGCCAAGAGAATCGATGTCGGAAAGGTTCGGAACCATCCCCGGATGTCACAAAAGGAAATCGGGGAGACACTTGTCAAGCATGCTCGACAAGGACTGTCCGTCGTTCGGCTTAAAGGGGGCGATCCGTTTGTCTTTGGCCGAGGAGGCGAGGAAGCGCAGGTGTTGGCCGAGGCAGGCATCCCCTTTATTGTCATACCGGGAGTGACCTCTCCGGTGGCTGTTCCTGCCTATTCGGGCATCCCCGTGACCCACAGGGACCATAGCTCACGCCTGATTATCCTCACGGCACATGATGATCCCACTGACTGGAAGCAGCCTGACATTGACGCCCTTGCTCGCCCCCATCAGACCGTTGTCGTCCTGATGGGAGCCCTGTATATGAAAGAGCTTGTGGCTCGCCTCTTGAATGCCGGGCTCGATCCGAAGACCCCAACGGCCATCATTCGATGGGGAACCACCCCCAATCAGGAGTCTTACTATCAGACACTCGAAGAAATTCCGGCCTTTCTCAAAGAACACGGGATCGCCCCCCCAGCGATTCTAACCATTGGAGGAGTGGTCTCCCTTCGGAAAGATGTCTCCTGGAGCCATCGGCTCCCACTCTTGGGCAAGCGCATCCTCCTGACCCGGGAACGCTCACGCTCCAAGGAGCTTTCGGAGACTCTGGAAGCCCTCGGCGCCACCGTCATTACATTTCCAACCATCCACGTTTCCCCCAGTTTCTCCGAGAAATCCATGCACACCATTGAACACCTGAAAGATTTCGCCTGGATTGTCTTTCTGAGCCCCAACGGAGTCCAATACTTCCTGGAAGGGCTTGGGAAGAGCAATAAGGACTTGCGCTCCCTGGCCGGCCTCCGGATCTTTTCCATGGGCCCGGCCACGAGCACCGCTCTGAACGAGGCAGGGCTTCGGCCCGACCTTGCTCCCGCCGAGTCCCATGGAGAAGGGGTGATTGATGCCTTCAGAAATCTCCCGGAGCCGCATTCAGGCAAGGTTCTGCTCGTTCGGGGCGATCGGGGGACGGGAGCCATCCCCCGGGGGCTGGAAGAACTGGGCTATGGGGTCGAAACCATCTCGGTCTACGAAAATACTCTCCCCGACGTTCCCTCCTACAGGATGGAACGACTGCGGACCATTCTCGACGAAGGCGCCATTGACCTGGCCATCTTCTACAGCCCTTCGGCCATCCGGGGATTCATATCTCTCTTCCCTGACCATGCCGAGGCAATTTCCCGAATCCCCTCCCTCGCCATTGGCCCCACAACCCGGGAAGAATTGCTCCGTTCGGCAATTCAGACTCTCGTCATGGCCAAAAACCCCACCACACCTTCGGTCGTTGAGACCGCGGTGGACTTCCTCTCCCAGTTCGGAAATAATGCAAAAGAACTTTCTCGCCCCCCCGGAAACTCGGGGAGAGTCCATCCAGGAGGAGCCTGACCGTGAGCCATCCCGTCGAACGGCCTCGCCGTTTGAGAAATAGCCCTGCTCTCAGAAATCTTGTGCGGGAGGTGGACCTTCACCCTGACAACCTCATCCTTCCCCTCTTCGTTACCTGGGGGCGGGACAGAAAAGAGCCCATCGCTTCCATGCCAGGTGTCTTCCGCCACTCAGTGGATCGTCTTCCCGATATCCTGAGCGAATCGTGGGAGGCCGGCATCCGATCCCTCCTTCTCTTTGGAATTCCGGAAAGGAAAGATGACAACGGATCGGAAGCCCTCAACCCCGATGGTCCTGTCCCTCAGGCCATCGGAGCCATTCGGGAAAGGTTTCCCGGCTTTGTCATCATGACCGATGTCTGCATCGACGAATACACGACCCATGGCCACTGTGGCCTTGTCAGCGGCGACCGAATCGAGAATGACCCGACCCTCGACATTCTCGCGGGAATGGCTCTTCTCCATGCCCAGGCAGGCGCGCATGTCGTGGCCCCTTCCGACATGATGGATGGCCGAGTGGGGGCCATCAGACGCCGACTCGATGAAAATGCCCTGACCGACACACTGATTCTTTCCTACGCGGTCAAATATGCCTCCGCTCTCTATGGTCCGTTCCGGGATGCCATGATGAGCGGCCCCCAGTTCGGAGACCGTTGTTCTTACCAGATGGATTTCCGGGGGCGACGGGAAGCTCTCCGGGAGGCGCGTCTTGATATGGAGGAGGGTGCGGACATGCTGATGGTCAAGCCAGCCATTGCCTACCTCGATATCATCTCCCAGGTCTCTGAAATCTCGGATCTTCCTGTGGCGGCTTACCAGGTTTCGGGAGAGTATTCGATGATCATGGCAGCCGGGGCCAATGGCTGGATCGACACCGATCGGGTCATGATCGAAACACTGACAGCCATCCGACGTGCAGGGGCCCAGATGATCCTGACCTATTTTGCCATCCGCGCTGCACGCCTCCTTCGGAGCTAAACATCGTGCAAACCTACCGCGGTGACTTGGCCACCCTGCGACGAAGCCTCCCTCCGGGTCCCTATGCCATGACCATTGGGAACTTCGACGGAGTTCATGCCGGCCATCAGTATCTTCTTTCCCAGCTTTTCGATCGGGCAAGATCGCTCTCCTGTCCCTCCCTCCTCTTGACCTTTGACCCCCATCCGCTTTTTGTGCTCGCTCCCGACTCCTCCTTCCGGATGATCATGTCCCGGGAAAGGCAGGAAGAGGTCTTGGGGGAGCTTGGCCTTGAGATTCTTGTCTCCCTTGCCTTTGACAAGGCCTTGGCCGCCATGGCCGCAAAAGATTTTGTCTCTGACGTTCTGAGGCCCCTCTTTCACCCGGCCCTCATTCTCGTGGGGGAAGAGTTTCGCTTCGGGGCCGGTCGTCTGGGGACATTGGATACCCTGAGCCACGAGCTCTCATCGGAAGGTACCCAGGTGATTCCTCTTTCCCCCTTTATGGAGGAGGGGCATCGAATCTCGAGCTCCCGAATCCGGAAGGCCGTGGACCAGGGAGAGATCGAGCAAGCCAACCGGCTTCTGACCCGTCCCCTGGAGATCTCGGGACCCGTCGTCCGTGGAGAACAACGGGGACGACTTCTGGGCTTTCCGACGCTTAATCTCATTCCCCCTGACCACCGGCTCGTCCCTCCGCCGGGAGTCTATGCGACACGGACACGAGTGGAGGGAGTCCTTCATGACTCAGCCACCTATATCGGAACAAAGCCCACCTTTGGAACGCACCGTCCTGTGATCGAGACACACCTTCCGGGTTTCTCCGGCGACCTTTACGGAGTCGATCACGAGGTCTTCTTTTACCACCGGGTCCGGGGAGAACGATCCTTTCCCAACGTCGATGCCCTCAAAGCCCAGATCGCCTCCGATATCGACTCTTCCCTGAGGTATCTTCATGACATCGTCTTTGAAGGATCCGTTCGCCCCCTTTGATGCTCCCTTCCGAAACTTTCTTCTTCGGCATGACCTCTTGGTCCCAGATGGCGCCGCATGGAGCGTGGGAGTCTCCGGAGGTGGGGATTCCGTCCTTCTCCTCCATCTCCTTATCCGACATCTTCCCTCAAACCGCTCCCTCGACATCCTCCATTTCGACCATCACACCGATCCTCCCAAAAATGCCAGGGACAAAGACTTTGTCACAAGTTTGGCGGCAAGGCTTGGGGCGCGACTTGTCTTGGGAGAATCTCGCTCCATCGAAAAGCGTCGCCCACAGGTCTCCGAAACACTCCTGAGACAAGAGCGACAGGATTTCTTCAATGCCTACCTTGCCGAGAATCCCCGTTCTGTCCTCTTCTTGGGTCACCAGAAAGACGACAGGATCGAGACCGTTCTGGCCAATCTCTTTCGGGGAACAGGGCCCCGGGGCCTCGTGGGAATTCCGGAAAAAAATGGGAAGATCTATCGGCCACTTCTTTTTCTTGAGCGCGAGGAGATTCGTCAGGCCTTGCGCGAGGCCGGAGAAGCTTTTATGGAAGACCCCGCGAACTTCGATCTCGGACCCCTCAGGAATCGGATTCGCCTGGAGCTTCGTCCCGCCATCGATCGGATCTTCCCGGGAGGGACAGCACATCTTGACGCCCTTGCCCACCACATGGCTCAAGAACTCTCCGCTTCGGCGCCTCTTTCGGCCGGCCCCCTCCTCATTTTCGAGGATCCCGGATACGTTCGCCTCTCGCTTCGCCTCTTTCGTGCGCTCGCCCCCTCCCGGCAAGCCGCCTTTTCCCGAAACATCCTCGACCGCCAGAGACAATGGAAACTCCCTCTCCCCCCCGAAAGGAATCTTCTCAGGACACTGGCGACTCCCCCATCGGGGCCACTTCGCCACTTTCCCCTGGGTGGCGGCTGGCATCTCGATATTGTTTCGGACCATGCGGATCTGGTATATCTTTACCCAGACACTCAAAATACGAATCTCCCCATGGGGGGACATCTCAGGGCAAGCCTTCCGAACGAAGGGAAAGAAATATCCGTTCCCTTGCCCCGGAGCGGCCATCTCACGATAGCCGGCCCGAGCGCCTCCCCCGGTCCTTTTCCTACCGGGGGAATGCCCCTCCGCCCATCTCTTTCGGCCCACCTTTCCGCCGAAGTGGTCAGGGAAGGGGCCGAAGACTTTGAGATGACCTATCGCAGAAAGGCTCTTCCGCTCTGGCCCTCCCGGAACCCCTTAGGGAAAACAAAGGGGGACGGGTCCCTCCGGGGCATCGGGTCGCGAACGGTGGACCAGCTCCTGTCTCGGAGGCCCATGCCAGCCGGAATCAAGGATCGGCTTCCCATTCTGGCCTTTAGAGGGAAGGCCCTCTGGATCCCCGGCTGGCTCGACAGAACCGGAGATTTGCCCGGGGCAGAAACAGGCCCCTATCTTTCAATCACATTTCAAGCGAGGGAGCCCTCCTGGTGGAAAAAATTTTTGGAAAACCCCTGATCACTCAGGAAGAGATCCTCCACCGCGTCAGGGAACTTGGCCTTCGCATCACCCGGGACTATGAGGGGAAAAATCTTGTTCTCCTGGGAATTCTGAAGGGAGCCTTTGCCTTTACCGCCGACTTGGCCCGTTCGATCGGGATTCCTGCCCAGATCGACTTCATGATGACATCGAGTTCAAAAACCGGTTCGGGACGCGAACTCTCTGCTCCATCCCTCGATCTGACCGGCGCCGATGTTCTTGTCATTGAGGACATTGTCGACAGCGGCCATACCGCCCACCTCATTCTCGAGGCGCTGGCGAAGCATCGGCCCGAAAGCATCAGATTCTGTGCATTGCTCGACAAGACAGCCGGTCGGGAAATCTCCTTTACCCCGGACTATACCGGATTCTCCATCCCCAACAAGTTTGTGATCGGATACGGGCTCGACTACAAAAACAAATACAGGACCCTGCCATTCATCGCCGTCCTTGACCAGACCTCCTGACCCATTCACACAACTCACGCCCCTTGTTTTCTCGCGTGTGCCTCGCTCCCCTCTCGATTGAAGAGCGGGATCCTCCATGCTAGAATCAACCACAGTATCCCCTGAAGGAGGACCCTCTTGATGAAACCGTTTTACAAGAATCTCGCCCTGTGGCTGATCATCGGCATCGTCGTTTTTCTCGTCTTTGACATGTTCCAGTTCCGGGAACCTACCTCGCAAAATCTCATCTACTCTGATTTCATCTCCAAGGTCGAGATGAACCAAGTGAGCGAGGTCACGATCAAGCGAAACCATATTAATGGGGTGATGAAGGACGGCACACGTTTTGAAACATACGCGGCCAACGATCCCCACCTGGTGGAAGAACTCCAGAAGAAAAACGTCAGGATCATTGCGATTCCCCCCGGAGAAAACCCCTGGTACATGAGCCTTCTGATCTCCTGGGGACCGATCCTTGTCCTCGTGCTGCTCTGGGTTTTCTTTATGCGCCAGATGCAGTCCGGTGGCAACAAGGCGATGTCCTTCGGAAAATCCCGGGCCAAGATGATGACGGAGGACAAGAAGAAGATCACCTTCTCCGATGTGGCCGGTGTTGATGAAGCCAAGGAGGAGGTCTTTGAGATTGTCGAGTTCCTTAAGGATCCCTCCAAATTTCAGCGATTGGGAGGACACATCCCCAAGGGGGTCCTGGTTGTCGGTCCGCCCGGAACCGGAAAGACCCTTCTCGCCAAGGCCATTGCCGGTGAGGCAGATGTTCCCTTCTTTCATATCAGCGGGTCCGATTTCGTGGAAATGTTCGTCGGAGTCGGGGCCTCGCGGGTGCGCGATCTCTTTGAGCAGGGGAAGAAAAATGCCCCCTGCATCATCTTCATCGACGAAATCGATGCGGTGGGGCGCCATCGTGGTGCCGGACTCGGCGGAGGCCACGACGAACGGGAACAGACGCTGAACCAGCTTCTTGTGGAGATGGACGGCTTTGAAAGCAACGAAGGCGTCATCCTGATCGCCGCCACAAACCGGCCGGACGTTCTCGATCCCGCACTTCTCCGTCCCGGCCGATTCGACCGACAGATCATTGTGGGCAAACCTGACCTTAAAGGCCGGATCAAAATCCTTGAGGTCCATACCAAGAAGATCCCGCTTGACTCCTCCGTCAGCCTGGAGACGGTTGCCCGGGGCACCCCCGGATTTTCCGGGGCCGATCTCGCCAATCTTGTGAACGAAGCCGCCCTTCTTGCTGCCCGACGGGACAAAAAGGTTGTGGAGATGAGCGAGTTTGAGGATGCCAAGGACAAGGTCCTCATGGGCGTGGAAAGAAAGTCCATCCTTATTACGGAAGAGGAGAAACGGGTCACCGCCTTCCACGAAGCAGGCCACACACTTGTCGCAAAACTGCTCCCCGGAACGGATCCGGTTCACAAGGTCTCCATCATTCCCCGCGGCCGTGCCCTGGGGGTGACGCAGCAGCTGCCGACCGATGACCGGTATACCTACGGGAAGGACTTCCTCCTGAACAACATCGCCATCTTGATGGGAGGACGGGTTGCCGAAGAGCTCGTCACCCGTTCCATCACCACCGGGGCAGGAAACGACATCGAACGCGCCACGGACCTCGCCCGGAAGATGGTCTGTGAATGGGGAATGAGCGACAAGCTTGGGCCCATTACCTTTGCCCAGAAGAACGATGAGATTTTCCTAGGTCGGGAGATGTTCCAGCGACGGGATTATAGCGAATCCACCGCCATCGACATCGACCGGGAGGTCAGCGGCATCATCTTCGATGCCTACGCCAAGTCAAAGAGCCTGATTTCGACTCATATGAAGGCTCTCCACAACATCGCAGAAGCCCTCCTGGAGAAAGAAACGCTCGACTCGCCGCAGATCGATGCCCTTATCCAGGCGGCCAATGCCCCGGGCTGATTTCCGGGCCCTTCTCGACCGATCCCGAGACAAGGGGGATCTCCCCCTTGTCATGGGAATCGTCAACATCACCCCCGACTCCTTTTCCGGAGATGGGGTTCTCTCACCGGCACAGATTCAGGAACATGCCGCCTGCCTGATTGAGGCGGGAGCTGAAATTCTCGATGTCGGAGCCGAATCCACACGTCCAGGATCCTCCCCGATCTCTGAAAACGAGGAGAGGGAGCGTCTTCAATTGGCACTTGCCGCCTTGTCATCGCTTGACGTTCCTCTTTCCATCGATACTCGCCGACCTTCTGTTTTCAGAGAAGCACTCCCCTTTGGCGCCTCACTCATCAACGACATTGACGGTCTCAGCAACCCGGGCTTTATTGACATTCTCAGGGACTCCCCTCGTGTCATGGCCGTTCTCATGCACAAACAGGGGACTCCCGAGACAATGCAAGACCATCCTCATTATGAAAATGTCGTGGAGAGCGTCGAAGATTTTTTTCGTGAAAGGCTTGCCTTCCTTGAGTCACAGGGGATCTCCCGGGACAGGATCATTCTTGACCCGGGGATCGGCTTCGGTAAAACCCGCGAACACAACCTCTCTCTCCTTCGCGAGATGGGAAGACTCTCCCGTCTGGGTCCCCTCCTGATCGCCCCATCAAGAAAGCGTTTTCTCGACTCCCCCGAAGAACCCCGCCTCCCCGCGGACCGGGACTTCGCCACAGGCGGCGTCATGGCCTGGTGTTGCCTTCATGGAGCGCTCCTCTTCCGAACCCATCGCCCCGATATCGCCCGGGAAATTCGCCGCACCCTCCGCTCCATTGCAGGAGCCCTCCATGGATAGTCTCCTGCATTTCTCCTTCTGGCGGAATGTTCTCGACATCCTGGCCGTCTGGTTCGTGTTCTACCAGATCCTTCTTCTGATTCGCGGAACACGGGCCTTCCAGATGGTGATCGGAGTCCTGGTCTTCCTTCTTGTCTTCTTCGTCTCGGGCTGGCTCAAGCTTTATACCCTGAACTGGCTCATCACGAGCTTCTGGTCCCAGATCATCCTTGCTCTTTTGATCCTCTTTCAACCGGAGATCCGCAAAGCTCTCGCCCGGGTGGGGAAGAGCCCGCTCCTTTTTGGCATTCCCCTGGGAGATACCCCCATCGACTCGGAAGAGATCGTCAAGGCGCTCCAGACCTTGAGTCGGCGGGGGATCGGAGGCATCATCGTCATCGAAAGGACGACCGACCTTTCCGAGGTCGTCGAGGTTGGAGTTCCTCTGGACGCCCTCATCTCCTCCGAGCTTCTGGTGAGCCTCTTTCTGCCTTACTCCCCGATTCATGACGGGGCGGCCATTATCCGCAAAAACCGGATCGCCACGGCGGGGTGCTTTCTTCCCATCTCGCTCTCTTCGGAGCTTTCCCGGCAATACGGAACCCGACATCGGGCGGCCATCGGGATTACGGAGGAGACGGATGCGGTCGCCCTGGTGGTCAGCGAGGAGACATCACAGATCTCGCTTGTCGTGGCCGGACGGGTCACACCCCAGACAGACATGGTCCTTTTCCGTCAGACCCTGGCTCGCCTTTTCCGGAAGGAAAGCCGCGTCCCTTCGAACAGACGGTTGACCTTCCTCCGCAAAGGACTCATCGGAACCCTCAATGCCATTCCGGGAGGAAAATACCTTTTGCGGGCCCTTGATCCGTCCAGCCGTCGCCCCAGGAGCACTCCATGACCGGACGATGGGAAGGGCTCTCACGAAGTCTCATGCGCAATCTCCCGATCAAGATTCTCGCGCTTGTTCTCTCACTGTCCCTCTGGTACCACATCAGCCGCACGGGGAACGAATACCTCACGCTGACTCTCCCGGTCACCGTCTCCAACCTCCCGCCCCATCTCGAGTTGAATCGGGCCACCCCGGATCATGTCACGGTGACGCTCAAGGGCCCCCACGGCATGGGAAGCCTGATCCGCCCGGAACGCCTCACCATTCTCCTCGACGGACGTCACTTTCGTCCGGGGCGAACGAACCTTCCACTTGAAACCGGAAATGTCGCCCTTCCTTCCGGGATCCGGGTCATTCATTTTTCCCCTCCCTCTCTCTCTCTCAGCATTCTCCCGCTTGGCCGAAGGGAGATCCCCATTGTCCCTCAATTTATTGGAGAGACAAGAGACCGGATTGCCCCCATCAGGATCCATGTTGTGCCCCGTCAGGCCCTTGTGGAAGGGGACAGAACTCTACTCTCGACCATCTCCTTTATCAAAACACAGCCAATCGAGCTGAAAACACTGAGTGACAAGAGTGCCCAGACGCTCTCCCTCTCCCTCGTCTCGCCCGATCCGGTCCGGATAAGGATCCTCTCTCCCCGAAAGGTCACCATCGAGATCGCGCGATCTTCACGAAGACGCTAAGGGGGATTCCTGCCAACATTGTCAAGGCATTGTCCGCCAAAGCCCCTCCCCGCCCTTTATTCTTCGTCTTCCCAACGCTAAAATGAAAGCGGCAGGATTCCCCCTTCAGCCCTCTCAAAAGGAAGGATCTCCCTTGATCAAGCCCTCGACCCGACTCTTTGGAACCGACGGAATCCGCGGACGCGCCAACATCCATCCCGTCACAGGAGAAATGGCCTTTCGTCTCGGGCGGGCTGCGGCCCATCTCTTTGCCCGGGCCGGAGAAGAACACCATGTCGTCATCGGCAAGGACACCCGGATCTCCGGCTACATGCTGGAGATGGCCCTGACCTCCGGACTAACCTCCATGGGTGTCAATGTGATCCTTGTCGGACCCTTCACGACCCCCGGCATTGCCCATCTCACCCGAAGCCTCCGGGCCGATGCCGGCATCATGATCTCCGCCTCCCACAATCCCTATGATGACAACGGGATCAAGTTCTTTTCCTCGGAAGGGCTCAAGCTCCCCGATGAACTTGAAGATCGGATCGAACGGCTTGTCATGGGGGACGAGATCGATCATATCCGTCCGACGGGAGCCCTCATCGGCAAGGTGACACGGCTTTCCGGTGCCGAAGGCCGGTATGTGGAGTTTGTCAAAAACACTCTTCCCCGAAAACAAAAATTCGACGGGGTCCGGATCGTGGCCGATATGGCCAATGGAGGAGCCTACAAGGTGGCCCCCATGGCCTTCCGCGAGCTGGGTGCGGAGGTTATCGCCCTGTCAGACGCTCCCGACGGGGTCAACATCAACCTAAACTGCGGGGCGCTTTACCCGGAAACACTGGCACGCAAGGTGGTTGAAACCGGAGCCGACCTGGGGGTGGCCTTCGACGGAGATGCGGATCGTTCTGTCTTTGTCACCGGGAAGGGCCAGATCCTGGACGGAGACAGGATCATGGCCATTATCGCCCCCTTCCTGAAAAAGGAAGGACGACTTCCCGGAGACACTCTGGTCACCACCGTCATGAGCAATCTGGCGCTGGAGGAGGCCATGAAGCGCCATGGGATCTCTCTCCGGAAGACCCAGGTGGGGGACCGTTATATTCTTGAGGAGCTCGACCGCCTGGCCCTCTCTTTCGGGGGGGAGCAGTCCGGCCACATCATCTTCCGGGACTACCTCACCACCGGGGACGGGCTCATCACGGCCCTCCAGCTTCTTTCCCTCCTGGACAAGGAAGGAATTTCCCTCGACGATGCCGCCCGGGTGATGGAGCCCTACCCCCAGATCCTGAAGACCCTTCCCGTCAGATCGAAGCCTCCCATAGAGAGCCTTCCCGAACTCTCAAAGAGGAAGGCCCATGTCGACAGCCTTCTTTCCGGCCACGGCCGCCTGCTTCTGCGCTATTCGGGAACCGAAATGGCCATCCGCATCATGCTTGAGGGCCCCGATGCCAACGTCCTGAACCAGATGATGCAGGAGCTCGAAGAGGCGGTGATCCTCGACCTTGGCTCCCCCTCGACCTCGCTCCCCTCCCATTGAGTCCCGTCCGGGAGATCCTGACGCCCCTCGTTCCCCGCCCCCTGACGGTCAAGGATCTTTTTCCGGCCTCCGTCATCCTGGCAGGAGGGCTATTCCTGTCTTCCCTGGCCCGGGATTTTCCTCTCCTTTTGGGGGCGCTTGTTTCGGCCCCCCTGATTGTCTCACTCTTGTCCGGTTCCCGGCACCTTCTTCCCCTTCTTCTTTGGATCCTGTCCTTTTTCGGAGGCCTTCTGGCCCTTCCAGCAGAAAATGCAAATCCCCCTCTCCTCACCCCCGCCTTTTTTTCCCTCTGCCTTGCGGAGCCCCCTCGGTCCACAACACATGGAACCCTCGCCTCCTTGAAGAACGATGGCTCTTCGCCGGATCTTCCCTCCTCCTTCCGCCTCTTCATCCCCTCGGACCGACTCACCGGCACGCTCGAAACCGGAGACTGCCTGAGCGGCGTCGCCATCGCCCCCTCGCACCCCTCGCCCCCCGACCTCTTCGGAGATTCCCGTCCGTTTTACATTCTCTCGGAGAGCTTTCCGATGGCTGTGACCCGAACCCTCTCCCCTCGCGGGGATCTTTTGAGGCGGCTCCACCACCGGCAGGCGGAGCTTTTGACCCACCTTCTCTCCACATTTCCCCGGGAGACGGCAGGCCTCCTCTCCGCCCTTCTCCTCTCGGACACACGATTCATGACCAGGGAGGAACGTGAGGACTTTACAATGGCTGGAGTTTCCCACCTTTTGTCAGTCTCGGGGGAACATATGACTCTCCTGGCCTTCTTTTTCGGGGGCCTGGTGCTGCTTTCCCTCCGACTTCTTCCCCTCCCCCTCCTCCGGCGGCTTCTCATTCACCTTCCTTTGGGGCGCCTCCTCCCGCTGACCCTCCTCCCCCTTCTGCTGGCCTACACCCTCATGATCGGGGCTCCGGAGGCGGCCGACCGGGCCTTTCTGGGCTTCGCCCTGGCGGTCATTCTCCGATTTGCCTTTGTCGACCTCGACTTTCCCGCCATTCTGGGACTCTCGACGATCCTGATGCTTCTTCTTTTCCCCCGCCTTTCCCTCTCCCTCTCCTTTCTCCTCTCCCTTCTGGCCCTTTGGGGACTTGTCCTGTCGGGGCGCAAGGGAGCGCACACGTCACACCCCTTGAAAACCCGTCAGAGGACTCTCACCCCCCTGATGGCAGGAGCGGCGGTCACCCTTCTTACGGCTCCCCTCATTGCTGCCGTCTTCCGGACGATCAACCCGGAAGGTCTTGCGGACAACCTCATTGTCGTCCCGCTGGCAGGGGACATTCTTCTTCCCTTTGGAGCCGGCGAGCTTCTGCTGCACCTTTTTCACCTCCCTCCTGTCGCCCTTATAACCCTTCCCCTGACAAGCCTCTCCCATGCCGTTCTTGGGCTTGTCCATGGCTTGGCCCGTCTTCCCGGAGCCTCGCTTTCCCTTGCCTCCCCCAACCCTCTTCTGATCGCCATCTTTTATCTTGTTACCGCAGGGATCCTGGTCCGGACAAAAACCTCCCTGAAGGAGGCCTCCCTTCCGCTTCTGGCGATTTTTCTTCTTGCTCTCGCCGTCCCCTCACATCGTCATGCCCCATCGCTCCATCCCGCCCTCACGCGAGATATTCACGCGAAACTTCGCTACGATCCCAAACAGGAGAGACGGAATATCGTGAGCCTTCTCCCGGGAGCCCGCCTCGGCAAAGACGAATAAGGTGAGACGCCACGAGGAGGCACTCCAAGGAAAGCTCTCATCGTCGGCCGATTGCGAAAGAGTGAAGAAGGAGTAAACTAAAGACGAGAGGCCGGAATTGGGTCCGGAGCTCCGACGAAGAAGGAGAGATCCATGGCTGGAAAGAATCGGCAAAAGCCTGAAATCGATATCAAAGAGGGCGTTGTTCTCGAGACAATGAGGAAAAAGGCTTGCCCCCAGTGCGGCACGATGATGCGCTGGCTGGATGGGGATTATGTGTGCGTTGCCTGCAACGGGGCGGAATATGGGCCTGAGGAAGGCTAAACACAGCAGAACATCCGTCTAGGCGCGGGGGGAATGGCCCCGAACCTGATCGCAGAAAAAGACGGGATCAAGGATGCGGATGACCCCCTTCTTTGAGAGATCGATTTTCCCGGCTTTTTCCCACATGCGCGTGACCCGGATGGCCGTTTCCACGGTCGTGAGGCACATCTGGGCCAGGACAGTCCGGGTAATGGCGATCGAATCTCGGAGAGTTGCGGAGGGGACAGGACTTCCTCCCAAGGCGACCTGGTCGGGGTCACGTCCGGAGAGGGCCACGAGAACCTGCGACAGACGGACTTCGATCGGCATGTTTGCATAGAGGAGACGGGACTGGTACATGCGGAACCGTTCCCCCAGCTCCGTATGGACCTCGCGACGCAATTCCCGGTCCTGATCGATGGCGGACAGAAGGCGGGACTTTGAGTAGCCTTCTGCCCGGGAGGGGCAATCGGCAAGAGCTCCGGCAGGGTAGGGAAAGTCAAAGATCACGGCAAACCCCGCCACAAACTCCCCCGGAAGGAGCCGCTCCAGGATCAGGGGGGTCCCGAAGGGACTTTCCTTGACAAAGAGAATCCGCCCCTCCGTGACCACGTAAAACATCTCCGAAGGATCTCCCTGCCGGAAGAGGAACTCCCCCTTCCGGGAAAGGACAACCACCCGATCCGGCTCTGTGGTCTCCCTCCACCGGTCGAAGACCGGCATCGGACGCTGGCTCACAGTCTCCCTTCCGGAGATGAAAAGGGAAGCAGGAGAGAGACCAGAAGACTCCCGAGGCTGACCAGAAAGGCTCCCATCAGGGCAGGGAAAAAACCCTCGACGACAAATCCGGGAACCACCGCCGACACCAGCCAAAACAGAAGGGCATTGAGGACGAAGATGAAGAGCCCCAGGGTGAGTACGGTGATCGGAAGCGTCAGAAAGATCAGAAGGGGGCGAAGAAGGGCGTTGAAGAGCCCGAGGACCACAGCCACGGCGATGGCCGTGGCAAATCCCCGGATCTCGATCCCCCGGACCATCCTGGCCACAAAAAAGATGATCAGTGCGTTGGCCAGAAGCCGAAGAAGAATGCCGACCATGGCTTCATCCTCCAATAACATCTATAGGATTGGGGACCACAGTCCCGGGGCGAGGAGGGCAAATGCACGAAAGACAAGAGCTCTCCCCGAAGTTCAATGTCAACGTGCCTTCTGTCGATCCTAGCAAAAACCCGACTGTTTGTCAGGGAAATAGTTCTTGACGGTACGGGTCCGGCTCCCGGCATCGAAAGGAGCGTTCTTCTGACGACGCCTCTTGCCACATCCCTTGCCTCCCTCTATCATCAGGACAGCATCAGGCAAAACACTCCATGCTGTTTTCAGAAATTCGATCGTCCCGTCAGCCCTTCCGGCGATCCCCTGAAAGGACGTCATGTCCCCGAAGAGCCTTCACACGCGCTTAAAAGTACGAGGGAAGCGCCTGATCCACTGGATCCAGAGGCGGCTTCAGTCTGCCCCAGGAGGCTCCTGGATCTTTCCCCACGGAATCCTGGCCCTTCTGGTGGGACTCCTGGGTCTCAAGAACGTTCTCCCTCTCTTTGAGCAGATCCATATCATCCAGTCGTCTTTCGAGAAATTCGGCCCCGCTCAGGACTTTGCCCATCTTCCCGGCATCTTCCACATTCCGGGCGGCATCCCCAAGACCCTCATCGGGCTGGTGCAGATTCTGATGTCGGTCGGCCTCCTCCTCCGCTCCCGGATGATCTGGGCCATCATCCTTCTGATGACACTCCTTTCCATCGCCGTCGATCTTTTCCAGAGCCCCCTTCCCGAAATCTCCCTCGCCTTTTCGCTGCTTCTCCTCGGGGCCCTGATCCTCTTTCGCAAGACCTTCGACCAGTCCTCTCTCGCCATCGGGACCTTCCTCTCGGTGCTCTCCATTCTTCTTCTGATGGGCTACGGGATCTTCGGATCCCTCATCCTCGGAAAGGGCTTCGCTCCCCCCATCCAGACTCTGACGACGGCGCTTTACTTTGCCGTCATCACAATGGCGACCGTCGGCTATGGAGACATCGTTCCCCGAACCGACGATGCCCGCCTTTATGTTGTGAGCCTTGTGATCCTGGGCATCACCGTCTTCAGCGCCTCCCTCTCCTCTGTCATCATCCCCCTCATGAACGAACGCATCAAAAGAGCCCTTCTTCCGGAGAAAAAAATGCCGACAAGAAAAAACCACACCATTCTGATCGGAACGGGCCCCCTTGCGCGGAGCACCTACCAGGAGCTGACATCCCGCAACCATCCCGTCACCCTGATCGTCCCCCATGAGATCTCCGATCCCCCCTTTGCCGGCTGCGACCAGGTCATCGGCGATCCGGCCGACGGCGAAGTCTTGAAGGAGGCAGGGATTCTTGACGC